>CALFNB010000630.1 GCA_937902425.1 uncultured Acetobacteraceae bacterium | reverse complement strand
CGGCCCTCCTCACACACCTACCCAAAATGAATGGTTCCAAGGGCAATGCCCTTGGTCGGGGTCCGGGGCGGAAGCCCCGGCGCTTCCTCAGCCGCGGCCGCCGGACGGCAACATGGACAATCCAACCCAGCTTTGACATCCTGCCGTTGTCGAACGCGGGGACAAAGCCGATGGAAATCCGAAATCTGGGCCACTCCGGCCTGCGCGTCTCCAGCATCGGACTGGGCTGCAACAATTTCGGCGGCCGCATCGACCTCGAGGCAACGCGCGCCGTCATCCACAAAGCGATCGATCTGGGCATTACCCAGTTCGACACCGCCGACACCTACGGCGAGCAGGGCGGTTCGGAAACCCTGATGGGTCAGGTGCTCGGCGACCGCCGCCGCGACATCGTGCTGGCCACGAAATTCGGCAACCCGATGGACAGCGTCGGGGTGAAACAGGGTGGCGCCCGCCGCTACATCATGACCGCCGTCGAGGACAGCTTGCGCCGCCTGCGCACCGACTGGATCGACCTGTATCAGATCCACGGTTTCGATCCGCGCACGCCGATCGAGGAAACGTTACGCGCACTGGACGATCTCGTGCGGCAGGGTAAGGTGCGCTACATCGGTTGTTCCAACTTCCCGGCGTGGCGCGTGACCGAGGCGCGGTGGACGGCGCAGGTGTGCGGGCTGAACAAATTCGTTTCTTGCCAGGACGAATACTCGCTGGTGTTCCGCGCGCCCGAGGCGGAACTGATGCCCGCCGCGCGCGCCGCCGGGATGGGCATGCTGCCCTACTTCCCGCTCGCCAGCGGGCTGCTGACCGGGAAATACCGCCGCAACGCGCCGATGCCGCCCGGCACGCGGCTGGCCGCGACGCAGCGCCTCGCCGACCGCTATCTGACCGAGCGCAACTGGGTCATCGCCGAGCAACTCGGCGACTTCGTGGAGGCGCGGGGGAAGACGATGCTGGAGCTCGCGTTCTCCTGGCTGCTGTCGCGGCAGCCGGTGACGAGCGTGATCGCCGGCGCGACGAAGCCGGAACAGTTGGAGCAGAACGTCAAGGCCGGCGCGTGGAAACTGACCGCGGAGGACCTGGCGGAGATCGATCGCATCACGGCGGGGTGAGCGGGGTCTACATGCGCTTCCCGCTGAATGTCGCACGGCCGTCGCATTCATTCGCCTTGGCGCGCCATGGCGTGACCGGCGAGTCCCCACGTGGCACCAACCGCCGCGACAAGTCTCTCTTGCGCGAACGATCACGGCATACGACACTTGAAAACTCAAATAGCCTCCACGGATCAAGAACATGCTGGTCAACCGCGCGCGCTCCGCGTGCCTCGCTCTCATAGTACCGGCCCTTTGGCTGGTCTTCGCGATCTACAACGAGAACCGCTACCTTGATCCCGATACCGGTAGATTCTACCTCATCCTTGTCGTTCTGCGCGCCACCATGTTCGGCGCGATTTACGCGTTGTGTTACGGAGTGCTGGCTCACCGTGACGCCGTCGTCGCCTTTCTCGCCCGCAACCGCCGCGATTCCGTGCGCTGCGCCGCATTGTTCGCCTTCCTGGCCATCTACTATCTGATCTGGCTGCTCGGTTTGTGGCCAGGCCTGCTGATGACCGACACGCTGGCATCGATCAGGCGCCTGGAGTCGTTGCATATCGACAATTGGTTTTCCTACCTGCATCCACTGCTTTGGCTCGGCCTCTATCAGGTTTGGCCAAACGTCGCTGTCATAGGATTATTTCAGATCGTCATCACCGCGGCGCTCCTTGTCTATATCGCGGCGACACTCAACCGTATCGGCGGCATCACGATCGCGGCATTGGCGGTCGGTTTATCGCTCGTCAGTGTCCCGATCATCGTCAATTCGATCTTGTACACGCGTGATACGGTTTTTGGGGTCGTGCATATGGCCCTGGCGATTTACCTGTTTAACAAGGTTCGCCGACGAAGCATCGGTGCCGTGCCAATGCCGCATGCCATAGAGGGATGGGTACTCAGCGGTGTATGCGGCTTCCTGGAACTCTACCGTGGCGAAGGCATTGTCACGGCGATAACATTGCCAATTCTGCTGGCCATCTTCAGAGTGGCGCCCCCGCGTGAAACAGCGAAAATGCTCGCCGTCGTCGTCGCTGTTTATGGACTGCTTGGTATCGGTGTGCAGAAGACAGTGTTCCGTGATCAGGCACGCGACTATTCTCTGGTACTCCTGCTCAATCCATTCGGGTTCGTAATGCAGCACGACTATTGGTCGCCCGATAAGGCGGAGGACGAGCGGGTCTTTTCGCGGGTCGTCGATCTCGATGCCGTTCGATCGATATCTGTCCCATATGAAGCCGGTGTCTATTGGGCCGGCAAGTGGAACGCCAACGCAAGCGACGCCGAATTCGCGGCCTTCGGCACTCGCGTCCGGCAGACCCTGGGCAACAACCTGCCCTTGTTCGCGGCGGACCGTGCGATCGCACTTCTTATCAGCTCCGGTCTGTCGCCTGACGATTTTTTGTACGCCGATTTCGCGCGGTCCGGCACAGGCTATCCGCCGAAAACCTGGCGCACGATTGCTCGTGAACCGCTATCAGCGGTCCTCTACGACAGGATGAAGGGGGTGATCGACCGGACATCGCGCTATGAAGGACTGACGTTGACCGGCAGCGCCTTACACTGGAGCTTGCTGCCCGGGTTGGCGCTGGTGTCGATCGCAATGCTTCTGCACCGCCTGTTGCCAGCGACGGCAGCGGCAGCGATGTTGATCGGAAGTCGCGTACCGGTCGTCGCACTGGTGGCACCGGCGAGCCAGTTCAAATACTATTACTCACTTTATCTTTTTGGAATGTTTGGAGCTTTGCTCGCCTATGGTGAATACCGCGCCCGCCGGGCTCTCACCACGGTCCCGGCGTAGGGAATCCGGGTCTCTCTTCCAGGCGGCCGGCACATGGCTACTGACATCAACCCGAATCGCTGAAACACCGCGACGGACTTCGCCACCATGATCCAAAGGCGGAATTGCATCGTCATCGACCTCGACGGCACACTGTGCTCCGTGAAGAGGCCGGACCAGTCCTACGCGGATGTACCGCCGCGCGACGAGGTCGTGAAACGGCTGCGGGCGTACAAGAACGACGGGTTTTACATAATCATCATGACTTCCCGAAACATGAACACCTTTGACGGCAACATCGGGCGCATCAACGCCGTGACCGCGCGCGTGGCAACGGCATGGCTCGATAAGCATGAGATCCCCTACGACGAAATTCATTTCGGCAAGCCATGGGCCGGTCACGGAGGCTTCTACGTTGACGATCGTGCGGTCCGCCCCGACGAATTTGTCTCCCACAGCTACGACGACATCCGCCACTTGATCGGCGAAGATTCATGAGCACCCAGGGCCCATATGTCATTATCACGATGGCGGGCGAGGGGCGACGCTTCCGCGAGGCGGGATACGATGTTCCCAAGTATGCCATCCTGGCGCTCGGCCGCTCGCTGTTCGCATGGTCGATGGAGAGCCTGCGCGGCTTCATCGATGCTGGCTGGCGGTTCGTATTCATCGCCCGACGCGCCGACAACGCCCAGGCGTTCATTGCTGCTGAGGCGCCGCGGCTCGGCATCGTCGGGTTTGAGTTGATTGAACTCGACGCGGTGACCGACGGCCAGGCAACGACGGCACTTCTGGCCAGCCACCGCATCACCAACGACGGGGCTCCGATCGCCGTCTATAACATAGACACTTATGTTGAAGCGCGCGCCCTGCCCGTTTCGGCGATCCGCGGTGACGGTTGGATTCCGTGTTTTCCGGGAGACGGCGAAGGGTGGAGCTTCGTGAGCCTCGATGAGACGAGCGGACAGGCTATTGAGGTCCGCGAAAAGCAGCGCATCTCGCCGCATGCGACCGTCGGGCTATACTACTTCAGCTCGCTGGGGCTCTATCGTTCGATCTATGAGCGATATTATGCGGTGCCCCAGCATCTCGAGCGCGGCGAGCGGTACATCGCACCAATGTACAACCAGCTGATCGCCGAGGGGCGCGCCGTCCATATCCACGAAGTGCCGCTCGATGCCGTCCACCCGCTTGGAACACCCCAGGAATTAAAACACTTCCTCGAGCATGGGCCGGACTCTGACTGAGTTCATCGACGCTCAAGATCCTCAAGTATCGCACTGGCGGTCAACGCGAACGCGACAAGTTTGCCGGGGTCGTCGGCGTGGAGCGGCAACATACTGATAAAGAGCGAGGCCTCATAGAGTCTGACAAGATCAATCCTGAATCCGGCAGCGGCGACCGCTGCCCGAAAGGCCGCTTGCTTGTCGCCGCGGTCGGAGCCGGCGAGAGATAGCTTCAGACGCAGATCGTTGTCGATTTCAGCCGTGAAATGGCCGTTATTGATGAAGTCATAGCCGCCAAGGATCGAGTGCGACAGCTTGGCTAGGTCATAGTAGGGGTCCATGAATAATTCGTCCACCGAGGCCGCGCCGCGCGGGTCGATGAGTTTCAGAAGTTGAGTGCGTTTGTCGTAAAGAATGTTCGAGAAACAGAGATCGCCGTGGCTGACGCTTAGCTCCGCCGTCCGCCCGCCGCGTGCCAGCCTGGCAAGCAGTGAGGCATAGCGTTCGAACAGACGGTCGATGCCGCCAAAGGGGGTTGCGCCGGCAAGCAATCCATCGAGCCTCGTGAACAGCGGGAGCGCCTTCAGGGCTTGTACCCGTTCCTCCACCTTGTACAAGTAGAGTCTGCGATGCTCCTCCTCGGCGATTTCGCGTAGGACCGTCTTGCGGACACGGCTGCCAAGGAAATTAAACAGGCGTTCGAGCAAGCGGTCGAATTCATCCTTGCTGAAGGCATCGTGTACCCACTGCATGGCGACATCCGGAACGTTAAGACGTTCCATCTTGTATGACGCGCTAATTCCCGCCTCGGCGAAGTCGAAGGCCTGCACGAAAAAGACCTGCATCGATTCCGGGAGGCATTTGTAGAAACTATATTCGCGCCGTATCTTCTCTTTGTCCCTCGACGACTTCCTGACCGTGAAGCGATCGTATCCGATGTCATTGAAATGCCGAACCTGGAAATGGCTTGTGATGAACTCCAGAAAGTTGGTGTAATCCGCGAGATCGACGAACAGGCCGCGATTTTCGACTGCGGCGACGTTAGCGAAATTATGCGAGGCAACGTCGCCAATGATCCGCGTGCTGTCGCGATTGGCGATTTCCCTCATCCTGTCGGCGCCCACCAGGAAAATGCCGGTCCAGCGCGGCGCCGTCCCTACGGTCAAGGCAAGGTCTCGGCTGGAGAGCGCGATTTTTTGGAAGAAGATCGATACCAAGTCGAAACTCTGACCGGGCGCGATGTTCGCCGGAAAGTAGATGTAGCGCGAATCGGGTGGCGGAAACGCGAGGCGCGTCTTGAGCGCGGCGAGATCGCCCGGACCGCGCAGGTGAACGATCTCGTCGACGACAGTCTCAGCGGTTGCGAACACGTGGCTCGCCAAGGTCTTCTTGCGATAGAACAGCGGGCCAAAGTGATCGAGCCCGGTCAACGTTGTGATGTCCGGCGGGACACCGACCGTATCGTCGTAAACGAGCGTTATGGTCAAAGTCTCCTCCCTGGCGACGCGGTTTGACCAGAGTCGTTGGTCTTTCGTGGCGGCCGCAAGCGCCAGGCACCATAACGCGCGAACGCGACGAGTCCGACCAGAAGCAGCGGGACGGCCGTCGCCATTCGGTACATGCCCGCACTCGTCGCGCCCGACAGATGCCTGAAAGGGGCGATGTGATCAAAAGTCTCTGTTGGCAATGGCCCGACCGCGCTCAGCCCTGTCGCGATCGTGGTCAGAAAGCTGACGAGACCGCTCGCCAGCAGAGCCGGGCTCCGCGACAGCCCAGGAATAATCGCGCACAGGACCAGTGATTCGTCGATCCACACACAGGCAGTCAGGAACAGCAGCGTCATATATTTCTGCTCCATCAGAAGTGGCGCTTCCGACAAGGTCTTCTGGATCAAATCGATGAAGCGCAAAAATCTCACCGCAGCCTTAGAATGATAGCGCCGGATCACGAAATGCTTGAGACGACTGATGTTCTGCGGCACCACGAGGAAAACGAGGAGCGACAAGGTAATGAACACCGCGAGCAACGCGAGGAGCGGCATAACGGCCTCATAGCCGGTTCGGCCGAATCCCAAAGCCACGACGATGATGATCCCAATGACCATCGAATCGGCGGCCCGCTCGATCCAGACTGCTATGAGCGCACGCGGAAAATGGCCGCACAGCGCACCAACCTCAAACACACGATAGAGATCGCCGATCTTGTAAGGGATGACCAAGCTGACCGCCTCGGTCAGAAAGTGCACATCCGTCAATCGGCGAATGCTGATCCGAATATCGGTGAGGATAAAAGCAAGACGCAGGGCGCGTAATACTTGTGATGCGAGGTAGAGCAGGGCCGCGAGCACGACGCGGCCAGCGAAATCCTCCGTGAGATAATGCCACGGTGTCTCGGGGAAGGACACAATCGCGACGACAAGCCCGATCGGAAGCAGCGCCCCCGCCGCGATCGTGACCAACCCATGGAGCAGGGTCGCGGGCGTTCGTGCGAGTCCCGCCAACATTCCAACCATTGCTCAATCAGGACCCTGGTACAGCGTATCCGCGGCGTAGACCTGACCCGGATTGGGGGAATGGTCTTGCGCGAAGAACCGTGCGCGGCCGGCTACAAAACTCAGAACGATGCGCAGTACACGTGTCGCCTGACTGAACATCTTGACGTTAGAGATCTGGTCATCCTCGCGCCAACTGATGGGAAAGAACCGAATACGCCAGCCGGTCGCCCCCATCAGTAGCGTGAGGTAGTAATTGAAGGTAAGGTCATTGCGGAACCGTTTCCACTCCCGACCTGACAGCTTCGCGGTCGCGTACAGGTTCAGGCCCGAACCAAGATCGTAGAGGCGCCGGGCGGCCGCGATCGAATAGAGGGTGTTAAAGACATAATTGCCGACGATGCGTGGCAGTGAGTAACCGTGCAGACGCGAGCCCGGTGCGAATCGAGCCCCCAACAGTGCGTCGTGGTTCAAATGCTCACCATGACGCAGCAGCGGAACGAGATCCTGAATACTGCCCTGGTCATCGCCATGCAGGACTACAACATGGTCGAAACCGTTGGCGAGCGCATACTCGAACGCCACTTTATGCGAGCCGCCGAGACCGTAATTCTCGCGGTTCTCAAGCAGCCGCGTACGCACGCCCTTGAGCGAGGCGAGAGCCTCGGTCGCGCGCGTCACGCCGTCATCCTTGCTGCGGTTATCAATAACGACGATTTCGTCGAAAAGCCCCTGCGTTGCGGCATCAAACTGGGCGATGACACGCCCGATCTGCTTCGCGCAGTTATACATCGGAATGAAAACCACGATCCTGGCCATCGCCTTGTCGCCCCGCTCAGTAGAGCCGTAACCGGCGCTCGGTCAGGGAGCCCATGAAGAGGAAGTTTGTATAAAACGAGAATGGCGTCGTCATCAACTTGGCGAAGGGCGGGAAGATGCCCGATGAGGCGCTCACCCAGGCAATCGCGGCGGAGAACAGCGAGATCGACAAGACCTGGTAGGTAAGATAGATGGCAAGCTTGCCCCAGACGTAGCGCCCATCGTCTTCGAAAACAGCGTGCAACGCAACAAAGAAAACGAAGACGACGCCGCAGCACGCGCTGACGAGATTGGACAGGAAAGGCGGTCCTCCCAGCAACACGACGGAAGTGAAAACACCGAAATCTAGCGCCAGACCGATTACCGACACGATACCGAACCCAACAATCTTCATGAGGCCCCCGGTTAAACAGATGAACGCAAGCGGCGCGGTCCGTCGCGATGCCGCGGTCCGAGTAACGAACTCTCATAATCACCATGTCAATGACCTTTCACGCCGGACCGGGCCACGCCGGGTCCGAACCCCGCCATGGTGCGTCTACTCCTGGGTCGAGCGCGCGCATCGCCGTCTGTCTGGCCGCCCACCGAAGATCCCAGCCCCATGAAGGTCATGGATGCCAAGCCAACACAGCCACAACAGTGCGATAACGCTTGCGGTCACAATGACCGGCGGGCATTTTGCCGGCCATGAGCATGACCACGACACAAGGCAGCGCGCCCGACCAACCTGCCGCGGCGCGGACACCGGCGGCGCAACCCGCTTCCGCGCAGACGCCGGCCGCGCAGGCCCCCATCGGGCAAACCCCCACCGGGCAAACCCCTCCCGCGCAACCAGGCGGCCCGGAAACCCCGGATCAGGCGCTCGCGCGCGCCCAGGCGGCGGCGCAGGCGAAACGCCTGAGTGAGGCGAGCGGGATCTGTGAGGATGTGCTCGCCGCCAACCCCGACTATCCCGCCGCGCTCGCGCTGCTCGGCATCGTCAGCGCGATGAAGAACGAGATCGATCGCGGCGTCGAACTGATGCGCAAGGCGATTTCCCTGCGGCCCGGCATCCCGAGTTGGTACGCGCATCTGAGTTCGATGTGCCGCAACACCTACCGGATGGATGAGGCGCTGACGGCCGGACAGGAATCGATCCGGCTCGATCCCAACAACGCCGATCACCTGGTCAACATGTCGCTGGTGTTCGTCGACGTCGATGACCGAGAACGCGCCATCGCCTGTCTGCTCCGCGCCCTGGGCCTGAAGCACGACCACGCCGACGGCCACCTGGCGATGGCGCAAATCCTCCTCGCGCAAAAGGATTTCCAGCCCGGTTGGGCGGAATACGAGTGGCGCAACCTGACCGAGGCGGGCAAGGCGACGATGCCGCCGATGACCTCGGCGCACTGGAACGGCATGCGGATCCCGACCGGGCGGCTGCTGCTGGTCGGCGACCAGGGCTACGGCGACACCATCCAGTTCGCCCGCTACATCGGCATGGCCGCCGAACGCGTGCAGGACGTCGTACTGGGCTGCAGCCAGGAGATGGGGCCGCTGCTGTCGGACATTCCCGGCGTGGGACAGTATTGCCACCGGTGGAATGATGTCCCCGGCCACGCGGTGCATTGCCGGCTGTCCAGCCTGCCGCACATCTTCGGCACGACGCCCGACACGATCCCCGCCAAGGTGCCCTATTTGTTCGCCAAACCGGATCGGGTCGCGATCTGGCGGGAACGCCTCGACGCCACACTGCCGCGCGGACTGAAACGGATCGGTCTGGCCTGGACCGGCCGGCCGACCCACCCCAACGACCGCCGCCGTTCGATCCGCCTGTCCCGGCTGCTGCCACTGACCGAGGCCGGACCAGCCGCGTGGATCTCGTTGCAGAAGCCGATGCCCGCCGCCGATCTGGAAGCGATGCCGGGGTTCAACGGGATGACCGACCTGTCGAACGATCTGACCGATTTCGGGGAGACGGCGGCGCTGGTGCAGAACCTCGATCTCGTGATCACGGTCGACACCTCCATGGGCCACCTGGCCGGCGCGATGGCGAAGCCGGTCTGGATCATGGTTCCCAAAGCCGCCGACTGGCGCTGGATGCTGGAGCGCGAGGACAGCCCATGGTACCCGACCGCGCGCCTGTTCCGGCAGCCGAAGCCAGGCGAGTGGGACCCGGTGCTGCGGCGGGTGATCGACGCGCTGGCCAACGAACTGCGACAACAATCCGCCGCCAACTGACCCGCCCGTGCCCACTGACCCACGCATGCCCACTGATCAGCGCATGCCCACTGATCCGCGCATGCCACTGATCAGCACATGCCCACTGATCAGCACATCCCCACTGATCCGCTCATGATCCACGCGGACATCTGGGCTGACGCCGGCCGTTGGTTCGACCGCGACTGGTACTTGGCGCGCAATCCCGATGTCCTCCGGGTCGGGATCGATCCGCTGGCGCATTACCTGCGGTATGGGGAGGCCGAGGGCCGGCGTCCCTCGCCGTGGTTCAACCCGGCCTGGTATCGCGTGGCGTACGACATTCCGCCCGACCAGTCCGCTCTCGCGCATTTCCTGGGGCAGCGCCGGACTGGCGCGTTCCTGCCCTCCCCCGCGCTGTATCTGGTGCCGCACGCGCCGCCGTGGCGCGGTGATTTCGCCGCCGGCGTCGATGGCTTCGAGCATTATCTGACCGACACGCTGATACCGGAGCGCGAACTGCTGCCGGATCTGACGCTGATCCAACCCTCCGGACTGATCGATGCGATGTACTATCGGATCAATCCGTTCCATGCCTACGAGAATGAACTCGATCCAGTCCTGCACTACTGCCGATATGGTTACCGACGACGACTGCGGCCCAGTACCGCGTTCGATCCCGAATGGTACATCGAGACCAATCCGGTGATCGCGCGCCTGGCGCTCAATCCGCTGTCGCATTACATACTGGAAGGCGAACCGGCGAACCGGCGCCCAACCCCGTGGTTCGATCCGGCCTGGTATCGGGCGGAATATCATGTGCCCGAGGGAGTTCTGGCACTCGCGCATTATCTTCGGCATCGCCTCGGCCGACAGGTCAGTCCCAATCCGTTGTTCGACGTCGCCTGGTATCTCACGCGGCACGGCTCCTCGATCCCGCCGGAGGTCGATCCGTTTTCGCATTATCTTTTGTCCGGCGCGATGCTGGACATCGATCCGTCGCCGCGGTTCGACGCGCGCACGTGGCGGCACCGGCACATGGCACCGCTGGCGGCCGAAGGTCAGTCCGAGCTACCGGTGTCGGCGCGCAATCCGCTGGTGCATTATCTTCGGCACCGGCATGCGGCGACCTGACGCAAGAACCGGGATGCGCGACCGATCCGCCGCGGGCATGATCTCGCCATGACCGAACTCGACCTGAAGCCCACGAAACTAAGCGCGGAAATCGACGCCCAGGGCTACGCGGTGCGGCACGTGCTGGATGCGGCGGCGTGCCGCGACGCCGCGCGGATGTGGGACGAGGAAGCCCGGTTCCGCAAACGCATCATCATGCAGCAGCACGCCTATGGCAGAGGCGAATATCGCTATTTCGCGTATCCGTTGCCGGACCCGGTCGCGGCGCTGCGGGAGGTGCTTTACCCTCCGTTGGCCGAGATCGCCAACGCGTGGCGCCGGACTTTGGGTCAGCCGGAGGTGTTTCCACCGACCGCGCGCGAGTTCATCGAACAGTGCCACGCGGCGGGGCAGACGCGGCCGACACCGCTGATGCTGCGTTACGGCCCCGACGATTTCAACTGCCTGCATCAGGATCTTTACGGTGAGCTGGTGTTTCCCTTGCAGGTGGTGATCCTGCTCAGCGATCCGGGCCGCGACTTCACCGGCGGGGAATTCCTGCTGGTCGAGCAACGCCCGCGCGCGCAATCCCGCGCCGAGGTGGTGCCGCTGCGGCAAGGCGACGCCGCGATCTTTCCGGTGCATCACCGTCCCGCGCGCGGCACGAAAGGCGCGTATCGCCTGACCATGCGCCACGGCGTCAGCCGGGTCCGGTCAGGCGACCGTCAGACGCTCGGGTTGATCTTTCACGACGCGGCGTAAGTCGCGGTTTTATCCAGCCCAGACCGTCACCTGATCGCGTGCCGCCGGCCGCGGCGCCGGCCGCGACGCCGGAGCACCGGTCCCCGTGTTGGTGCCGAGATACAGAAAGCCCATGATCTCATCGTCGGCGTTCAGGCCAAGCGCGGTCTTCACCGTGGGGTCGTAGGCGGGCTCGCCGGTTTTCCACATCGCGCCGTAGCCCAGGGCGTGCGCGGCGAGCATGATGTTCTGCGTGGCCGCCGCCGCCGAGGCGATTTGCTCGCATTCCGGAATGCGGTGGCCTTTCTGCACCCGCGCCGCCGCCACCACGATCGTCGGGGCACGCAGCGGCTTGGCGCGTTCGCGGACCAGCATGTCCTCGCTCACGTTGGGATCGCGGTTCCGCATGGCGTCGGCCATCAGGTCGCCAAGCCGGGCGCGTTTGTCGCCCTCGATCACCACGAAGCGCCAGGGGCGCAGGCGGCCATGGTCCGGCGCGCGCACGGCGCTTTGAAACATCTTGTCGAGATCCGCCTCGCTCGGCGCCGGCGCGTCCAGCTTCAGCGCCGATTCGCGCGTGAGAAGAAGGTCGAGTGCGTCCATTGTCTGGCTCCTTTGCGTTCCTGGACTTCGGCAACGCCCATTGGCGGCGCCTGGGCGTTGCATCCTGAGGCGATGTTCCCACAAGATGGGCGGAATACAAAGTGAGGAAACGGCGACCATGCCAGACTGTCCATGCGGCTGCTTCCCGGGTTTGGGCCGTCGCGGATTTCTCGCGTCCGCCTTGGCCGCGACGACGTTCTCGGCTGCTTTCGCCGCCGAACCCGCCGATCCGGCGTTGCTCGACGATGTCGTCGCCGCGAATCGCATTCTTTACGACCAGGGCGTGGTCGACGGGTTTGGCCATGTCTCCGCCCGCCACGACAAGGATCCGACGCGCTATCTGTTGTCGCGCAGCATGGCGCCGGCACTGGTGACCGCCGCCGACATCATGGAATTCGATCTGGACAGCAACGCGATCGACGCGCCCAATGGGGTTCCCGGGGGGCGCACGCCGTACCTGGAACGTTTCATTCATGGCGAGATCTACAAAGTACGGCCGGATGTCATGGCGATCGTGCACAGCCACTCGCCCGCCGTGCTGCCGTTCGCGGATACCGACGTGAAACTGAAGCCGATGAATCACATCGCCGGATTCCTCGGCGACGGCCCGCCGGTGTTTGAAATTCGCACCGTCGCCGGAGCGGAGAGCGACATGCTGGTCAGGAACAACGAAATCGGCAAAGCGCTGGCGGAGACCCTGGGCTCGAATTCCGTGGCGTTGATGCGCGGGCATGGCTCGGTCGCGGCGGCCCAATCTGTCAAACATGTGGTGTTCCGGGCGATTTACACCGAAGTGAACGCACGCACGGAGATCCAGGCGCTGATCGTCGGCAATCCGGTGTTTCTGAACGAGAAGGAGGCCGCCGCCGCGATGAAGACCAACGATGGTCTCGTGGACCGGCCATGGGCGTTATGGAAACAACGGGTGATGCCGAAATGACTTTGTTCCGCGCGATATTGCTGACGGCCGCCGCGTTGCTGTCATTGGCGTCAACGCCAGTCCGCGCCGAGGTGGATACGGTGCGCATCGCGATGCCGTACGGCCTCGGGTATTTGCCGACCTATGTCGTGGTCGACCGGCATTTGATCCAGCAACACGCGGCGGCCGCCGGTCTCGGCGACATCAAGGTCACGCTGCGCAACATGGCGTCTGGTCCGGTCACCAGCGACCTGATCCTGGCGAACGACGCGGATATCGGCATGGGCGGCTGGGGTCCGGCCTTCATCATGTGGGACAAGACCAGCGGCGCGAACAAGGTGCGCGGCATCATGCCGCTGTCGAGCGCATCCATCATCATGCTGTCGATCGACCCGAGGATCAAGTCGCTGCGCGACTTCCGCGACGGCGACAAGATCGGCATCAGCGCGATAAAAGTGACCGATCAGGCGGTCACGCTGCAAATGGCCGCCGCGAAGGAATGGGGCTGGGATCAGCGGTTTCGCCTCGATCCGCTGACCATATCGGTGTCCAACCCGGATGGCATGGCCGCACTGCTGAGCGGTCAGACCGAGGTGAAAAATCATTATACGATCATACCATTCAGCGTGATTGAGGAGGAATCCGGCAAGGTGCATCGGGTGATGACGTCAGATGATTACATGACGCCCGGGTCCTCCGGCAGCGTCATGTACGCGAGCGCGCGGTTCCATGACCCCAATCCGAAGCTATATGCCGCCGTCGCCGCGGCGTTCGAGGAAGCGATCACGTTTATCGCCCAGAATTCCAGAACCGCTGCTGAGATCTACGTGAATCACGAACCGCAGAAGCGCGATATCAGTTGGATCGAGAACATCATCCGCGATCCGAAGCAGATCACTTACTCATCCACGCCGCGCGGCATCAAGGAACACGCCGATTTCATGTACAAGCTTGGCACATTGAAACACCAGCCGGAGTCCTGGAAGGACCTGTTCTGGGAGAACGTGTACGATCACGACGGCAATTAACCGCCGAGGATCACGTTCACCTCGTCTCCCGCGGGCTCCAGCCTTGTGCCGTATTCGGCGCTGCGTTTGACGATATCGGCGAGTTCCGCCTGCTCGTCCGCGAGCGGGCACAGCACCGTTTCGTTCGCGGCGTTGTGGCGGACGAACTGGAACCGCGCGTTGCGAATGCCATCCCGCTCCACATCGGCGCGCACCATCATGCCGACCCAGTCGCCATGCGCCCGGCCGCCATGACCGGTGTGGAACGAAAAGCCGCCGAGCCCGTAAAAGATCGGCTTGCCGCGATGCACTTCAACGGCCAACGAATAATGCGGCCCGTGCCCGATCACGATGTCGGCACCGGCATCGATCGCGGCACGCCCGATATCGCGCATATAATTCAGCGTGTCCTTGCCAAGTCCCCAATGGCACGATGCGACAACGACGTCCGCCTGAGACCGTAATGATGTCACGTCGTCGGTAAGCACTCGCAACGAGTCGGGATCAGCCCAGGTGACGATGATTGGCGGAATTCCGGGCCGGTTCATCGGTGGAATTTCCGGCCCGGTCTTGTGCATCGGCACCTGATACGCGGTGTGCGCCCGGACCACCGCGATGCCGGGATCATGCGCGCCCGCCTCATGATTGGTCGGCCAGTAAACCGAACTGCGTTGCAGGAAGCCGTAACGAATTCCGTTGCGTTCGACGATCGCGGGAGTGCTCGCCGCCACGCGATCCGCGCCGGCGCCGGTATGCGGAATGCCGGCCTGATCCAACGCGGCGATCGAACTCATGATCGCGGCATCGCCGTAATTCACGTTGTTGGCGATACCGACCGCGGCGATCGCGGCCTGCCGCAGGGACGCCGCGCCGACCTTTGGATCGGCGAAGAAGCCTTCGTTGTGAAACGAGTGCGTGCGAGGCGGCGCGTGAAGACAGCATTCAAGATTGGAAAACACCATGTCGGCGGCTCGGAATTCCGCCGCGACACGCCGGAATGGCGTGGCCGGGTCGGTGACGTTCATCAGATTGACGTCACCGGTCAGAATTAACCGCGCCATGGGTCATTCCTTTTCGCAAATCGCATCGCGGTCATGGCCCGGGCGAGCCGGGCCATGACGAACAGGCGATTACTTCACCGAGGAATACGGCGTCGGGCCAAGAATGAAATTCTTCACATTGGCGACGATGGGACCTGCCTCCTCGGTCTTCGCGCGGGCCGCCTGCCATTCCGGATCGGCGCCGAACGCATTCCACTTCTTCTCGCGATCCGCCAGCGAGTCCCAGGCGAGCATATAGTACAGCGTCTGGTTCGACTCGCCGATCACCGTGGTCCAGAAGCCGGCCTGCTTGATCCCGTGCTTCTCGAACAGCTTCAACGTGATCGTGGAGAAGCGCTTGTTCAGGTCGGGCAGCTTGCCCGGGACGCATTCGTAGATACGCAGTTCGTAGAGCATGGATGGTCTCCTCTCCCAATGGACCGGTGCAGTCTGCGGCGGGTTGCGGTACTGGGCAAGGTCTGGTTCAGGCGTCGTCCGGCTCGGGGTCCGGGAACAGGATGCCTTCATAAACTTCCGACAGTGGCAGGTCGACGCCAATTTCCGGCATCGACAGCACGGCGTCGCCCTCCACCAAATGGCCCACCCAATCATCGCTCGTCCGGGTAAAAACGGTGACGCCCTGACGATCCTGTTCCAGCATGACGTATCGCTGGACAGACGGGGTATCGCGATATTCCCGGTTCTTGTCGATGCGGTCGATCAAGGCGGTGCTGGGGCTCAATATCTCGAATACCACGACAGGTTCCGTCACGACGAGGGTCCCGCGCGGCGCGTTCGTGCAATACACGTAAGCGTCCGGGTAACGGATGCTTCCCGCGACGGAAACCTTGAGCTCGCTGCCGGCGACGCGGCATGGGCCGCCTCGGGTCCGTACCCGAAGGGCCGTAATCAGGTTGACCTGAATCAGGGTGTGTTCCTGCGTTCCCCCGGTCATCGCGGCCGGCGCGAAACCGTCGAACTCGTACTTCAGCTCCTGCCGGGTTTCCCAGTCCAGGAATTCGTCAACGGTCATGGCTTTGCGTTGGGACACACTCATCCGCGAGCGATAGCAGAACGACCCACGCTCCACCAGTCGCGTCTCAGGAAGGCTCGCGAAAGGCCAGGCCCGCGCACAAATCGCGCATTTCGTCTGCATGAAACTTCCGCCAGGATCAGCGCGACGCCAGCCCAGTACTTGCATCGTCATGAGAATGCGCTATGCCCGCGGCGCATAACCAAGGCGGGAGAGCAAGACGTGTCCGATCCAGGCCCCACAAATAATAACGGGGCCCCGCTCATCGAGATCGAGGGGCTGACCAAGCGCTTCGGCGCCTTCACCGCCGTGGACAACGTGTCCTTCACCGTCAGCCGCGGTGAGGTCGTGGGCTTCCTGGGGCCAAACGGCGCCGGCAAGTCGACCACGATGCGCATGCTCGCCGGCTTCATGATCCCCACCGCCGGGGTCGCGCGCATCCTCGGGCACGACGTCCAGACCGATGGTGTCGCCGCGCGCCGCGTGCTCGGCTTCCTGCCGGAGGGCGCGCCGACCTATGGTGAAATGTCCGTCACCGGGTTCCTGCGCTTCTGCGCCCGCATCCGCGGTTACCGCGGTCAGGAGCTGCACGAACGGGTGAGCCATGGCATCGGCCTGACCCGGCTGGAAAGCGTCCGCCTGCAACCGGTCGAGACCTTGTCGAAAGGCTTCAAACGCCGCGTTGGTCTGGCGCAGGCGCTGCTGCACGACCCACCCGTGCTGGTGCTGGACGAGCCGACCGATGGCCTGGACCCGAACCAGAAACACGAGGTCCGCGAGCTGATCAAGCAGATGCGGCCGGAAAAGGCGATCATCATCTCCACCCATATCCTGGAGGAGGTCGACGCTGTCTGCACCCGCGCCATCGTGATCGCATCCGGGCGGGTCGTGGTCGACGCCACCCCCGCGGCGCTGTGCGAAATGCATCCGTCCGGCAAGCTGGACGACGTGTTCCGGCAACTGACGCTGGAGGAAGCCGCCTGATCATGCGCCACATTCTGATCATCGCGGGCCGCGAGCTGTCCGCCTATTTCGCCACGCCGGTCGCCACCGTGTTCATCGTGATATTTCTGGTTCTGCAGGGCACGCTGACCTTCAATCTCGGCAATTTCTTCAGCCGCGGCCAGGCCGACCTCAATCCGTTCTTTAGTTTCCTGCCCTGGGTTTTTCTGTTGCTGGTGCCCGCCATCACCATGCGGCTGTGGGCTGAGGAACGCCGCCTCGGCACCATCGAATTGCTGCTGACACTGCCAATAACCCAAACTCAGGCCGTCATCGGTAAATTCATCGCCGCCTGGGCTTTTTGCGCCATCGCGCTGGCGCTGACATTTCCGATCGTGCTGACGGTTCGTTACCTCGGCGATCCGGACATGGGCGTGATCGGCTCGGGCTATATCGGCGCGCTGCTGATCGCCGGCGCGTTCCTGTCGGTGGGCTCGGCGATGTCGGCGCTGACACGCAACCAGGTGATCGCCTTCGTGCTTGGCGTCACCGTGTGTTTCGTCTTCGCCGCCGCGTCCTATCCTTTGGTCAACGACTTCCTCAATCGCAATACGCCTGTCATGGCGGAGGTGGCGCGGCGCTTCGCCGTCGTGGACCGGTATCAGGACTTTACCCGCGGCATCATCTCATTGCGAGACCTGGTGTTTTTCACGACGTTCATCGGGTTCTGGCTGTTCCTGACCACGGTGCTCGTCGATCAGCGCAAGGCGGATTGATCCCATGCGGCGTCTGGCTTTTTCAGTCATCGGTGTCATCGCCGCGGCGGCGATCGTCATCGGCATCAACATGTTCGCCGACGCGCGGTTCGGCGACATTCGGGCGGACCTGACGCAAGGCAGGATCTACACGCTGGCGAACGGTACCAAACAGATCCTGGACAACCTGAAAGAGCCGGTCACGCTGCGCTTCTTCTATTCCCGCCGGCTCGGCGCGACGATCCCGGTCTACGGCACCTATGCCGATCACGTGCGCGAGATGTTGCAAGAATACGAGTCGGCGTCGCACGGCAACGTCAGGCTCGAACTTTACGATCCCGAGCCGTTCAGCGACACCGAGGACCACGCCGTCGCTTATGGACTGCAGGGCGTGCCGGTCGATAACGCCGGCAACCAGGTGTATTTCGGCCTCGCCGGGAACAACCTGGAGGACGACGAGCGCACCATCCCGTTCTTCCAGGCGGAACGCGAACGCTTCCTGGAATTCGATTTGACGAAGCTGATTTATGAGCTGTCAAATCCGAAACGAACCACCATCGGCGTGATGTCCTCGCTGCCGATCGACGGCGATCCCCGCTCGATGATGATGACTGGCGGGCGCGGTCCCGGCGGGCAGCCTTACGCGTCCTCGGTCCTGTTGCGGCAAACCAATACGGTCAAGAACGTGCCGCTCGACACGCAGGTCATCGACCCGGATGTCCAGGTCCTGCTGGTGGCCGAGGCGCGCGACCTGTCGGATGCCACGCTTTATGCCATCGACCAGTTCGTCATGCGCGGCGGCAAGCTGATGGTGATGGTCGATCCCTGGAGCGAGGCGCTCGCCGCCATCCCCTCCCCGACCGGCATGCCGCCCACCGATACCTCGTCGGACCTGAAGAAGCTGTTTGACGCATGGGGCATCGTATTTGATCCGACACAGGTGATCGGCGATCTGACCGGAGCGTGGCTGGTTCGCGCCGGCAACGACGACCGGGTGCAGGCGGCGAACTACGTCGCGTGGTTCAATATTCGCGACGGCATCAATCATGACGATCCCGCGACGGCCGACCTGACCCAGATCACGGTTGCCTCGACCGGCGCCATCGCGAAAGCGCCCAACGCGACGATCGAGTTCACGCCGTTGCTGTCCAGCAGCGCGCGCTCGGGGCCATTGCCGCGCGACCAGTTGGCGATGCCGGAACCGGCGAAGATGCTCGCGAATTTCAAACCGGAGGGCGGACCTCGAGTCATCGCCGCCAGAATACGCGGCCAATTGAAGTCGGCGTTCACCGGACCGCCCGAATTGCCCGCGGACAAGAAGCGGCCGGATAATTTCCCGCCGTACAAAGCGCAGACGGACGGACCCGCCAACATGGTCGTCGTCGCCGATTCCGACATTCTCGCCGATCGGTTCTGGGTGCGCACGTCCGACTTTTTCGGTCAGCCGACCGCGACTCCGTTCGCCGATAACGGACCCTTTGTCGCCAATCTGATCGGGACACTCGCGGGTGGCGACGCGCTGATCGGGCTGCGGTCGCGCGGCGATACCAACCGCCCGTTCGCGCGCGTGGAGGCGATCCAGAGCGAAGCCGAAGCACAGTATCGCCAGACCGAACAGCATCTGCGCGCGCATCTGGACGAGGTCGAAAAGCAATTGCGCGGCCTGCGCACCGGCGGTGGCGAAACCCAAGGACCGGCCACCGAGGCGGTGATCACGCCCGAGCAGCGCCAGGCGATCGATGCCGCCCGCAAGGACATCGTCGCCACACGCGAACAACTGCGCCATGTGCAACTGGAACTGAACCGGCAAATCTCGGCGCTGCAAACCTGGCTGATGGTCGTCAACATCGCTGTGGTACCGGCCGCTCTGGCGATTCTGGCGATCGTTCTGGCTCTGATCCAACGCGGCCGCCGCGCGCGCGCGCGGGCCTCGGCCTGACAGGGAGCCAACGTGATGAATCAATCCAGGCTCCTCGCTCTCGTGGTCGTCGCGGTCATCGCGCTCGCCGGCGGCTGGTATTTCGGCACGGCGACACAGCCGGCGCAGCGTGCGCTCGATACCGGCAAGCTGATGTTCCCCGATCTGACCGCGAAACTAAAAGACGCGCGGCGGGTCGAGATCACCAGCAAAGGCAAAATCACCGCCATCGAATTGAAGAACGGCGTCTGGGGTGCCGCCGATCGCGGCGGCTACCCGGTGGAGGACACCAAATTGCGCGGCCTGCTGACCGCGTTGACCGAACTCCGCCTCGCCGAGCCGCGCACCACCGATCCCGCCGAATTCACTCGACTGGGCCTTGAGGATCCGACAAACGACAAAACTGGCACGGCGAATTTGCTGCGCGTGCTGGATGGCAAAGGCGAACCCCTCGTGTCCGTGATCGTCGGCCACCGCCGGATGCGCACGCAGGGAAACGTGCCGGAGGAAGTCTATGTGCGAAAGCCCGGTGACAATCAAAGTTGGCTGGCGGAGGGCTCGTTGCAGGCCGACGCCGATCCGCAGGTGTGGCTCAATCGCGATATCGTCAACATTTCGCACACGCTGATCACCAAGGTCGTGGCGACGAAGAATGGCGCGACGATCGAACTCACGCGCGACGGCGAGAAACTGAAGGTGACGCAACCGGCCGAGTATCCGAAGCTTGAGGATTACAAGGTCGACGAGGTCGGCAACGCGCTGGAGAGCCTGACGTTCCAGGATGTGAAGGGCGCCGGCGAGCCGATCGGCGACAAGATCGGCGAAGCGGTGTTTTCCACCTCCGACGGGCTGGACATCACGGTCACCGTCTACCACCTTGGTAAGGACTCCTGGACTCGCTTCGCGGTCGCCGCGACAGACCGCGACAAGCCCGAAGCCGAACAACTCAACGCCAAACTCTCACCCTGGGCTTTTGAAACCGGCGCGTGGAAGGATCAATCGCTGGATCCGTCGCTCGATGACTTAAAAGCACCACCGCCTAAAGATGAGGGATCGAAACCATGAGCGACCGCGAGTATCCGAGCCGGCCGTTCGTCGGCATCGGCGTCGTGGTGATCAAGGACGACCATGTCCTGCTGTGCCGCCGGGGCAAACCGCCCGGTGTGGGAAGCTGGACATTGCCGGGGGGCGCTCAGGATTTGGGGGAAACCTGTGAGGCGGCGGCTCGGCGTGAGTTGGCGGAGGAGACCGGGCTGACGGTCGGCGACCTGCATTTTTGCGCGCATGTCGATACGATCCGCCGCGATGATAATGGGCGCATCCGGTTTCATTACACGATCCTGGATTTCGCCGCGCGCTGGGTGGAGGGTGAACCGATCGCCGGATCGGATGTTTCTGAAGTGCAATGGGCGTCGATGGACGCGCTGGAGCCATACGATCTTTGGCGCGAGGCACATCGGATCATTGCCATCGCCCGCGGGTTGATTGACTGACCGGACGAGCGTCATGCTCGGACCCGATCTGGGCTTCTGCCGCTGTGGCTGCCGACAGTGATCCTCGGGGCGAGCCCGAGGATAACGATTACGATCGAAGTGACGCCGCTCCACACAGGAGGCTCCCGATGACTCGCCTTGTTCTCGCCGTTGTGCTGCTGCTCGGCCTTGGCGTTCAGGCGGATGCCGCCGGCCTGACCCTGAAACATGTCATGCTGTCATCCGGTGGCGTCGGGTATTTCGAGTACACCGCCGATGTCGATGGCGATGCGACGCTTGGACTGGATGTGCCTCTCGGCCAGGTCGATGACATATTGAAGTCTCTTGTCGTGTTCGACTCAGCCGGCGGCGTCGCCGGGGTGGAGCTTCCCGGCCGCGACAATACCGTGCAGGCCTTTGGCGACGCACCTTTCGGGCCCGAGGCACTGGACTCGCCAACCGCGTATCTCAATGCGTTGGCCGACACTGAAGTCACCGTGCAAGGCCCGCGGCCAATGACCGGCCGGATCGTTCGCGCCGAACCGGTCACCGAAACGACCGGCAAGACCAGCACGCAACGAACCCGCGTCACGCTGTTGAGCGCCGACGGCATGCGCCAGTTCGTGCTGGAGGACGCCGACACCGTTCAGATCACCGACCCGGCGTTACGGGCACGCATCGAGCATGCGCTGGAGTCGTTGCGCCGCGACGCGAGCCTTACCACGCGGCAGCTGACCATTCGCATCAAAGGTAAGGGCAAACGCACCGTCGCCGTGGGTTATGTCGCCGGCGCGCCGTTGTGGAAGGCGACGTATCGCCTGATGCTCTCTCCCGTCCCCGCCTCAACCGCGCGCCTGCAAGGTTGGGCGACGCTGGAAAATCAATCCGGCGCCGACTGGAATGGCGTGACCCTGACGTTGCAGTACGGCAATCCGGTGACGTTCCGGCAGTCGCTGTATCGCAGCTATTTCGTGCAGCGGCCGGAGGTTCCGGTGGAAATTCTGGGCCATGTGCTGCCCGACATCGATACCGCGGCACGCGCTGTCCGAGCCATCCCGGCGCCGGCACCCATGGCGCCTCCGGCCGGCATGGCGCCCCCGGCTGGAATGGCGATGGCCAGGGCCGCGTCGATGCCCGCCGCGCCACCGCCCGCGATGGCGGCTCCGGCCGACGCCATCCAGGCCGATGAAACCGCCGAGGAAACGATCTTCACTTTAGCCCAGACAGTGGACCTCGCCGCTGGTCATACCGCGAATGTTCCGATCATCGACCGCGAGTTCCCCGCCACGCGGGTCGGTCTCGTGCCATTCCAGCAACCGCACCCGTTGGCCGCGGTGCGTATTCGTAACGACGACACAAGCGGCCTGCCCGCCGGGGTTCTGACGCTGTACGATCAGGACGGCGGGACCAGCTTCGCCGGGGATGCCCGTCTCGGCGGCCTGCCGGCGGGCGAGACGCGGCTGCTGTCGTTCGCGCAAGACCTTCGTACCACCATCGACACGAAGTTATCGTACCAACCCAATACCTTTATCACATTCAGTGTCGCGAACGGGGTGCTGACCTACACGGTGCGAACCCGTGAGGTGATCCATATCGACGTCACCGGTCCCGCGAAGGAATCCCGCGATCTGCTGCTGGAGATTCCCAGATCGACCGCCGATCAGACCCTGACCCTGGAAGACGCCAGGACCCGCGTGACCGAGCAAACAGTGACCGCATACCGCATCGCGCTTTCGTTGGCGCCGGGGGAATCCCGCTCGGTCACTGCCTGGCTCGACCAGCCGTTGCGTCAAACGATGGCTCTGGTGAATGGCGACGACACCGTGCTTCAGGCGATCATTGGCGACGACAAACCAAATGCCGCCGGGCGCGCCGCGCTTGGCCACGTGCTCGACCTGCGGCGCGACGAGGCGCGCAAACAGGCGGACGTCACGCGGCAGCGCAAGCTGCTGGACGATGTCCAGCAGGATGAGGACCGGATCCGTAAGAACCTCGCCGCGGTCACGCCCGCGGACCCGCTGCGCGCACGTCTGACGAAGGCGCTGGACGCGGACGAAACCCGCATCGAGCAGTTGCGGAATTCCATCGACGAAGCCCAGGATGCGGTGGATAAGAGCCATCGCGCGCTGGCTGAGGCGGTCGCGACGCTGCACATCTGAAAGGCACCGACCATGACGCCATCTGTCGAAGACCGGTTCGCCATCAACGATTTGTTCGTCCGCTATACGACCGCTCTGGACGCGGGAGACGTCGAAACGATCGTCGCCTGCTTCACCGAGGATGGCGCGCTGGAAAGCCCCGCGGTCGGCAAATACTCCGGGCGCGACGGCATTCGTGCGTTCTCGGAACGGTTCGCGGCGATGCACCGGCGGGGCGTGCAACTGCGCCACGTCATTTCGAATCTGGCGATGACGGTGGATGGCGCCAGTGCGCACGCCACCTGTTACCTCACCAACATCATCACCTTGGATGGCAAGAGTGAACTGATGCCGCCAGGCCGCTATGAGTGCGCGTTGCGCAAGGTCGAGGGCGCGTGGCTGTTCCAGAACCGCCTGGTGATCCTCGACGCCCCATTCGCGCTGCCGGGGATTTAAACCGGCGGACGATGTTACCGCATGATGATGTAATGCATGGTGAAGTGGAACGGCACCGGCTGATCGCCCACGCTCTTCGGCATCGGCGGTAATTTCGCCCCGCGGAACAACCCCTCCAGTGCCAGGTCGAGCCAGGGCGAACCGGATCGCCGCTCCAATTCGACCGACAGCACGCGTCCGTCCGGCCTGGTCGTCACCAGGACTCGCGCCGTGCCTTGTTGCCCCATCTCGGCCGCCTGCGATGGATAGTAGGAGTGCTGATCGACCCATTCGCTGAGCGCGTTGCGCCAGTCTGGCCCGACCTCCGCGTCGGTATCCAGCGAGTATGGCGTTGGATCATCGGGCCCGCGATGGGGCAGGCTCAGCGACAGCAACGGCTTTCCCGGTGTGAACGCGTCGGGTTTGGCGTCCGGGCGGCCAAGCGAGAAGTCCATCGGCGCCGGGAAGTCCGATTGCGGCCGTGCCGGAGCAGCCTGGCGCACCGGCGGCCACGTTTCGCGCGTCGGGGCAGGCGTCGGTTGGGCGGGTGGCGGCGGCGTTTCCGGCGCCGGCGGTAGCGTTTGGGGTTGCGGCGGCGGAACCGTCACCTCCGCGGGCCCAGGGACGACGGGGGGAGACGGCGGTGGTGGCTCCAGTGCGGGGGGTGGCGGCTGAGGCGGGGACGGTGCGGTCTGTGGCTCCGGAACAGGCGGCAGCGGCTCCCGTACGGGGGCCTCCGCCTCGCGCGGCGGCGGCACGGGCGGCGGGATCTGGGCTGGTGCCGCCGGGGCCTCAACCGGCGGTCCACCAGGCGAGGTCGGCGCCGTGGTCGAGGTCTGCGGTTCCGGCGACGGCTGCTCCGTGGTCGGGCCTTGCGGGCGGCCGCCCTCGAACACCATGCTGAAGGGCGCGGGCGGCGGCAGAGGTTCTGGCTCGGGCTCCTGCTTGGGGCGCAACAGCACCGCCAGCAGAACGACGGCGTGCAGCAGCAGGGATACGGCCACGCCGCCAACGATCCCGCGCCGCCCCGTCCCCTGGGCGCGATAACGCGGGGCCGGTGGAATCAGGATCTGATCCCGGTCGCGATCACGCATGCGATCGGCACCGCGATGCCTGCTCCGTCACGCCAGGGCGCGGTCGCGGCCTCCAGCCCGGACACGATCTCCGGCATCGCGGCGTCCGTCTGGGCCTGGATCATCGCCGCCATCCGCGCGGTCCCGGCCCGCAGCGCGGCGAGCAAGGCTGCCGCGTCGTCATGCCGCCACGTTCCCCGCGCCAGTTCGGCCTCAGTCCGGGAGAATCCGGCGTCGTGCAGCGCGCGCAGGCAATCCGCCGCGGTGGCGAAGCCTCCCCCCGGTGGAGGCGCCGCCGAGGCCCGCGGATCGCCGAACCGCTCGACCGCGTCGAACACCAGTTTCCAGGCGATGTTCTCGTCATGCCCAGCCCAGATGGTGAAAGCGAATTTGCCGCCATGGCGCAGGATACGATGCACCCCAGACAGCGCCAGCGCCGGCCGCGGCACATGGTGGATGCCAAAGTTGGAGACCACGGCATCGAAGCACGCGTCATCGAACGGCGGTGCCTCGGCGTCGCCGTGACGGAACGCGATCGCGGGGCAACGCGCGCGCGCCTCCGCCAGCATCGCGGGGGAGAAATCGAGACCGGTCACGATCGCTCCGCGCCCCAGGGCCGCCGCGCCCACGAACCCGGGTCCACAGCAAAGGTCGAGCACTTTGGCGCCGGCATCGATCATGGCCGCATCCAGCAGTGGCGCGATGAACTGGCGCGTCGCCGTGGCGAAAGCCGTCTCATAAGTGGCGGCGGCGCGATTCCAGCCGGCACGTTCGAATTCGCGCACGGCATCGGGGTCGAACGGCATCGTCAATAAATCCGGAAGATGCGCATGATCTCGTCGGGATCTCGCGTTACGGTCAATGCCAGGGCCAGCAGAATACGCGCCTTCTGCGGGTTCAGGTTGTCGGCGATCAGCAGTCCGTTCGCTTTGAGCCGCGTGCTCTGGAATGTTCGGCCGGACCCCGCGCGGGTCGACTGCACCACGACAATCCCCTGCGCCACCGCGTCTTTCAGCGCCTCGGATTCTCCCGGGGAGGAGAAGCCGGGCGCGAAGCCGGCGGACACGATCCCCCGCGCGCCCGCCGCCGCGAACGCGCGTATCGCCGTCCCGTCGGCGCCCGCGTAGGAGTAAGAAATGTCGACGCGCGGCAATGCTTCAAGCGCGCTGATGTCGAACTCGGTGTCCGGCGCGCGGCGGCGCAGCGGCTGGCGATAAAACACCACCGCGTCGCCATCGGCGTGGCCCAGTACCCCAAAATCCGGCGTGCGGAATGTTTGCAGACGCAGTGTGGAAGTCTTCGTAACCTCCCGCGCGGCGTGGATTTCGTCGTTCAGCAGGACCAGCACGCCCATCCCACGCGCCTCGGGCGACGCGGCGACCCGGATGGCGTTGACCAGGTTCATGCCGGCGTCGCTCGACAGCGCACTGGATGGCCGTTGCGCGCCGACCAGCACCACCGGGATCGAAGTCTTCAGTGTCAGATTGAGGAAATACGCGGTTTCCTCCAATGTCGCGGTGCCGTGGCCGATGACGATGCCATCCAGGCCCGGATGCTCGTTCGGCAAGCGGTGACACAGTGCCACGAGTGCCTTCCAGTCGGTGAAATCGATGGCGGTGCTGGGAATGTTCCGATACTTCACACAAACGACATCGGCCACCTGATGCACGACCGGCCATTTGGCGACGATCTCCTCGGCGTGCATCACATTGCCGATCGCGCCGTAATCCTGCAGGTCGAGCGGACCGCGGCCCAATGAGGCGATGGTGCCGCCGGTGCCGATGAAGGCGACTTTCGGTTTGGCCATGCTCAGTCCTTTAGCCCCAATGGCACACTCGGAGGTCGTTGCGTATGGTAATCGGTGTCGCGTTGATACGCGTCGGCGACTTGCATCACCCGTGCCTCGGCGAACGGACGGCCGGCGATTTGCAGTCCGATCGGACAGCCGTTCGGATCGAACCCGCACGGCACGCTGATCACCGGCAAACCGAGGTAATTGAACGGCCGCGTGTTGGCGGAAACGGCCATGAACTTCGTTTCGGTACTGGGCGGCCCATGATCGATGTCGGTTTCCGCCAAAGTCGGTAAACAAGTGCGAATGGTGGGCGTGACCAGCACGTCGACCTGGGAGAACACCGCGGCGGCGAACGCTTTCAATATCGGACCGCGGCGGCTCAGCGACTCGACATAATACGGTGCCGGAATGGCATAACCCGGATACATCCGCCCGCTGATATGCGCGCCATAAGCCTGGGGATCGGTGCGCATCCATTCGGCATGGATCGTCGCCGCCTCGACACGGGACACGATGCCGCCATAGGCGGCGACGGCATCCATCAACGGCAGGGTCAAACGGGTCACCGTGGCGCCGCGGGTTTTCAAGACGGCCAAAGCGGCGTCGATCGCGGCGACCACCGGGGCATCGGCACCGTCGAAAAACACGTTGGCGGGAACACCGATGCGCAGGCCGCGGATGTCGCCGGTCAGCGCCGCTTCATAATCCGGTACCGGCTCACGCGCGCTGGTCGGATCACGCGGGTCGTGACCGGCGATGACCGTCATCACGCGGGCGCAATCGCGCGCCGTGCGGGCCAGCGGACCGACATTGTCGTGCGTGAACGACAATGGCATCACGCCGTAACGCGACACACGCGTTTGCGTCGGCTTGATGCCGCTGACGCCATTGGCCGACGCCGGCAGACGGATTGATCCGCCGGTATCGGAACCAAGCGCCATGTAGTTGAACCGCGCCGCGACCGACGCGCCGGACCCGGACGAGGACCCGCCCGTGATATACGGCGGGTTCCACGGATTGTGACAATCGCCGAACGTTTTGTTATGCCCGGTCGGATTCTGCGCGAACTCCGCCATGTTCAACCCACCGAACGTGTAGGCACCCGCCGCGGCGAGCCGCTCGATCACCGTCGCCGTCACCGTCGGCCGCCAGTCGCGGCGCAGCGCGGAGCCGCACGTGCTCAATTTGCCCGCCTGGTAATACATGTCCTTGTGCATCATCGGCACGCCGTGCAGCACGCCCAACTTCGCCTTGTTCCGCACGGCGATGTCGGCCGCTTCCGCCGATGTCATGGCCCCTGCCCGGTCGGTCCAGATCGTGGCGTTGAGCAGCGGGTTCACCGCATCCATCCGCCGCCAGCAGGCTTCGAGCAGAGCGACCGAGGTCACCTCACCGGCACGCACCGCGTCGGCCGCTTCGGTCATCGACAGGTCGGCGAGGTCGCTCATGCGGCGGTCTCCTTCGTCGCCTGCAACGCGGCTTCGAAGCTGGCCGGTTCATCCTCAAACACCAGCGTGCCGCGCAGTTTTTCGAACGCGGCAATTGTGTCGGCCAGTTCGGCCGCGAGCCGGAGCCCAGTACCGTTGGGCGCGGAGATGCCGTGCCAGGTGGTGATCATCGCTTCGGTATCCGTCAGGAACGTGCTCATCTGTGCCCCACCAATGGTGAATGAGCGGAGTATGGCACCGCACCATGGATCGGGCCACACTCTGACGCGAGACTCTGACGCGACACATGGAGAGCGGCGCATGACGGAAAAGCGATTGGTCGGCCTGCTGGTCGTGCCGGAAAACAACACGACGATGGAACCGGAGATGAACGCGCTGTGTCCCGAACTCGCGCCGTTCCTGGTGGCGCGAGTAAAGCGGCCGGCGCGGACGCTGGTGCGGGAGGATTTGCCCGCGTACCGGGAAAGCACGTTGGAAGCGGTCGAACCGTTCCTCGGCGAGAAGCCGGACCTGGTGGTTTACGGCTGCACCGCCGCCGGATTTCTCGGCGGGCGCGCGGGCAACGCGAGCATGGTGGAAGCGTTGCACGATCGCACCGGTGCCGCGGTGGTCAGCACCGCCGAGGCGATGGAACAAGTGCTCCGGCATGAAAACGTCGCGGAAACCGCCGTCGTGACGCCCTATCTGGCGGCGGTGAACGACGGATTGCGGGAGGTGCTTGGCGAGACGGGTGTCTCGGTCGAAACACTCGATAGTTTCTTCTGCGAGACGACGGCCGCGCTTGGGCAAATCACCGAGGATCAGGTGCGTGACAAGGCGCTGGCGACGGTGACCCCGCGCAGTCAGGCGCTGTTCATCGCATGCTCGCAGTTGCCGACATTGAACGTGGTGCCGGAACTGCGCGCCCGCCTTCGCATCCCCGTCTGGTCCTCGATCGCCGCCACCGCCTGGGCTGCCAGCCGGATGATGGCGCGATAGCGAAAGCTGCGATGGAACCCGACGAATACACACGGATGGACGCGGTCGAGGCGAAGATGTGGTGGTATCGCGCCCTCCATGCCCGCTTGCTCGACGCAATGGAGGCTTCCGTCAGCCCAGTACTGGACGCCGGCTGCGGCACCGGCGGGTTCCTGGCGGTCCTGAGCCGCGCGCGA
The DNA here is from genome assembly GCA_937902425.1 of uncultured Acetobacteraceae bacterium. Taxonomy (GTDB): domain Bacteria; phylum Pseudomonadota; class Alphaproteobacteria; order Acetobacterales; family Acetobacteraceae; genus Rhodopila. The sequence goes on along the minus strand of CALFNB010000630.1, from coordinate 1,808 downwards.
CCCGCCCAGGCGGCCATTGGGTTGGAATGGCACGCCCAGGCGGCGGCGATGGCGGCGGCGAAATCCGGGTGTCCGATCGTACGGGGCAGTATCAATGAACTCCCGTTCGCCACCAATGGTTTCGGCACGGTGATCGCGGCTGACGTGCTGTGCCACGCGGCGGTCGAGCCTTCGACGGCGCTGGCCGAAATCAAACGAGTCCTGCGGCCGAACGGACGGCTGATCGTCAACATGCCCGCGTACCGGGCGCTGATGTCGGCGCATGACGCGCAGGTCCATAACGTGCGCAGAATGAACACGACGGAAACGAAAGCGATGCTGCTCACAGCCGGGTTTCGTGTGCTGAGCGTTAAATATTGGAATGGGTTGCTGCTGCCGTTGATGATCGTGCAGCGCAAAATCCTCGCCCGGTCATCGGATCGCTCCGATGTCGCCGCTTTTCCGCCATGGCTGGATCGCATGCTTCATGGCATGACGGAACTTGAACGGCGACTGGGCTTTTCCCTCCCTGCCGGAGGTTCGGTGCTGGCGATCGCGGAGCGGCCATGAACGACACTTTCGACGTTATCCAAACGCTGCCCGGTCCGTTGTCCCGGGAGGCCTCGCGCTTCGAACCGGGCGTCGGCCTGTCGGTCGTCGTCCCGGTCTACCGCGGCGCCTCGACGATCGGAAAACTGGTGGACGAATTGTCGCGCCTGGCGCCCGCGGGTGGACTGGAGATCATCCTGGTCAACGACGGCAGCCCCGACAACTCGGACGCGGTCTGCCGCGCGCTGCTGGAGACCGCGGCGGTCCCGCTGACCTACATCGAGCACGCGCGGAACTTTGGCGAGCACAACGCGGTGTTGACCGGCCTGCGCCACGCCCGCGGCGCCTATGTGATCACGATGGACGACGACCTGCAGAACCCGCCCGAGGAGGTCGTCCGGCTGTTCGACCATGCGCGGACCGGTAACTGGGACGTCGTCTACACGCGTTACGCCGTCAAGCAGCATGCCGGCTGGCGCAATCTGGGCAGCCGGTTCGCCAACAAGGTCGCGGATGTGCTGCTGGACAAGCCGAAAGGCCTTTATTTGTCCTCGTTCCGGTGCATGGCGGCGCTGGTGGTGCGGGCGGTGACCCAATACACCGGCCCGTATCCCTATATCGACGGCCTGATCATGCAGGTGACGCGCCGGATCGACAGTATCGAGGTCCGGCATCTGCCGCGCCTGGAAGGACGCTCCAACTACACGCTGACGCGACTGGTGCGGCTCTGGCTGAACCTGGCGACCAGTTTCTCATTGATCCCCTTGCGACTGGCGGTATTCGCCGGCGCGGCGATGGCGGCTCTGGGCGTTATCGGAGCGGTCGCGACCATCGTCGAGGCCCTGTTCCTCAACGAAACCCCCACCGGTTGGGCGTCCACCATGGTCGTTCTGCTGCTCGTCGGCGGCGTGCAGTCCATGATCCTCGGCGTGTTGGGCGAGTATGTCGGCCGCACCTTCCTGACGGCGAACGGCAAGCCGCAGGGCGCGATCCGAATGGTCGCGCGGAACGACGTTCCCGGAGTGGCTGAGCCGCTCGGCGTTCCGGCAAAACCCGTCGGGACGTCGTGAAGACCGCTACCTGATGTCGGTCGCCAAGCCACGCGCTGGCTGGCCGTTTTCCGGGTTGGCGACGCCCGGCCCCATGACCAGGCGCTTCGCCGCCGTTAGTTTGTCTCCCGTCATCACCAGTGGCGCCGCTCCTCGCGTCTCCCACAGCAGCGCGGTCTCCGGCGCCAGTCGCGCCGTGAAGTCCGGGAACAGCCGGATCGTTGCGCTATC
>CALFNB010000629.1 GCA_937902425.1 uncultured Acetobacteraceae bacterium | reverse complement strand
GATGCTGAGACCCCAAAGGGCGCGCAACTGATAGTGCGTATCGCCAAGTGTTTGAGCGAGTTCGAGACTGGTCGTCCATGCCGGACCGGCTTCCCGGGTGCGGCCCACCCCGTACATCAAGGACCAGCCAAGCCCGGCTGAAAGTCGCATCCGCTGGCGCGCCGTCTCGGTCCCATCGCCGTCGAGATGCGCGAGCGCCCGCTCCACCCGCTCCAGGCACTCACCCAACAGCGACAAATGGATCCACAACGGGACAGCGGCGACGGTGAGTGCCACGCCAATCCGTGAGTCGCCGTTCGCGGAAAAAGCCCAGTCGAGACCGGTACGCAGATTGTCGATATGGCGGCCGTAGATAGCCAACCATTCTGTCTGTCCCCGCGAACTGCCCTCGTCTTCGGCCGTTTCGAAGAAGTCACGGTAGTATTCCGCGTGGCGCCTCCTGAGCTGCTCGGCGTCAACATCCTCGGCAAGTTTTTGGAGAGCGTAAGCCCGCGTCGTTTCGAGCAACGAGTGATGGGTGAAGTCTCCGCTGATGTCGGTCATCACCAGAGATTTGGTCGCGAGATTGGCCACACTCTCGATCACCTCAATGCCGGATACCGTATCATCGACAGCAATGGCCCGCGCCGCTTCCATCGTGAACTCACCGGAAAAGACGGCGAGGCGCCGCAACACGATCCTTTCCGTCTCCGGCAACAACTCGTAACTCCAGTCCAACGTCGCGCGCAAAGTTTGCTGGCGTTGGATGGCGGTACGACGACCCTTGGTCAGAACAGCGAAACGGTCATCCAATCCTTGGGCAAGGCCGCGGAGGCCGAAGAACTCGACCTGGACCGCCGCCAATTCGAGTGCCAGCGGCAGGCCGTCAAGCTTGCGGCAAATCTCGCAAACCGTCGGCGCGTCAGCGTCGGTGAAAGAATAACCGTCGTCGGACGCTCGTGCGCGTTCATTGAACAACTGAACCGCGGGATGATCCAGCGCTTCGCCGGCGGTAATTCCGGCACGCGCCGGCGGAATACCCAGGGGCGCCAGGCGATGGATAAATTCCCCCGTGCAACGCAATGGCTCGCGACTGGTGGCCAAAATGCTGATCCGCTGCGTACCTCTCAGTATTTCTTCCGCTACCGCGGCGGCCGCGTCGACGACATGCTCGCAGTTATCGAGTACGATCAACGCCTGTTTATCCCGGAGCCACGAGATCAGTGCGGGCAATGGGTTCGTTCCGGATGCGGTCACGCCCAGAGTGGTGCCGATCGCGGCGGCTACCAGGCCGGGATTCGACAATGTTGCAAGCGCGACAAACCAAACACCGTCAGGACAGGACGCGGTGACCGACTCGGCGACAGCCGCGGCCACCGTGGTCTTGCCGATGCCACCCGCTCCGACGATTGTCAGAAGCCGGCGCCTGGCGAGCTGCGCGGCCACTGTCGCGATCGTATCGGTGCGGCCGATGATACTGACCAGCGGCCTTGGGAGATTGCCGACTTCGGGTTCCGCGCTCGCGGAGGCCGCCGGGGTCTGGCGTTGCCCGCGGCTCACCGGTGCGACGAAACTGTAGCCGCGGCCGGGGACATTGACGATAAGGCGTTCTCCGTCCCGACCGTCGCCGAGCGTCCTGCGCAGCGCCCCGATATGGACCCGCAGCGACCCCTCCTCGACTTTCGTCGTGGGCCAGGCGCGCGCCATGATCTGGTCGTTGCTGACGGTCTCGCCGGCGTGCTCCACCAGAATGGTCAGGATGTCGAGTGCGCGGCTACCGAGCGGGAGGCTCCGGCCGCTCGCGAGCAGGAGCCGCCGCGCGGGGATTAGCTGGAACGATCCGAAGACGAACGTCTCGTGATCCACCGCCGAGATCCCTCATCGAAATGTGACCAATGGAAGGTGCCGCCTCGAGACCCGACAACAACCTCCCACTGGTGCCCATTGGTCGCGAGAGATGCGAACGCGGCCGCCGCGTCGCCCCCCGGGCACCGGGCCATGAACGTGATTCCGGCAATCTTCGCACAAAGACAGTTCTTGGCAAATAGTTTCGCGGTAAGGGCGAGGTACGTGCCCGGCATTCCGCTTCCGTCTTTCATGCCGTGGATGATTTTGGCATGGAACGTTACGATACCGCAAGTCGCGGCGACATAACGATGCGGCGACATAATCGGATCAGCTGATGCTTTGATGAGACCTGTGTCGCTGACAGAATCGGTACGTCGCCGGGCTCATTCCGCTCCCTTCGTCGTGGCCCGCGTCGTCCAGGCCACCCCTCTCAGCACCATGCCGCCATGTCAGGCGCGGATGAGCCAGGGAAATCGCCGGGGCAGGCAGCGCTTATCGAGCCGTGACCCGGCATCTTCCGCCGCCATGGTTCATCGTGACCGGTTGGTTTTTCAGATTATTTCAGACCAACTCATGGCGCTTCCAAAGACTTCAAGGGAGCGCACATGCGATGCCCGGGCCACTGAAATCGGGACACGGAGTTTCGCCATGGTCTCCAGATCGGCCGTCGCCGCGAGTGCGTCGCCATATCTTTCGGAAATCCGTAAGTTCACAATGTTGTCTCCGGATGAAGAGCGGGCATTGGCTACCCGTTGGCACGACCGGCAAGACATCGACGCCGCCCACCGGCTTGTGACATCCCACCTGGGCCTCGTGGTGAAGATCGCGAGGGGCTACGCCGGCTACGGCCTCCATGCCGCGGATCTGGTCAGTGAGGGAAATGTCGGGTTGATGCAGGCGGTCAGGCGATTCGACCCGGATCGCAACGTTCGGCTGTCCACTTATTGCGTTTGGTGGATTCGCGCCGCCATCCAGGACTACATCCTGCACAGCTGGTCGTTGGTGAAGATCGGCACGACCACCGCGCAGAAAAGGCTGTTCTTCAATCTCCGCCGCCTGAAGAGTCAGATGCGGGCGTACAACGATGGCGACCTGGAGGCCGAGCAGGTGACCAGGATCGCCCAGACACTCGATGTTTCTGAGCGGGACGTGATCAGCATGAACCGCCGTCTCGCCGGATCGGATCACAGCCTCAACGATCCGTTGCGCTCCGATGACGAAGGACAGTGGCAGGATTTGCTCGCAGACGAGACCGAGAGCTTCGAGAACACCATCGCGGATCGCGAGGAACTGACCGGGCGCAAAGCACTGTTGTCCGACGCATTGACAATCCTCAGCGAGCGTGAGCGCCACATCATCGTTGAGCGCCGTCTCAGAGACAATCCGACGGGGTTTGAGGAATTGTCCCACAAATACGGAATCTCGGCCCAGCGCGTGCGCCAAATTGAGGTGCGCGCCCTGGAGAAATTGCGCAAGTCGGTGAGCAAACGAACTGTCCCGCCGTCGATGCCGCCCGATTCGCCGTCGAATACCTCGCCACCGGCACAGTCGTCCTCACGTTCGCCGGCATGGCCCATTCATACCGTTCGCGGATAGCACTTATCCAGTAATTGACGGAACACGCCGGCTGGAAACGGCCATCTCCATTCATACCTTATCCGCAGACACTTTCGGCGAGGAGAACACGATGTCATTGATGGCCGGCGGGATGGCGATCCCCGATAGCAAACTGGCGCGTGAGATCACTGAGTTGGTGCGAGATACCGAGACGCCGCTGCTCTTCCATCATTCCAGCCGCGTCTACCATTTCGGAGCCCTGGCGGGTAAGCATCGCGGACTGAAATTCGATCCTGAACTGCTCTATGCCGGCGCGATGTTCCACGACATGGGTCTGACCTCCCGGCACAGCAGTCCCACCGAACGTTTCGAGGTCGACGGCGCGAACGCCGCGCGCGACTTCCTGCGTGGACATGGCATTTCCGAAACCGAGATCGACATCGTCTGGACTGCGATCGCGCTCCACACCACCCCCGGGATTCCACCGCACATGCATCCGGTCATCGCGCTCGTTACCGCGGGTGTCGAAATGGACGTGCTTGGGCTGACTTATCACGAATACAGCGACACCGAGCGCGAAGCCGTCGTGAATGCGCATCCCCGCCCGGAACGTTTCAAGGAAGATATAATCCAGGCGTTCTACGACGGCATTTGGCACAAGTCCGATACGACCTTCGGCAACGTCAAGGCCGACGTCATCGCCGATAAGGAGCCGGGATTCCGACGCGGCAACTTCTGCGACGTGATCCGCGGCTCCGCCTGGCGCGGCTGATCGACTCCCACGCGCTACCACACTGCCCGCTCCCCAGCCAAAGGACCGCCCATGACCGACAAACGCCCCAACCTCACCCACGCCACGGGTACGCCCGTCAGCGACAATCTGAACATTCTGACCGCCGGCCGCCGCGGTCCTACTCTGCTTCAGGACATCTGGCTGATCGAGAAGCTGGCTCATTTCGACCGCGAGGTCATCCCCGAGCGCCGCATGCACGCGAAGGGGGCCGGAGCCTTCGGCACTTTCATGGTGACGCACGACATCACCCGTTACACCAAAGCCAAAATATTCTCGGATATCGGCAAACAAACCCCGATGTTCGCGCGTTTCTCGACCGTCGCCGGTGAGCGTGGAGCCGCCGACGCTGAGCGTGACATTCGCGGCTTCGCACTGAAATTCTACACCGAGGAAGGCAACTGGGACATGGTGGGCAACAACACCCCCGTGTTTTTCTTCTGCGATCCGTTGCGCTTTCCGGACCTGAACCATGCCATCAAGCGCGATCCGCGCACGGGCATGCGGAGCGCCAACAACAACTGGGACTTTTGGACGTTGCTGCCGGAGGCGCTGCACCAGGTCACCATCGTCATGAGCGACCGCGGCATTCCGCGCAGCTTTCGCCACATGCACGGCTTCGCCAGCCATACCTTCAGCTTTATCAACGCGGCCGACGACCGAATTTGGGTGAAACTTCATTTCCGCACCCAGCAAGGCATCCAGAACCTCACCGACGCCGAGGCGGAAGCGTCGGTCGGCAAGGACCGCGAAACCCACCAGCGCGATCTCTTCGAGAGTATCGAGCGCGGCGATTTTCCGCGCTGGACACTGTCCATCCAGGTAATGACCGACGCACAGGCGAAAGCATTTCCGTTCAATCCATTCGACCTGACGAAGGTTTGGCCGAAGGGCGACTTTCCGCTCATCGAAGTCGGCTACTTCGAACTGAACCGTAACCCGGAAAACTTCTTCGCCGAGGTCGAACAGGCCGCGTTCTCGCCGGCGAACATCGTGCCGGGCATCGGCTTCTCACCGGACAAGATGCTCCAAGGCCGCCTGTTCTCGTACGGCGACACCCAGCGCTACCGGCTCGGCGCCAACTTCAATCACATCCCGGTCAACGCGCCGAAGTGTCCGCTCCACAGCTATCACCGCGACGGCGCGATGCGCACCGATGGAAATCTCGGCCGCACACCGACCTACTTTCCCAACAGTCTCGGTGAGTGGACAGACCGGCCCGACCTGAACGAACCGCCGCTCGAGATCGATGGCGCGGCGGCGCACTGGGACCATCGTCTCGATGACGACCATTATCAGCAGCCCGGCGATCTGTTCCGGAAGATGACGCCGGCGCAGAGGCGGGTTCTGTTCGACAACACGGCGCGCGCCAGTGACGGAGCGGCGGCGCACATCCAGGAGCGTCATGTCGCGAACTGCGCGAAGGCAGATCCCGAATATGGCGCCGGTGTCGCCGCCGCGGTGGCTCGCCTGGCCGCGGGTACGCGGATCGACGACGGCCAACAAGCAGCGTGATTTTTGACGAAGGAGAAGAAAAATGCGTGCAGTCGATACCGCGGTGCGCCGGGACGTCCCGGCGCGACCGGACACAGGTCTGGATCCCAAAGCCGTCACGGCCATCTCCGAGGCGCTGACCACCTTGTTGGCGGGTATGTTCGCCCTTTACGTGAAGACCAAGAACTTCCACTGGCACATCTCGGGACCCCATTTCCGGGACTACCACCTGCTGCTCGATGAGCAGAGCGCGCAGATCCTCGGGGCGACCGACCCGATCGCCGAACGTGTCCGCAAGATTGGGGGGACGACGCTGCGTTCCATCGGCCATATCGCCCGGATTCACCGCGTGCCCGACAGTGGTGACGAAACGATCGGCGCGCGGGATATGTTGGCCGAGCTGCTTGCCGACAACCAGAGCCTGGTGGGAAACCTACGCGACGTTCACGCGCTGTGCGATCAGCACGGCGACGTCGCATCCGCGAGCCTGATCGAGAACTGGATCGACGAGGCGGAACAGCGCGTTTGGTTCCTGGCTGAAATGGCGAAATGAGGCAAGCAGACGAAAGATTGACCGGTCGCGCTCATCTCGTGGTGGGCCGGTTTCACTGGCCATCGCGCTGTTCATCATGCAGTCGCTGATAGCCCGCTCAAGGTGGGCCACGACGACAGAGAGCGGCCTGGTTCAAGATTTCCCGCGGGGGTAGATTCGCCTCCGACGGGAACGTCGCAGTGCAGCTTTGACGTACAACTCCCACTCCGCGACCCGCGGCGCGGGTCGCCGCACCACCATCGCCCGGCGATTTTGATGCCTCGTCAATTTTTGCTACTTTGCGGCGCCGCCTTCACGTCCGGCGAGATCGTGCTTTTCATCATGGCAATGGCGCGTGTCGCCATGTGGCAAAACCTCGGCGTGGAGATCGCCGCCGCGTTTCCCCGCGAGGGCTGCATCATTTACGTATCCGGAATGGTTGTCCCGCGCACGGCGCCGAACAAGGAAAATGCCTTTCGCTACCTGAACGCCATGCTGGAGCCCGCCGCGCAAACGGGCTTCGCCGCCACGATGAGTTACCTGCCTTCAGTCGATAACGCGCCGCCAGGGAAGCCGGTCGAGAGGCAGCTCATGCCGCCCGACCCGAAGCCCTGATTCGTAACACCCGGCCATGCCTGCACGACGCGGGTGCGGAGTGAAGTGAACGACTGGTGGATGAGGCTGGTGAAGCACGGCTGATTTCTGGCCGCGCCTCGTCCTCTGACCACGCGGCGACGACGCGGCGGGCGCCACTGCTCTCCCGCAGTTTCCGCGCGTCCCAAGGCGCTCTCAATTACGCCACGCGCCTCCTCCGGGCACCCGCCATCGGCTTTCGCCTTGGCCAGCCCCGAAGAGGAACCGGACATATTGGAAGGCCCGTCCCTGACCAGAGAAGTCCCACGGCGCCCCGGTCCAGTGCAGCGACGCCTGGCATGATCTCGCCGCGCCTGATGCGCGGCAGCGCCTGCCAGCAACGGCTGCGGACATGCCGCGGGCAAGCTCCAGTGCCAGTGCCGTTTTTCCGATGACGCCTGGACCGGTCAGGGTGACCGTCCGATAGGCCGACACAACGTCCCGCAGTTGGCGCACCGCGGAAGCCCGCCCGATCAGATTCGGCGCCGCCATGGGAAAATTGGCCTGAAAGGGTCGTGCGGGTATTGCCGGTTGTTCAAGAGGAACTGGATCCGATGATATCCCCGTTCCGCGTATCGCCCAGTCGCCTGCCAGGCGATAGCCAAGGCGTGACACGGTTTGCAGCATTTCCCGATCCGAACCAAACGCCTCGCGAAGCGCGTGCATGTGGACCTGAAGCGTGTTTTCCGCGACGATCACACCCGGCCATACGCGACGCACGAGGTTTTTCTTGTCGACCGGTTTACCGGCGGATTCAACCAGAACTTCAAGTATCGCGAATGCGCGGCTTCCAAGCGGGACCGCACTGCCCCGCGCGCGCAACTCGCGACGGGCGAGATCAACCCCCCACCCGCCAGCCTCGTAAACCGGCCGTTTGCCTTGTCCGGGCATCCCACCGCCTGATAACACTTATTTACACGGTTTCAGAATTCAGCGGGACACGCAAGCGCCGCGCTCAATCCGAGCCGGCATGGGTAATGAGGTGACCTATGCCATGTGGCTGTCTTAAGCAGCGTCAGCGTGCGCAAGCACTGCTTTATAACTATTTACTACCGCGCAAGGAGTCCGCCGCTAGGTTGTTGTCAGAAAGCTTACCGGGGCAGTGAGCGATTTTCCGTCGAATGCCACTGCTGCGTGGACCGCCGCCTGGATCCCAACAACATCCAAAAGCGAGGGATAATACTGCTCGCAAGCATGAGGAGTGAGTAAATGGACAACCATGAATGTGCACTTACAGTGCGATTCGGCCGCTTTCTCCTGGACTCGCATCGCGGCGAGCTTCTCGCGGACGGGGTGCCTGTACCTATTGGCAGCCGGGCATTCGATGTCCTTGTCGTGTTGGTCGAAGCTCGCGGCCGGCTCGTCACCAAGGACGAACTCCTGAGCCGCGCGTGGCCCGGAAGGTTTGTCGAGGAAAATTGCCTCCAGTTCCATATTTCGGCACTGCGTAAAGCGCTGGGACCGGATCGCGACTTTATCAAGACCATCGCGGGACGCGGCTATCGCTTCATCGCCGACGTCTCGATGCCCCACGGAATGGACGTTACCTCCTGCAGGCAAAGTGGCGGGTCCACGGCGCCGGCCGGTTCGCCGGCGGCACCGTACGACCTCCTCGGTCACGAGACAAAAGTCGCGGGACTCGAGGAACTTGTCGCGGCACATCGCCAGGCCGCGCGGTCTGGCGCCGCCGGTGCCGACGCGACCCGCCCGGGCATCGAGGCCGAGCCGCGCTCGTTGGCGGAATTGGTCAAGGCTTGGATCGCGGCGCCAGGACGGCCGCCCCAACCTGAACTCCTCTTCCCCGCCATAGCGGCGTTGCTCCAGTTGGCCGAAGATGGGCCGGTCGCGCTCGAGAGCATAAGAATGGCGTTCGTCCCGGAGCGACTGCTCCTGCTGCTTTCAATCGGGGCCTGGGCCCTTGGCCGCCAGGACTGTGCTTCCCCGCTTCAGGAAAGGCTGGCCGCCTGAACTTCCGGGTCCTGTTCGAATTCCACGACATATAGATAAGGCGTGCGACTTCTGAGGGAAGCCGACTGAGGCGAGCCATCCGGGCCGTAGCCTCGCCAGAGGACAAGGATGCGCGGCACGGACTCTTGTCTATCTGGGAAAGACATCCCGACATGGTCAGGCACGGTTTGAGTGACCAGTCAGGCCGGGACTACCATTCGAACCGGCATCGCGGCCGGCTCGGCCCAACGACATGCTCCGTCTTCGCATTGTCTGGAGCGACGCACGACTTAAGGAGCGAAATATCATGCGTCGCCATAATGCGGCAGCAAGCATGTTCTCTTGCCGGCGATCAGCGTCAATGAGGCTTGCGGTCAGAAGCGCCTGATAAGCCCTGACTGGGCACAAAAAAGGCCGGTGTCGGCACCGGCCCTCGTTGGTGGACATACCCTTTCATGCTTATGAGGCGCCGCCGTCTTCACCGTCTGGAGCAACACCGCCGCGGTCCAGAGTGGCGTGAAATAAGCCTAAATGCCAGCCAGATTGAACCTCGTCAGACGAGCCTGATTGAACCGGGGCGGACTGCGTCCGCGGCTGCGCCGCATTCGCCTGACCGGCGGCGACGTATCCGTTGCCGGTGAGGTTCTGTGCCATCGCGGTTTCAACGCCGAGTGCCAACACGGACATCGCCGCCAGCATCAGTGTTCCTGTCGTATTCATGGTTGATCTCCTTTGGTAGCGAATCATCCGACCCGTTCGGGTGATCTCGGTGTCCGCGATATTTCGTGATTTCCGCCGCGGACCATCATGAAATGGGGCGTTTGGGTGAGCGGGATTATCGCGAAACCAGGCAAGTAAAAATCCGGGATCGAAGCCCATTGCCGAGAGCCCTATCGAAACGTAACGATCAGTGGACGTCATCGATTTCGTCGGCGACGCCACGATGGTATCTTCACGAAACACGCCTGTGTCCTCGCGAACCGGACGGCCGATCTTCCCAGGCGCGCCTAGAGACATGTACTCATACCAGCGAACAAAACTTTTGACTCGTGCTTCCCGCGTCATGGCCGGGTCGGGCCCACGGCTGTCCGGTTAAAATTTCAGGCATCCCACGCCCCCGAAGATATTCCCAAAGAGCCGCCGCTCCGGCGGCTTTCGAGGACGATCGA
>CALFNB010000628.1 GCA_937902425.1 uncultured Acetobacteraceae bacterium | reverse complement strand
TCGCCGACCATTCCTTGCGAACGAAGATAGGCAACGATTGCCGCCACCGTGCGTGATAGCGCCGGATCGGCCCGCGCGGAAAGCGACTGTGCGCAAGCGGCACGGTAAGCGTTGTTGCTATAACGCTTGAGCTGCATTGCGGCGATCCGCGTCGCTGAACCGTTGAAGAAGTCAAGCAGTGGATAGAGTGGATCGCTTCTGGTACACCGGCGATTCATCTCAGAGATGAACTCAGGAATTTCGTAATACTCGAAATCGTAGCCGTGCTCCACGGTCAGGACGCGAGTGAGGTCAACGATGTTGCAATAGCCGTCCAGGGTGACATGAAATGTTCGACCCGGCGGATCGTCCTGGGTAATGATGGCCGCGATATTGTCAGCTGCAATGTCGGCGGGGAGAATGCTGAGCTGGTTCGCGGTCCGAACCGCTATGCCGTGGTTAATCATAAAGGCGAGCACCCTGACGGCGGCGTCCGCCGGATGACCCACGCCGGAGATTGATGCCGAGACGATCGCGGGCCGGTAGATGCGCGCATCCAGGCCGTCGCGTTGGGCGGCCAGCACGAGGCGCTCGGCCACCCATTTACTCTGAGCATAGCCGAAATCGAGGTTCTCCATCCCATCGTTGCTGTCACTTTCGAGCAGTGTGACGCCCCTCGTCCATCCGAAAATGAAAGTGGTCGAGATGTGGTGCACTCGCTTCGGCCGTCCTGTGCGCGCGAAGCGGAGCATAGTACGTGTGCCCTCGACGTTGACGGGCCTCAGCGCCTCATAGTCAGCCACCCAGTTTACCTGGGCGGCGTTATGCAAGATCGCCTGCACCGCACCGGCCTCGCGATGCCACGCGGTGCCCGAGAGTCCCCAGTCCGATGCGGCGATGTCGCCACACACAGCGGCCACCCGGCTTTCGAAACCGTGTGTAATCGCTGATGCGAGTAGCCCATATCCGCCCAGTGCCGCACGCACGCGCTGTATCGCGTGCACTGGATCCGAAGCTCGTACCAGCACGCGATAGCGCCAGTTGGTCTGACGCAGCAGACTTTCGAGCAGGAACGGCCCGAAAAAGCCAGTAACACCCGTCATCAGGACATCGGTAACCGGCGTTGGCTGGCGTTCAGGCGGGCGGTCTGCTCCGGTCGCGGCAAACACCGGTTCCAGCCTCGCATCGTCACGCATGCGCAGCGCCGTCGCCGACGCGGCTTCGTCCCGCATATTCTCGAGTTCCGCACCGAGCGCGTTGATGGTATCCGGGGGCTGTTCCTCAAGCTCGTCCAGCAGGCGCCGGAAGCGGCCGATGGTCAGGCGCTGAAACAGCGAGAGGTCGAGCGTCTCGATAACGCTGGTGCCGCCAAGGCTCTTCAGCACGGCTTCGAGGGCCAGGAGTAGATCCGTCAACATGAGCGAGTCGAATCCGGCATCGGCCAGGGTCGCCGTTTCTGGCAGCGCCTCGCCTTTGGCCAGCAGCTTGCCGAAACGGGCCCGCAACCCGGCCGCGCTGTCGTCACCGTCCGGCGTCGTTTCAGGATGCCAGAGCAGAAATGGAACGATGGTTCCGGCCGCAAACCGCTCGCGCGTCGGGCCCCTGGCCAGTTTGCCGGAGGTGGTTCGTATCAGAGTGCCAGGCGGAAAAACGGCGATTGTCCGCGGCAGGATGTGGCAGCGCGCCTGGATGGTGCGGGCAAGCTCCGCCGGACTGAAGAAAGGACGACCAGCGGACTGTTCCACTAGCACCGCGAGCGTCCCGTCATCGCCGCTGACGGCCGCGACGCCGCCGGGTTTTACCCCCGGGACGGCTTCCGCCGCCACCTCGATGTCCTGGGGAAAATAATTGGCACCGCGGAAAATGATGACGTCTTTGGTGCGGCCGCAGATGAAGAGTTCTCGGTTATCGAGGAAGCCGAGATCACCGCTGCGCAGCCAGCCCGCTGCGGGCTCGGAGTCCCGCGAATCGTCCGCCAGGCGCTGGCCGAATGTCGTGTTGGTGCCGACCGGATCGTTCCAGTATCCCACGGAAGTGCTGGCGCTGGCGGCGATCCATACTTCGCCCACCATGCCCTCGCCGAGTGTTTGGCGGGTATGGGGGTCCACGATCCGGACTGCCACACCAGGAAGTGGTTCGCCGCAGCTCGCCATGAGAACCGCGTCGCTGTTTTCCGCGTCCGCCCGGTGAACCTGTCCGCCCCGCAGCCGGGCGGCGTCGAGGCGGAGCGTGCGGCGCCCGTGATGGGTCACCGCCAGCGTGTTCTCCGCAAGCCCATAGGCCGCTACGCAGGTCTCCGGCGCGAGCCCACAGGCGGCGAACCGCGCGGCGAACAGTGCGCGGATCTCAGGACGGACTGGTTCAGCAGCGCTCATCAACCAGCGGAGCGAACTCAGGTCGACCTCACGCACCTCCTCATCGCTGATCCGACCCGGACGCAGGCAGTACTCAAAGCCGAAATTCGGAGCCGAGGCATAGGTTCCGCGGGTCCGGCTAATGGCGCGCAGCCAGAGAGCGGGTTTGCGTAGGAAGTCGAAGGGCGACATTCCGACGGTCGTGCCGCCGACGAGCACGGGGAACAGATAGTAGCCAATCAGACCCATATCGTGGTGCTGCGGGAGCCAGGTGACGCCGGTTTCCGCGTGGCTGGTTCCAATGGGCACTTCGCCCAGTACGGCCCTCGCGTTCGCGATGATGTTTTCATGCGAGACGATCACCCCACGCGGACGGCCCGTGGAGCCGGAGGTGTATTGAAGGAACAGTGTGGGACAGGGAGTATCGCCGAACCCGTCAGGTACCGCACCAGGCCGCGCGATCGCGGTGTCAGGCGCTTCGAAACCAGCGGTCGCGATCCAGCGCGGCCTGCCAAGCAGCATGGAGATTTGATCGGGGCCGGGCGGCAGACGGTCGGTGAGTACGGCACGGGCGTCGCAATCCGTGGCGATGGCGGCGAACCTGGCCAGCGCCTCAGCACTCCGGTCGGCCGCGCTGTCAGCGCCCACCTGAAGGTTTGTCCTCTGACAGCTTCCGACGATAGCGAGGTGGGACGTACTTAGCCGTGACAGATTAGGCCGTGCCGTAGGAACCGCGATCAATCCCGATCGTGCGCAGGCGAAGAACGCGACGACCATATCGAGCCCGGCCGGGTAGGCCAGCAACACACGATCGCCGCGCCTGAGATCCTGTGTTCGGCACAGCCACGCCGCTAGCCGGCGCGTGACATGGGCGAAACGTTCATAACTGTATGTGGCCTGCTCAGCGCCGTTCGCACCGAGAAAACAGAACAGCTGCTTATCGGGTTGACGCGCCGCCCACGCATCCAGGTACTCAGCGATGAACCGCATTGCCTATGACACCCATAAGGAACGGGATCCGTTCCGCCGCGCGATTATACAACATGCCAGTAGAGCAGGCCAAACAGGGACGTCACCAAGGCAAGGCACAAGGCGGCGGAGACGACCGGTGGATTGCCTCGGCGGCGGCCGGTGATCGCATGCGCGGTCCAGGCGAGAGCCAGGCCGCCGGCAACGTCGATCACCAGATGCTGCCTGGTGGTGAGAACCGAGCCCATGATGAGGCACGCCATGATCGCGAGGGCCCGCCGCCGGCCTGGATACGCGGCGGTCATCGACCACCAGGCGAGCGCCGACAGAGAGACGTGAAGAGACGGGAAAAGATTGTACGGCGGATCGACACCATACAGCATGTCGGCCACCCAGGCTACCAATCCGGTAAAGTTCGCGGCGCCGGCGGAGTCGCGCAGGTGAACCGCAGAGACCGGCATCGCCAGGAAGCACGCGAATGAGCCAAGGAGGGTCAAGGCGTAGCTTCTCGCGGCGTGCTGGAATGCGTCCACGTGCCGCAGGACGAACACGGGCGCGATAATGAATGCCAGCCCTGAGAGGTAGATCCATACTGTCCAGCCGACGAACGGGATGGCCGCGTCGAGCGGTGTCGAAACGTCGCGGGCGTTGCGCATCAGTTCCGAGTGCCCGATAAGGAAGTAACCCAGTCCCCAAAGCAGTAGGAGGCTGACTGCCCGTCGGGCACGGGCCTGAATTGCCTGGGCCGGCGGGGACCAAGTAACCGGGTAGGTGTCTGGTCCCTGGCCGGGTTGTGTCCAGCCAGCTAATGACATCAGGGGTAACGCGGTCAGCTGCGGTCCTCAGCCGGGCGGTTTTTGCGGATCAGGGATCTGCGGCAGGTCCGGCAGCGGGATCGGCCGCGGGGCTGGGCACGGCTGATACGTGCAGGCCGGCGGCGGCACTTCCGGCGGGCAGCATTTTTCGATCTCGGCCCGCAATTTCGCCAGCTTGCAAGCCTCGACCGCCGCCGCGGGATTGGCGAGTTCAGTCAACTCCCGCATCGCGGCGAGGTCGGCCCCCATCCGGGCCTGCAGTCGGGTCTGTATCGTGCTCTGCGTCAGGATCGCGCAGGTGTTCTGCGAGATATGTTCAAGCGCGCAGATCATCGTGTCCGCCTGCTGCGTCAGATGAAACACCATCTTCGCCGTCGCGATCTCAATCTGCGCCAGAACGTTCATCGCATTCAGCGTCGCACCGAAACCCGCGTGAGTCGTGGCGTTCAGCGTGTTGACGCTGGTGTTAACGGTGTTGATCGCGCCGATCTCCGCCAACGCGTCCGCGTGCAACTGATTCAGCGTGTTGTTGATTGTCTGAAGTTCGTTGAAGACGTCATTGATCGAGGCCATTGTTGCAGCTCCTGCTATCGGCTTGTTGGTGCGGCGTTTAGCGAAAGTCTCTCCTGGACCACATCGCCATGCTCCATCAGAAGCTGGTGATGGCGGGCGGCGTCCGCGCCGTCAGGTCTCGGGATCGGCGTATCCGCATACTGGACATGCATCTCGACATGATCGATCTGGCCAATACGCTGCTCGACAAACTGCATACCCTTCCCCTCCGCGCCAGAAACGCGTTTGCGGATGATGTGCGGGATCGCCACGTCGATGATGGCGCTGCCATGCGCCCCGACCACGACCTGCTCTGGGGTACGCGGATGCTGCGAGATCATCATGATTCCTGGCGGAGGTTCTGGGGTATGCTCGGTTAGCCACAGCGTCAGCACGTGGGTGTTCGGATCGAAATCGTAATGCTTCAGACTGGCCCAGACGTGTAACGGTGTGTCGTTCGGGTTCTCCACCTCTACGCCCACGTGCCGGTGGCCGTCCTCCGCCATCGGGGCGGCCGTGGGCGCTGGTTCTGGCTCGCCGGGAAGACGGGCGATCGCGGCGTTGGGATGCCTGACCGCGCCAATCGTCGCGGCCGTCAATTTCAGCGGCTCGCCGCCGCCCCGGCGGCGTCTGGTCGGTCTACTACCCATGACGGATCTCCTGTTCGATGAATCCGTGGCGTGCCATCGCCTCCATCGCATCGGGCCAGGCGACGGCCAGGCGCCGCCCCAGAAGCGGCTTCACACCCGGATTGAAAGCGAGCAACCGCGCGAGGGACGCGAGCTCGAGATCGAGCGTCGCTTGATGCCCCGGCGGTGTCACGGCCTGCAACGGTGCTTCTGCCAACCAGTTCGACACCGCCTGGATCATGTCCTCGCCCCGGGCGGCGGCGTGCCACAGCCGCGCCAACGGATCGAGAATGGCCCATGCCGCGATCCGCATCTTCGTCGCTTCGCGGATCTTGTCCGACAATTCGCCCATCAGCCGTGCCGCGCCATCGGGCAGCGGCTCGCCGTTTTGCACCGCGCTCAGGGCCGCGGCGATCCGGGCGCGTCCGAGGAAGATGGGGCACGCCGCGACGATCGCCCGTGCCGCCGCATCAGTCTCTGGCCCGCGCCCGTCCAGGGCCAGCTTGCCGGCCAGTGCATACCAGGCGAGCAGCGGCCGTACCACGACGGCCAGTACGGCCTGGCGTGTCATCCGGTCTTGCTCTACCCGCAGGGCGATCTCAGGACTGAACTGGTAATACTCGCTGTAGATCAGGTCGATCAGCCGCCCGCTCAAACCGGATGCCGTGGCGATCCGGTCTCTCAGTACGCGCAACTGTTGGACTTCCTCCGATTGCGGTGATCCGGTCGACGCAGAAACGATGAAGCAGCCGCCGTTGTTGCCCGCGGCGCAGCCACCTGCGGGTGGGCCGCCATCCGCGTCGCCCAGGCTGCCGCCACAGGTCGAACCCCAGCCGGTGGTGCCATCGTGGTTGCAGACGTCCCGCAGGCACAGCCCAAGCTGTGTCCGCAACACATTCTCATCGATCTCCGCGGCCGGTTCATCAGTTGTGTTACCTGGGCAGGCGGTTTGCGGAAATGGTAGTTGGTTGGTCGCGAAATGAAATGCATGCGACAACTCATGATAAAGGATAACGGGGTTTGGCGTCGCGATCGTATTATGGCCGGTATCGTACAATGCCAAACCTTTACCGCAGGCCTGACTGACGTCGTAAACGACCCGGATAATGTTGGACCCTGAACTGCTGTCGACGTAAGTGGTCCCGTTTCCGGTCACATCCGTCCCGCTGTAAGGATCGTTCCCGCCGTTCATCGCGGTGATAACGATGGGTGTTCCGAAATCTGTGTTGACCAGCGTGTTCAGCCGGTCAGCTGTCGCGGGTTGACCGGCGGTCTCCGTGTAAGTCACCAGCAGCAGGGTGTGGTCAGCGGGATCGTCATTCATTCCCAGTCCGCCATCATCGCCGGAGATGGTCAGGAGATTGAAAAACGCCGTGCCGGAAACGCCGGCTCCGTCTAGAAATAAGGTCATCGGCCTACCTTTTCTGCTCGGAACGACGACAACGCCGGGAACCGGCCGCACTCTGACGATCTCGTTGCTCGCCTATCTTCATCGGCATGGCGGCTATTGCGATTTGTTTCTATCCTATCCGGTTCGAAAGGACCCAGCTATGACCTTGCTTACAGCATTAGAAAAATGTTTGGTGTAAAATTCCAATGTCACGCATGATAACGTCCTTTATCATGCGTGA
>CALFNB010000627.1 GCA_937902425.1 uncultured Acetobacteraceae bacterium | reverse complement strand
CGCGGCCTTGCCTTCAAACACAGAAATGAACCTGATTACGCGCTGTCCTGGCCCAATCTAACAAGCTGTCGAGCCAACGCCAGCCGGTCATGGTGGCATTCCTCGGCCCGAATCCATAGAGCGTTGTAATCGCGGAGATTCGTTGCTTGCCTGTCCGGTTTACACAGCACCCCCAGGGGTAGTGTCTTCATGAGCATGGTCTGAGCCCGCTCGCCATTCGCGCCGATGCCCGGTGCGGCCTGAACCGCTTTCGCCATTGACATGTGAAGCACATGCATTCATCATTTAAACATGAACACGATGATCCAAATTCGTAACGTGCCGGAGACGCTTCATCGCCAGCTTAAGTCGCGCGCGGCGCTGGCTGGCATGTCCCTCTCCGACTTCCTCCTCAACGAGATTCGCCAGGTAGCCGAGCGGCCGAGTCTTGACGAACTACGCGCGCGAATGGAGCGCCGCGCCGCGACATACCCCTCGGTGGCACCGGCTGAAGCGGTCCGCGCGGAGCGCGACCGCCATTGATTGTCGTAGACGCTTCGGCGTTGATTGAAGTGCTTCTGCGCACGCCGGCGGCAATGGCAGTCGAAAATCTGCTGTTCGCCCAGGGTCAGACCCTTCATGCGCCGCACCTGGTCGACGTCGAAGTCGCGCAAGTGATCCGCCGGTATGCGGCAAAAGGCGAGATCGATGGTGAACGCGGGCGCGCGGCGCTCACCGATCTTTCGGATCTTCCATTGCGGCGTTACCCGCATGATTTTCTTTTACCGCGCGTTTGGGATTTGCGGAATAACCTCACGGCCTATGATGCTGTCTATGTCGCGCTGGCCGAAGCGCTCGACGCCACGCTGTTGACACGCGACCACCGTCTCGCCGCGGCGGCCGGTCATCACGCGCGAGTTGAGTTGGTGTGAAAGCCCCGCGACCGGCCCGCGCCACGCCGGGAAGAAACACCGCATAGCCATTGGGGAGGCGACGGCGTGGCCCGGCGGCCAGTAGCGTAGATCTGGCGGGCCACGACCGACGATGATGAGCACCATGTCTACGCTATGGCCCTATGATAAAGACCGGCGGCCCGAAGGGCATCTCCCCAGGTCCCAAAACGGTCATAAACCTTCCTCGTGACACGACCGTGCCTGGCGAAAGCCGCAACCGTCAGCGCGCCGTCAGGCACCAATGCGGCAACCCCGCGCAGCTCCGCCAGGACAGCTTCGTCCGAATATTCGGGCAGGCGCCGAAGCGAGAATACGAAACGTTCAGGTTCGTCCATCATGGCGTCGGACCCATCGGGGAGCCTCATTTGTCGGTCGGGTTTTGCGTGAGGCAGCGACGGCCGCAGCAGGAACGGGGCAAGAAATCGACGAACTCCCGATCAAGATCGCTCTCTGACGCATCGCGAACCGCCGCGACGCGGCACAAACCAGAATTGCAAAGAAAGACATCTGATCAGCTTGTCGCACCCGTGGTGGAATTGGTCACGGTCTTCGCCGGACATACGGTTGAGCACCGTTCTATCCAACGACAAGGATCCGCGGCGCGTCAGTGCGCCTGTCCCAGATACGCCGCCCGCACCGCGGGATCGTTCTTCAACGCCGACGCCGGTCCGGACGCGGTCACGCGTCCGTTTTCCAGCACGTAACCGAAATCCGCCACGTCCAACGCGGCGGCGGCGAACTGTTCCACCAGCAGCATCGTCACCCGCTCCGCCTTCAACCGGGCGACGGTCGAAAAAACCTCCTCGACCAGGCGGGGCGCGAGACCCATCGACGGCTCATCCAGCAATAACACCCGCGGGTTCAGCATCAGTGCGCGGGCCATGGCCAGCATCTGCTGCTCCCCGCCCGACAAGGTGCCCGCGAGTTGCGCGCGGCGCTCCGCCAACCGGGGGAACAGCGCGAACATCCGGTCCAGATCGGCGGCGACGTCGCCTTTCGGGCGGCTGCCCGTTATGCGAGTGAAGGCGCCCAGAAGCAGGTTGTCCTGAACCGGCAGGGTCGCGAACACGCGCCGCCCCTCGGGCGAGTGGGCCATGCCCCGGCGCGCGATCTCATGCGGCGGCAATCCGCCGATTTCGGCGCCATCCAGCACGACCCGGCCCGACCAGGGCGCGATCATCCCCGACAGCGCCCGCAATGTGGTCGTCTTTCCCGCGCCATTACTACCGATCAGGGTCACCAGCGCGCCTTCCGGCACGTCCAGCGAGACCTCCCGCAGAACCTCGACCTTGCCATAACCCGCGACGAGTTTCTCGACATTGAGCATACGCGGGCTCCCTCAGGCGGCGGCGGCGTGGCCGCCGCCCAGATAGGCGGCGATGACCTTCGGATCGGCCTGCACTTCGGCCGGTTTGCCCTCGGCGATCTTTTGCCCGAAATCCAGCACGGTCACGACGTCGGACAGGCTCATCACCACATCCATGTGATGTTCGATCAGGACGATCGTCACGCCGTGTTCGCGAACGCGGCGGATGATCTCGATCAGCTCCTTGATATCGGGGGCGGTCAGGCCGGCCGCGGGTTCGTCGAGCAACAGAAGCCTGGGATTGAGCGCCAGCGCGCGGGCGATCTCCAGCAGGCGCTGCTTGCCGTAGGGCAGATTGCGGGCCTGCTCGGTGGCGAGCGCCTCCAGTCCGACAAAGCGCAACAGGCTGGCCGCCCTCAACCTGGCCGCCGCTTCTTCGCGGCGTGCCCGCCCGGTGCCCAGGGCGACATCGGCGACACCACCTCGAAACGTGTGATTGAGGCCGACCATGATGTTTTCCAGCAGGGTCAGTTCGCCGAACAACTGCACATTCTGGAAGGTGCGGGCGATGCCTGTGCCGGCGATTTGCGGCGCGGTGCGGCCCTGGATCTCCTGCCCCCGAAACCGCACCGCGCCGGACGTCGGAACATAAATGCCAGTCAGCACGTTCATCATCGTCGATTTACCCGACCCGTTCGGTCCGATCAGGCCATGGATCGTCCCAGGCGTGACCGTGAGGCTCACCTGATCCAGCGCGCGCAAGCCGCCGAACTGCATGATGACCGTATCGACCTCAAGCAACGGACGGCCGCTCTCGGCGGCTCCGGTGCTGACCGACCAGACATCGGCGTCGTTTCCCGCCGTGGTGGCCATGGGGCCGCTCAGCAGCCCCGGCGCCATCCGAGCCACGGCCTGACGGACGAAGCCCCAGATGCCGTCGGGCAGGTAATAGACCATGAACAGGATCATCAGGCCGAAGACGGTCAGCTTGAAGTCCGTGATCTTTTCCAACAGCAGCGAAAAGACGAAGAAACCGAGGCACAACGCCACGGGGATCGCGGTGCGCGCGCGTTCTTCCGGCAGGCGGACCATCCGGATCGCGCCGGCGACGACCGCGATGACCGCGATCCCGCCAGCGACCAGCCGGAATTGCCCGATATCGGCCAACAGGTTGGGCAGATAGACGACGATGGCGGTCCCCAGAATGGGTCCGACGCGGGATTTCCGCCCGCCCATGGTGACCGCCAGCAGGAACTGGATCGACAATTCGAAGCCGAAATTATTCGGCGCGATGTATTGTTCGGAATAAGCGAACAGCGCGCCCGCGAACCCGGCGAACCCGGCGCTGAGAACGAACGCCAGCACCTTGTGGCTGTAGACGCTCACCGCCATGCAGTCGGAGGCGATGGGGCTTTCCCGCAACGCCTCGAACGCGCGGCCATAGCGGGACGCCAGCAGGCGATTGATGACCACCAGAACCAGCACGAGGGACAGCGCGATCAGATAATAAAACTCGACGTCGCGCATCCGGGGCAGGGACATGTCCAGGAACGCCAGCGTGTCGCCCCAGTCGCGCAGGTCGACGAACAGCGGCTTTTTCAGCGAGATACCGAGCGGCCCGTCGGTCAGAAACGTCATCTCGTTGATGAGAATCTGCACGATGGTGCCAAACGCGATTGTCACCATCGCGAGATAGGGGCCAGTGACGCGCAAAGCGGGCAAGGCGAGCAGGGCGCCGAACAAAAGCGCCACCACGACGCTGACCGGGATCGCCCACGGGAATCCGATACCGAACTGGAATGCCAGCACGCCCACGGTGTAAGCGCCGACGCCGAACAACGCGGCGTGGCCGACCGAGACCTCGCCGGTGTAACCGAAGACGATATCCAAGCCGACCGTAACGATCGAGAAGATGGCGACGACCACGACCAGATGCAGGTAGTACGGGCTGGTGACCACGAAGGGGAACACCCCCATGGCGGCGAGGGAACCCGCCGTCGCGAGACGTTTCATGGCCTCAGACCTTCTTGATGGCGGCGGTACCGAACAGGCCCGAGGGACGGAACGACAACACCAGCAACAACAGAACGAGGCCAGGCACGTCCTTGTAGCCGGTGGAAATGTAGTACCCGGTCAGCGTCTCGGTGATGCCCAGGATCAGGCCGCCGGCGACGACTCCGAAGCCGCTGGACAGGCCGCCGATGATCGCGACGGCGAAGGCTTTCAGGCCCAGGGCGCCGCCCATGCTGGCGCCGGTCAGGGTCACCGGTGCGACCAGCACGCCCGCCAGTGCCGCCGTCATGGACGACAACGCGTAGGAAAAGGTGATGACCAGCGAGGTGTTGATGCCCATCAGCCCGGCGGCATCGCGGTCGTTGGCGGTCGCGACGACCGCCTTGCCATGGATCGAACGGCGGTTGAACAACTCGACCAGCAGCATCATCCCAAGCGCCCCCACGACGATCGCGATTTCCATCGGCAGCACGTTGACGCCCATGAAGGACAGCGGCGCCTCCGGCAGCGGCGAGGGAAATTTCAGCGCGTCGCGGCCCCAGATGTTCTCCGCGAGGTTCTTGAAGATGATGCCAAGCGCGATCGTGGCCATGATCCACCCGGACTCGGACCCGGTCCTGATCGCTTGCCGCACGCCCAGACGCTCGACCACCGCGCCTTGCACCATGCCGAAGGCCAGCACCACCGGCAGCATGAGCCAGTATCCGGTATAGGCGACCACGGTCAGGCCGACGAGGGAGCCCAGCATCAGCGCCTCGCCCTGGCCGAAATTCAGCGTCTTCGAGGTCACGAAGGTGAGCTGATAGCCGAAGGCAATCACGCCGTAGATCATGCCGACGGCGATGCCACTGACGATAAGCTGGCCAAGTATCTGCATCTTCGGCCTCATGAGAAAGGCCAGGGACGCGGCCCCGGCCTTCCGTTTCGCTCATTGGCGGCGGCTGACGGCAATCCCCCTTCAACCCGCGCTGGTTACTTCTGCTTGACGCGCACCGCCTTGTCGCCGGCGATGTCGTCGTCATGCGCGACAACCACGCGACCGCCCTTGACCACGCCGAACACCGGGATGTTCGCGGTGATCGCTTCGTGATCTGTCGCCGTGAAGGGCTTGTCGTAAACCGTCACCACGCCGTCGATCTTGGTCTGGAGGTTTTCCAGCGCTTCGCGGATCTTACGGCCTTCGGTCGACTTCGCCTGCTCGATCGCGGCCTGCAACAGGTACACGCTGTCATATCCTTGCGCGGCGGACACCGGGGAAGCCATGCGATCGACCTTGTAGGCGGCCTGATAGGCCGCGATAAACGCCTTCCGCTTCGGGGTGTTGCCGGTCTGGATGAAGGTCTGCGGCATTGCCGCACCGTCGCCATTGGCTCCAGCGTTGTCGATGAACGTCGCCATCGACAGGGTCCAGCTGCCGATCATCGGCAGTTTCCAGCCCAGTTTGGCCATGCCGTTGGCGATCTGCGCCAGTTCCGGCCCGATCCCATAGGTCAGGATTACGTCGGCGTTCGCCTGCCTGGCGCGCAGCAACTGCGCGGTCATGTCGGTATCGCCGATGTTGAATTTTTCCACCGCGACTGACTTCACGCTCGCCGCTTCCAGCGCCTTTTCAAGATCCGCGCGGCCGAGCTGGCCATAATTGGTACTGTCGGCCAGGATCGCCGGCGCCTTGAAGCCGCGGCGCCTGATCGCTTCCTCGACAATCATCCCGGACTGAATCGCGTCGTTGGCCGAGGTCCGGAAGATGTAGTTCGCTTTATACTCCGGCGGCACGAACTGCGTCGCGATCAGGGTGCCGGTGGCGACATTGTTCAGCACGGGGATTTCGGCTTCCTGATAGAAGCGCTGCGAGGCCAGCGCGACACCCGTGTTGATGAACCCAAGCGTCGCGACCACCTGTTCCTTGTTGATCAACTCCTGCGCGATCTGCACGCCCAGTTCGTTGCGCGCTTCGTCATCGCGCTCCACCAGGACGATTTGCTTGCCCATGATGCCGCCGGCCTTGTTGATCTCGGCGACGGCGAGCTTGACACCATCGCGCATCGACACGCCCATCGATGCCGATCCGCCGGTGAAGGGCCCAGACAGGCCGATCTTAATCGACTGGGCGTAGGCACCGCCCGTCAACATCGCGCTCGCCGCGAGGCCAAGAACCAGCTTTCTTATCATTCTCGTTTACTTCCCGGTTTTGTTGTTCCGCGCCTGGGATCAGGCGGAAAGCGCGCCCGATACCACGCCGCCACGAATTTACAAGCGGCCCTGGTCAGGACCGGCAGTTCTCATTATGGAAAATTGACCAGTGATCCCGTCGGCGTGGGCTGGGTTGAGCGAACAAGCCCGCCTGCCTTTCGGGTCTGACCTGGTCTGATCCGCCACAGTCCACGACAAACTGTCCGGATCGACCGATCAGGCCTGGCGGCGCGGCGCGACCTCCGATTCGATACACGGCGTGGACACCCTGGATCGCCTTCTGGCTTCATCGCGTCGCTGCTGCCTGTCACTGCCGGACAAGCGGAAGGGGACCAATACGCGGTATGCGATGGCGGATTTCGGACTGGCGGCCTGCTCAGTCTTTTTCATGCGGAGCCCATCTTTTCTGGGCAATTATATAGGTGACAAACGTGACGCAAGATGTAGTATTTGGCGGGGCGTGACAGGCCGGCGAATGGATTAGGGGAAGTACTCAATCAGATTGCGTATCCTACTGGTGAAGGCCCGGAGAGCGAGAACTGCTGGATGACGGGCGACACCAACGGTGGGCTCATTGAGAAATATCTCAGGGGCGACCTGACTATTGCTTTTCGTCGGGCGGAATCCGCCTTTGGGGAAGCTATACAAGATGGTTTTGTCGTCTTGCTGGTGAATAATGTGGTGAAACCCGTCACCCTCGGTCGCGAGGTGAGCAGTTCGGATCACCGGTTCAACAATAAGCAACCGCTCATGTTTTCTGAGGATATCGAGTTGGTGGATCGAATAGAGAACGCGGTCGCCCCCTTTATAGGCTTTCGTTCGTTTGATCGCGGCAGCTTCAACGGAGGTAACCCATTGTTTGCTTTCGAGCATCGCTACGCGGTCCAGAAACTCGGTCTCAGTGTTACGGATGGGGAAGTGGGCCTGGCTGTTGGGTTTTACGCCATGGCCCGCGAGAATGGAGGACATGAGGATATCCAAAGCCGTCCGCATCGAGTTGATGATGGCCCCGATATCTCCGTGAATGAGCGGGTCGAGTGGAATGTTGAGATGGGCTACAAGCAACTCCCGTTTCGCGTCTTGCGGGTCAGGATCTACGACGATCCCGTATGGGCCGCGCCGCTTCCAGGCGATGAATCGCTCATTCATGACTGGGATATGGGCATCGGCCCAATGGACTGCGGCTAAAGCGTCAGTGAGATCAGCGCGCATGGATAGCCCCTTACCTGCTTGTGCACGTCACGATGCCGCCGATGTTCATGCACGAGGTCTGAACGGGCCGGTTGAGCAGCATCGGGGCGATCAGTATTTCCTCGCGATCCTGGCGCACTTCCTCGGCGGCGTGTCTCGCTGCGACCTTATCGTTGGCGTTTTCAACACATCGGTTCCAGGCTGGAATATCGACGGTGTCGCGGCATTGCCGGTTCACCCAGGCATTATCCGTTTCCGCCTCACACTCGGCCAGCGCCAGCGCGAAAATTAAAACTTTCAACATTGGAGGTTTCTTCCCATGGATGATTCTCCCGGACCGCCATCTACCACTCTCTTGGCAGCCTACCGGCGCATCAGGGACGCGCCTTTCCCGATGGTCCCATTGCTATGCGACGAGCGGTGCCCAGTATGTCATCTAATTCCGCAAGCACCGCCTCTTGAAAGGAAAGGCTTGTCACGTCCAATGGGGAGTCTTTTGGGGATTTTTCAATCTTGGTGGTCGTGGCTCTGGCAAATCCCTCGAAGAAGCCACGCTGATCAGGATGCCGTTTCGCTTCATAAGCCAACAACTGAATGACGATATCGCGCAAAACAGTCACGCTTGTTGCGATTTCTCGCAGCATTTGGTCTTCTTCGTCACTCATAGCTTTCGCTCCTTGGTTCGATTCGCACCGACCAGGATAGCGGAGAGAGGGCCGGGAGTCCGCGGGTTCCCGGCCCTCGCCACCCCGTGCTAGGCTCACGCCATGACCGATGAACCCAACGAGCCCCTCCGGGGCATATCGGATACGGAACGGCAGATCATGGGTCGATTGCTGCGGCAGTCACCTGAACAGCAAAAGGCCGCGCCGAAACCAGCTGGCCCGCAAGCCGAGGCGCAACGAAGGCGCCGCCAGAAGGAACGCGAGACTACTGGCGCGGCCCGCGTCGCCCTTTAGGCGGCACTGGCGCTATCAGGCCGCCGATACATCAGGCGCTTATCCTTCGCGCCACGAACCACGCGGGCCGCGCGCTCCGCGTCATCAACACCAAGGCGCGTGCGATTATTGTAACGAAAATCGAACTCCCACACGTAGCGGTGCAGATGGGCCTCTGAGCAATGCTGATAAATGCCCTTCATGCCGCGCTTGAACACTGAATAGAACCCTTCAACCGTGTTCGTGTGGATCGGGCCGCGCCCATATTCACCTTTTGCTATGGGTCACATAGTCATGCTCAGTGAAGTGTTTACCGATATGCGCGTATTGTCCGGCCTCATCAGTCATGATGTGTGAGCCGCTGTTCACATGCGCCTTGATGATAGGCAGCAGATCGGCGTCGGCGGTTCCTTCGACGTGGAAGGAGCGGGAACGCGCACCGTCGGGGCCGCGCTCAATCAAGGTCATGACCGCATGCTTGTGAGCGAACCCGCGACGAACCGGCATGTCCTTCTTCTTGCCAATGAAAGTTTCGTCGATTTCAACGATCGCGCCTTCTCCGCCCATCGGGGTCAGATCGCCGCTGGCCATGGCCGCACGGATACGATGCTCCATGAACCAGGCGGTTTTATACGTCACGCCAAGCATGCGGTGCAGTTGGTGCGCGCTCATGCCCTTCTTGCTGGACGCCATCAGGTGAACCGCCAGCCACCACTTGGACAGCGGCACCTTGGAACGCTCGAAAATCGTGCCAACCGTCACGGTGAACTGGCGCTCACATTGACCGCAGTAATACAGACCGGCGCGCGCGGACTTGCCCGATACCTTGCCGATCCGCTCCAGCGACTGGCAGCGTGGGCAGCGTGCGCCATGCGGCCACATAACCGCTTCCATCGCTTCGCGGGCGGCGTTGTCATCGGTAAAGGCGGGGGCTTGCAGATCGGCGTTGGCCATCGGGGTATCTCCTGATGACTGGCATCATACCCTAGCCGCACGTTTGTCAACTGTATAATTGCCCTTTTCTGGAGCATCAACGGCAGTTGGCGGCGGGACAGGGGCGCTCGAACCGCGAGACGCTGTTCGGCATGACGAAAATTCCGGGCGACAGTCAGATCCGCGCGAAACTGGATCCGATCGAGCCCAGCCAGTTCCAGCCGATGTTCGACGATGTGCTTGATGAGTTGCAGCGATCGGACGGGATCCAGGCGTTCCACCGCCTGGACAACCACGTACTGATCGCGCTCGATGGCACCCAATACAATGGTTCGTACCAGGTGAGCTGCCCCCAATGCTCCACCCGTCAGCATGGGAACGGCAAGACCGGGTATCACCACGACATGCTGGTGGCGACATTGGTTGCGCCTGGACATAATCGTGTTGTGCCGCTCATTCCTGAATTCATCGTGCCACGGGACGGGCATGACAAGCCGGACCGCGAGAGTTGCGCCGCGCGGCGGTGGCTGGCGGCGAACGGCCCCAGCCACGCCTCGCTCAATCCAATCATAATGGGAGACGATCTGTTCTCCCGGCAGCCAATCCGCGAGGCGGTGCTGGCGGCGGGCATGCATGTCTTATTCGTGTGTAAACCTTCATCGCACCCGGCCGTCGAGGACTTCCGCACGGGCGTCGTGCTCGACGAACCGAAGAACGCGGTTAAACGCGGATCGCGGCGGTTCACCTGGCGTTACCGGTGGATGAACGAGGTACCTTTACGCGGCGATGAACGCGCCATGATGGTCAACTGGTTGATGATCGAAATCATCGATCCCACGGGCAAGATCACTCATCGTAACAGCTTCATCACCGATCCGCCGGTTGATCGTGGTAACGTGATTGAGATGGCGGCCCGTGGCGGGGCAAGGTGGAAGATCGAGAACGAGAGTTTCAACACTTTGAAAAACCAGGGTTACAACCTGGAACACAACTTCGGTCATGGTGGCCAGAATCTCTCGGCCGTGTTGGCCACGCTTAATCTGCTGGCATTCGCGTGTCATACCATCCGCGCCCTGGCCATCCCGCTCTGGCGCGCCGCGACGGAAGCGATCGGCACGCGCAAACGATTCTTCGAACACCCGCGGTCGATCACGGTGTTCCTCGTCCTTCCCGATTGGGAAGATGTCCTGGCGACGCTGGCCTTCATCAAACCACCACCGCAACCTTCCCGACAGATCAATCTGACGACCGATCGTGACTGCGATTCCCGCCCTTTAACCCAATCGCGGCGATAATGAGAACTGCTGGCCGCTGCCATGCGGGCTGGCCTCCATTCCAGCCCTCATCTTGAATCGTACTTTCGGCCGCGCCGTAATCTCCCGTCGCGCTGAAAAGCGGCAGGGTGGGCTGATTTATCGCTCTGCCGCCTGGTTGCCTACCAGGGTCAGGGGGCCTGACGGCATCGCCTGGTTTGGCCGAGTCAACCTGAAGAGACCGTGCTCTAAGGCGACACCCAAAGACTACTGCTTCAGGTTGGTTCTCTCGGTGAGAGCGTATAATTCCATTCCGGATGGAATATGTCGCCCTTGATATTGAGGGTCATCATTTCCGCGTCGCTGACCTTGATGCCCTTCGGGTAGTCGCGTGTATCAAGCTCGCATC
>CALFNB010000626.1 GCA_937902425.1 uncultured Acetobacteraceae bacterium | reverse complement strand
CGCGGCCTTTGCAATTGAAGCTGGCGGAGCGGTTCATCATCGGCCGGCCGGAAGAAGCGCGCATGCAGACCAGCTCGGACGCGACCCGCAAATTTCTGTTCCGCTTCCGGGACGGTCAGGAGGCGGAGACGGTCTATATCCCCGACCTCGACGAAGATCGCGGCGCTGTCTGCATTTCCTCGCAGGTTGGCTGTACTTTGTCCTGCCGGTTCTGCCATACCGGCACGCAAACGCTGGTGCGTAATCTGGGCGCGCCGGAGATCGTCGGCCAGTTCATGGCGGCGCGTGATTCGTATGGCGAATGGCCCAGTCCGAAGGGGGATACGCCGCGGTTGCTGTCGACGATCGTGCTGATGGGCATGGGCGAGCCGCTGTATAATTACGCCAACGTCGCGAAGGCGATGAAGATCGTCATGGACAACGAAGGGATCGGGCTGTCGCGCCGCCGCATCACGTTGTCCACCTCCGGTGTCGTTCCCATGATGGATCGAGCCGGTGCCGAACTGGGCGTTTGCCTCGCGGTGTCGCTGCACGCGGTGCGTGATGATCTGCGCGATGAACTGGTGCCGCTTAATCGAAAGTACCCGATCGCGGAGTTGCTGGCGGCGTGCCGTCGTTATCCTGGCGCATCGAACGCGCGGCGGATCACGTTCGAGTACGTGATGTTGAAGGGTGTCAATGACTCGGAGGCGGACGCGCGCGAACTGGTGCGGCTGATCGCGGGCATGCCGGCGAAGGTGAACCTGATCCCGTTCAATCCATGGCCCGGAACGAAGTTCGAGCGCAGCAGCCGCGGTGCGATCGAGCGGTTCTCTCGGATTGTCAATGACGCGGGTTATGCGGCTCCGGTGCGCCGGCCGCGAGGACAGGATATACTGGCGGCGTGCGGGCAGTTGCGGACGGATGGGGTGCGGGCGCGAGGGGTTAAGGAAAAGCCTGGGGAGTTCGTCGACGCGTAATCGACTGGTGAAGTGGTCGTCGTTGTCACGAGCGGGAGATTGAGGTCTCCTATTTCGCTGATGGTTCCGGATCAACGGGTTCAGTTACGCGCTCTGCGAGCATCTCGATATCGGCGATGTGCTTCGCAATTCTGCTTGCGAAGGTACTGGTTCCCGCACGCATCCGGATAACGAGATACATACCCCCAGTCCGTGAGGGGAACGAGGCGATCAACCATACCGGCCAGATGCGGAAAGCGCGGAATCACGAGGTCCGGCAAGGCCCCCATGTCATGAATCTTGCACGAAATGGCTTCGCGCCAAATCCAGCAATCCTTCGTCAGTTTTTCAGCGGCCTGCTGACAATTATACGTCTCCGTATCCGTCCCCGGTATCGGGACTGACACGCCCAGCCAGACGTGAGCCGGGCCGATATCCTTGTTGGCCCCAGCGGCCAATTTCGAACGACCAGCATGTAGTTGTTGTTCAGGCGAGCGCCATCATCCTCGCTCATAGACCCCATCAGTTAAGTCTGTTTAAGGGGCACGTTTTTCGGATCCCCAAAAGAAGATGTTCCAATGCCTGTTTTCCTTAAATGATTTATCAAGGTTGTCCAAACCACGTACAAAGAGATACATCCCAGCGAGTAAGCTCAATACTTTTACACCCACATTGTCACCCGGAGCACTGACTGCAGCGTAAATGGAAGATACAGCAGCGCAAATTTCGCCGAGACCAAATAATCGTGGCGTTCTGCACCGAAACCAAAAGAGCCCAACTGCTAGCAGCATCGCCACAGGGACGGTGAAGGAAGAGTTGATAAGGCGTAATATCCATTCTGTGCCGTACTCACGCGTTGCCGAAATCACGAGCATTACGGTGCCAAACAGCAGGGCGAGCGTAGCAAGGAGACCGGTAAACAGAAGGTTCTTGAGGAAGTATTTGAGGTATGCCTTCAACTTAAACCTGTTCTTGGCAAGCTCAAACACGTCTAATGGTCCAGTTGCCAGAAAAGCGCTAACCAAGGCGCTCCCTACTATTATTAGGAGCGCGCCGTAAATCACTTCAGCAGTAACCGGCATGTGTCTTCTTTCCTGTGATGATTTATACGGTCAGCCATCGCGTTGCATCCAACGCCATACGCCTGTCAAGGCAGCATGCAATCATTTGTTTATTCCATGACGGGCTCATTATTCGCATTTCTGTTGGTGCTCTGTCTTGAGGCTCACGCAGTCACGCTGCCTAGTGGCGCAGCGTTGTTCGGAACATTCCTTGCTTCTCGCGGCAGCACCACCGACACGAGTGTGACTTTGGTATCCAACAGCACGAGTCGCAGAGCAGAGTCAGGTTATCATTGTTTCACCATCGACCCAGGGCGCAGCGTGCTCACACACATACACCGGGCGGGTGAACCATTTTCTCGACCGATTGCTGGCAGTGGTAAGCGGCGATGCCGACCGACGGCGGAGCCATGTCCAGACAGACCTGGCCGACGGCCCTGTCCTCGATCGCGATCCTGAACCACCGCGCGGCTTCTCGCTTTCTGTCCTCGTCAAGGGCGTTCATAAATTACCGTTCCGGCGTGCGCCGCCTCGTACGCCAGGGTGCCGGCGATGCGTGCCTTCCTGCGATAGGTTGATTCTCGGCATGGAATGACATCAGCTGGGTAACGATAAGACATCCGCGAGTCGATGCCGGCACGAATCGTCAACCTCTCCGGCGGCGTATCGTCGTCCACGACAACCAGCAGATCGATGTCGCTGTCAGGACCCGCCTCGCCGCGCGCGACGGAGCCAAACAGGATCACACGCCGCGGCTGGAAATAAGCCACGACGGGATCGAGCAACTCGGACGGGACCAGGGCATTGGACATCTGCTCCGTGAATACCACACCCGGACCCGCGCGCGAAGCATTCCGACAGCTCCCGGCGTGACAGCCGAGCCCGCCGCATGCCACAACCCCCGCCATGAACGGAGAGAGTTCCATCATGGCCGACCGTCCGTACGTCATCGCGCTGGAAGAGCATTTCCAGGACCCCGA
>CALFNB010000625.1 GCA_937902425.1 uncultured Acetobacteraceae bacterium | reverse complement strand
TGGGCGACAGGCACTGCCTGAAGCGCCTGTCGCGCAGCAGTCCGCATTACCAATTTGCACTGGATGTAGAAGATAAATCTTTTTTTTGAGTCCGCTATTGCGGTCTATCAGAAAAATATCCTCTTATACTCGATGGGCGGCAGCTTTCGGACTGACGTCCGCCGAACCAGGGGATCACTCGCCATGGCCGCCACGGCGTTCAAACAGGGGATTGGCGCGACGGCGCGGGCTAACATGCCTCGCCGGATGCGATGTCGGCACGGTCGCACGACCGCCTGACACGTACTTCCCACTCCGGTTCCTGGAGGCATCAATCATGTTGCAATCGCACGTCATCGAGATCGATGGCGCATTCGTCGGCGCGGCCGTGTGCCTGGACACCGGCTATCGCTTCATCGCCACCGACATTGGGTCCCTTTGCTCAAAGGTACGTAAAACGACATGGGTCGACGATGATTTTCCCGTCTACGACCGGAGTTCACTGATCCGCCGCGCCTGGGTATTCCGTCGCCGAGAAACGCCACAAGCGGCCTTTGATCGCCCGCCAGGGGCCCGAATTCAAGCTCCCGCGGCAGTGCCCCTTCACGGCCAGAGTCTCCCTGGTTTGGTTGGACAAAGGACTGCAATGGGAGGAGGCAGCAACATCGTTCCTGTTGGGCACCGAACCGGTCACGCTCGATCGCGCGGCATCATTGCTGGTGGCGTGATCACGGTACTCGCGTGAGCGGCCCGCGTCAGTCCGGCGTTCATGATCGTCGCGATCGCGGCCGCCATCAGTGGCGGGACCGCGTTGCCCACCTGCCGGAACGCCGGGTTCATGGTGCCGCTGAAGCGGAACCCGTCCGGGAAGCCTTGCAGACGCGCCGCCTCGCGCACGCTGATGGTACGAGCCTGCTCCGGGTCCCAGTGGATGTGCGAATAGGTGTCTTTCCCGATGTGCGCCATCAGCGTGCGCACGGGGTAGTCCGGACGCAATTTCCACCAGCGGTTCGGAAATTTGCCAACGTCGTACGGCGGCACGATGCTGGTGTACAACTCGCTGAAAGCCGTTGACCCCTCGCGCAGCCCCAATCGTTCTGCTTCTCGCCTGGCGATTCGGTCGGCTGTCGCATGCGCTTCCGGATACTCCGCACCTGGGCGCATCTCCTTGAACACGAGGTGGTCGCGCGGCAGAAACCGGATCGCATGGTCGATCACTCCGCCGTCGGTCTCGAACCCAGGCCAGTGCCGCATCATCGCGGCATAGGGCGAAACCTGTTCGGCCTGACGATAGGCAACCCAGGTGTCCGCGCCAAACCGGCGGGCACCGCGCTTCACGCTGGTGCCCAGGATCGGCGGCAGATCGCCGATCGCCGCTTCGGCCGTCACGGGGCCAGGCAGGCTCTTGTCGCCGAGATCCGCCGATATGTAGCCAGCGCCACCGAACAGATCGACGTAGCGCAAGGCCACCGCCCGGGTTCCCGCGTAACCCGGTGGCAGCTTCAGGTGGTTGGTCGCTCGCGGGAACCGGACCTCGACTCCGAGTTCCTTCCGATAACCCACCAGGAACACCCGGTCGCGCATCTGCGGACAGCCATGGAAGGCACTGTTGATCAGCGAATATCGCGCGTCATAGCC
This sequence comes from uncultured Acetobacteraceae bacterium, assembly GCA_937902425.1. Taxonomy (GTDB): domain Bacteria; phylum Pseudomonadota; class Alphaproteobacteria; order Acetobacterales; family Acetobacteraceae; genus Rhodopila. Next base: position 10,062 of record CALFNB010000625.1, on the reverse strand, counting down.
GAGGCCATCGAGCGCCTCGACCATCTCCTCGATGACGTTGTGATGCCCGTAATGCAAGATATCCGGAACGTTCTCCATCAGCAGCGCCAGAGGGCGGAGCCGCCGCACGTACTCAAGATATCGCAAGAACAAGTTGCCCCGAGGGTCCACCTTGTAGGCTTCCGGGTGCTCGGCGATCTCGCGCAATTTCGCGCGGCCGACGCGGGCATAGGCCTGACACGGTGGCCCTCCCACCAGGACGTCGATCGCGGTTTCCGTGCCGCCCAGATCCAGTTCCGCGACCAACTGGTCCGGTTCGACCTTGGTCATGTCCCGCGGCCGCGCGTGTAGTTCAATTTCGGCGGGGTGAAAGTTGGTCGCGTGGGTGCGCGCAGCCAGTGCATCGATCTCGAGAGCCCCGGCGATGTGAAAGCCGGCGCGCTGGAAGCCGAGGCTGATCCCGCCCGCCCCGGAGAACAGGTCGAGCACGCGCGGCGCGAAGCCACGCGTCAGGCGCTCCAGTTTGGCCATCGTGGCGTCCATCGACTCGCTCCAGGTCCAGCGTCATGGTACTGGGCCCCCCGAGTCGTACCGATGGTCCGCGCCAGAAGCCCAGGTCGACGGAGCGGACAAAATCTGGCAGGCTGCGGGAGATATCTCGGCGGTCCAAGGAGAAAATCGATGAACGACACGCAGACGCTGTCCCAGCGCGCCGACGCGCTCGAAGAGCAAATGAGCCAGCAGCTCGATTATATCGTCGTCAAGTCGCGGCTCTACAGCATGGCCGAAGGCGATATGGGCCCAGCGGTCAACGCCAACGCGATCATGGCCAAAAATCCGAAAGCGCGTGTGCTGATGGGCGACGATCCGCGCCTGCCGACGATGCCGGAGAAACCCACCCTCATCGATTTCTTCAAGTACCGGTTCGGACCCGCCGCGCATTTGCTGCAAAGCGCGAAGCACGCGGTGAACGCCGGATTGCCGGAGAACATGGTGCTGGCCTGCCTGTTACACGATATCTCGACAATTGGTTTCATTCGCGGCGACCACGGCTACTGGGGCGCCCAACTCGTCGAGCCCTACGTCGATGAAGAAGTCACCTGGGCCATCCGCGCCCACCAGGTGCTGCGCTTCTATCCCGACCCGTCTGTCGGCTACGAATATCCGCAATCCTACATCAAGGCGTTCGGCGCGGATTACCGGCCCGACGACTATGTCGAGCAAGACTACAAGCGGATGCGCGACCATAAATGGTACATGTCCGGACGGATGATCACCGTGCATGACATCTACTCGTTCGATCCCGATGCTAAAGTGGAGCTTGAAGAATTCACCGATGTGATCGGCCGCAATTTCCGCCAGCCTGAACAAGGGCTCGGGTTTGACAACAGCCCGGTCGCGCATATGTGGCGGGCGATGATCCGGCCGGCGAAGTACTTGTAAGCAGCCAGGCGCGTGTGCGCGTCACTCGGGGGAACCAACCATGCGGCAGATCAGGATCGGCGACATCACCATCGACGCGGTGGTCGAGCGCGAGGGACCGTGGCGGCGGCCACAGGACTTCTTCCCGGCCTACGATGAGGCCATCTTTCAGCGCAATCTACCGGTCATGGAACCGGAGGTGTTCGACGCCGCCTCGGGCAAGATGTGCATCACCTACCAGACCTTCGTGGTCCGCTCCCCGCGCCACACCATCCTGGTCGACACCTGCACCGGCGAGGACAAAGGCCACCCGGCACCGTTCGATTTCCCGGGCAAGGAACGCTGGCGGAACGAGCTGTTCGCACTGGGCGTCAGCTACGACAAAATCGATTACGTGTTTTGCACGCATCTCCACATCGACCACACCGGATGGAACACCACCCTGCGCGACGGGCGCTGGGTACCGACATTCCCAAACGCCAAATACATCTTCCACAAGCGGGAGTACGCGGCCTGGGAAGTGGAGCACAAGAAGGGCGCCAATCCGCCCGGCACGGTGTTCCGGGATAACTGCCTGCCGATCGTGGAGGCCGGTCAGGCACTGTTGGTCGATGACGACTACGCGCTGGACGACACCATCACGTTGACGCCGACGCCGGGTCACTCGCCGTGTCATTGCTGCGTCAACATTTTCTCGCGCGGCCAGCGTGCGTCGGTGACCGGCGATATGATGCACCATGCGATCCAATGCCGGGAGCTCGATTGGTCCCCTGGAGTCGACTGGAACCCAAAGGAAGCGGCGGTGTCGCGCCGGCGGTTTCTGTCCTCGGTGGCGGATACGGGTACATTGATTCTTCCGATCCATTTCCCGGCGCCGACGGTTGGGTTGGTCACGGCGGACGGCGACCGGTTCCATTACCGGTTCAAGCGGGCCTGACAACACACCGCCGCCGCTGGTAGTTTCCCCTCATCATACGCGGCCGCGCCGCGTCTGGAGAGGAACACATGAGCCGTATCGACGACGCGATCAACATTGACGACCTCAGGCGCATGGCGAAGCGCCGCCTGCCGAAGATCATGTTCGACTTCATCGAAGGCGGCGTGGAGGATGAGGTTGGCCTGCGCACCAACGCCAATGCCTTCCGCGACCTGCGCCTGGTGCCGCGCTATTACGTCGACACATCGAAACGCGAGCAGCGCGCCACGTTGTTCGGCCGTACCTATGCCAGCCCATTCGGTATCGCGCCCACCGGCATGGCCGGCGCATTCCGCCGCGACGCCGAGCTGTACCTGGCGCAGGCGGCGGCCGACGCTGACGTTCCCTATCTGATGTCCGGCGCGTCCAACGCCTCAATGGAGCAGGGTGCGAAGCTGGCGGGCAAGAACCTTTGGTATCAGATCTATGGTGCACGTAATCGCGACGTGGCGGCCGATCTGGTGAAGCGTGCCATCGATTGCGGCCTGACAACGATCGCGGTGACCAGCGACGTGCCGGTGGCATCAAATCGGGAGCGTAATCGCCGCAATGGTTTCGTCCGCCCGCTGCGCATGACTCTGCCGACGATTCTGGAGGCGATGCTGCATCCGGCCTGGGTCATCAATTACTACCGCACCGGCGGCCTCCCCATGCTCGGCAATTGGCAGCCGTACGCCGCGAAGGACGCGACGCCGGACCAGGTGGCCGATCTGTTCGCCAGCCAGACACCGGATTCCAGTCAAACCTGGCGCGACCTGGAGACGATCCGCAACGCATGGCCGGGCAAACTGCTGCTGAAGGGCGTGATGCATCCGGAGGACGCACGCCTCGCCACCACCATGGGGGTGGACGGGCTGATCGTCTCCAACCACGGCGGGAGGCAGTTGGACATGATGCCGTCGCCGCTCGACATGCTGCCGATGATACGCGCCGCGGTTGGCCCGGATGTGCCGCTGCTGCTGGATAGCGGCGTACGTCGCGGCTCCGACATCGTCGCGGCGCTGTGCATGGGCGCCGATTTCGTGCTGACCGGGCGTGCCACGTTGTACGGCGCCACCGCGGGCGGACTGCCGGGCGTGAAGAAGGCCGTTTCAATCCTGCAACGGGAAATCGATCTGGTACTGGGGCAGATCGGCGCGGTGAACCTGGATGCGCTCGGGCCGCGATATTTGCTCGATACCGTCCGCGCGGAGGAAGAGCGTCGCAATTCGGGTGCGATGACCGCACGGCGTTGAAGGCGCGGTCTTTCATGTCGCTGCATGGTCATGGCCGAGATCGACCGGGCCCTGACCGTGACGAATAAACTACCGTGCCGGCCTGATCGGACAACGATCTTCAATCGCGTGGAATTTCGTAATTCCATTCGCGCTGACAAACCGCGTTGTCGCCCTCCCACGCCCCCAGTGTCGCTCGTAACACGAGTGTCGCTCGTAACACGAACGCATCGGGTGTGCACGACAAACGCGTATGGGTCTCGATCCGGACCCGCCACTCATCGCGGGCGATCGTCTGGCTCTGCCGCGTTTCGACGCGGGCGCTGAGTGGATCGTCTCCCGCGAGATCGCACTTAAAGCTGCTGTCCGTGCCCAGTTCGAGACCGAGACGGTCCACCCGCACCAACCCTGGCCCGATGACCGTGGAATTTTCGGGCGAAGCGGTGACCGCGACCGGCATCGTCGACAGCATCGCGTCCGCCGCGTTCGCCGGCCGCACAGGCAAATCAACCGTACCCGCGAACACCGTCACCGTCGCGTTTTCGGGAGCTGGCTGTATTCGTCGGACCGCAACCCATCGGACTCACCGCTGCCGCGGATGTCGGAAAGCAGGTTGATCAGATCGCGGTCCACCGCGCGTATCGTCGCACAACGGCGTGGGCTGGAAGGGCATCAACCAAATCACGGCGAGACCCAGGCCCAAAAGATAATCCAGCCGCCGCCGTCACGGTTGCTGTCCCGAAATGACCTTGGGCGGATCTGGTAAACGACGCCGCGTTGCCACCACGCGGTGTCGGTCATGCCTCGCCACCCGCTGCCTGCCCGAGGACGTTAACGCAATGCGGGCCGGTTCGTTGCGTCGCCGCTCTGACGCCGATCAGACGTCGTCGGGACTGAGCGTCAGCATCATTTCGGCTGACCGCGTGTGAAACTCCGCCTCCCGTTCCAGGACCTTCGGAAACCGGGTGCGCCGCGACTGGACCATGGCCTGGCGAGCCTTCGCCTCATGCCAGGCCCGAGCCGCGAGGATGGCCGCGTCCCAACCCCGCTGGAACTCGGCGCTGTGCGGCTCAGCGGTCTTGGCCATGGCGTGCTCCAGTTGCTTCAGGACCGGCAAGGTGGCTCGACGCACGCGCGGCAAGGCTATAGGAAACCGGTAGCCCGGATTACACGGGTACGGAGGTAAGCGAAACATGAACGTGAGACTCGATCGACGCGCATTCCTCGCGAGTTCAGCCGCGGCGGCGACACTACCGATGCCGGCCATCGCGCAGAACAAGCCGATCCGCATCGGCCTGCTGACGGTGAAGACCGGGCCGCTCGCGCAGGGCGGCATCCAGATGGAACAGGGCGTCACGCTGTTCCTGAAGGACCGGAACAACAAGATCGCCGGCCGGCCGGTCGAGCTGTTGATCGGCGATACCGGCGGCAATCCCGCCGGCACCAAAACCAAGGCGCAGGAACTGATCGAACGCGACCAGGTCGATATGATTTTCGGCCCGCTCGCCGCCTTCGAGCTGCTCGCCATCACCGACTACGTGGCCGCGCACAAGACGCCGATCCTGAGCCTCGCCGCCGCCGAGGACATGTCGCAGCGCAAGCCCAACCCGTACTTCGTGCGAGCCTCCGGCACCTCGGCGCAGAACATGCAGCCGCTGGCCGACTACGCGGCGAAGGAGCTGAAATACAAAAGCGTCATCACCATCTCCGAAGACTTCGCTTACGGCTACGAGCAGATGGGCGGGTTCCAGCGGGTGTTCGAAGGGGCCGGCGGCCATGTCGTGAAGAAACTGTGGCCACCGCTGGTTACTCCCGACTACACGCCGTACCTCGCGCAACTCAGTGGCGTCGACGCTGTCGTGCAGGGTTTCGCCGGTTCCAACCCGCTGAAGTTCATGAAGCAGTACGCGGATGCCGGGGTGAAACTCCCGGTGCTTGGTGGCGGCACCGCGGGCGACGACGCGCTGCTCAAAAGCTTCGGCGACGAGGCGATCGGCATGATTTCCGCGTCCGCCTATACCTCCGATCTCGACTCGCCGATGAACCAGCACTTCGTCGAGGGCATGGTGCGCGACTACGGCAGCACTCCTGGGCTTTATGCCGCCGGCCTCTACATCAACGGCCTGGTCGCCGAGGCGGCGTTGGAGAAGTTGGGCGGCAATACCGACGACAAGGACGCGGTCATCAAGGCATTGCGGGCGGTATCGCTGACCGACTCGCCGCGCGGGCCATTCCACTTCGATCATTTCGGCAACGTCGTCGGCACCGTCTACATCCGCCGCCTGGAGCGCAAAACCGGCAAGCTGGTGCAGACGACGATCAAGAGCTACCCGAACACCAGCCAGTTCTGGACGTTCGAGGAGAAGTGGTTCCTCGAACAGCCGGTGTATTCGCGCGATTATCCGCCGCTGAAAAGCTGATGCCGATCCGACTTGGCATGCATCGTCCCTTTCCCGCGCAACGGGAGAGGGCGATGGGCGAAGCCCGCCATCCATGAACCTGTGGCTGATCCTGTCGATCAACAGCGTGACGTTGGGCGGACTGCTGTTCCTGCTGTCCGCGGGCTTTTCGCTGATCTTCGGCCTGATGCGCATTCCAAACCTGACACATGGCTCGATGTTCATGCTCGGGGCCTATTTCGGCGTGACCCTGATCGGCTGGGGCTTCGGCTTCTGGCTTGCGGCACTCATGGCGGGTCTGGGGGTGGCGCTGTTCGGCGGCATCGTCGAGCGCTTCGTGCTGCGCCGCCTCGTCGGCAACGAACTGGCACAGGTCCTCGTCACTCTGGGCTTGTCATTCATGGTCGCCGATGTGTGCCTCATGCAATGGGGCGGCGACCCGATCTCGGTTGATACGCCCGCCGGACTGGTGGGCTCCAGCAAAGTGTTCGGGATGGCGTTCCCGACCTATCGGCTGGCAATCATCTTCATCGCGGTGGCGATCGCCGCGGCGCTGTGGGGCATGCTGGACCGCACGCGGCTCGGCGCCATGATCCGCGCCGCCGTCGATGATCCGGCGATGGCGCGCGTCGTTGGCATCCGCGTCTCGCATCTGTTCACCTTTGTGTTCTGTCTCGGCGCCGGGCTCGCGGGGTTCGCCGGCGTGATCGGTGGGCCAATCCTGTCGGTCTATCCCGGCCTGGACCAGGACATGCTGCCCCTCGCGCTCGTCGTCGTCATACTGGGCGGCAGCGGCAGCCTGCTGGGATCTCTGGTCGGCAGCTTCGTCGTCGGACTGCTGTACAATTTCGGCCAGGCGATGTTCCCCGAACTGGCCTACGTCGTGCTGTTCCTGCCGATGTTGATTGTCCTGGTGCTGCGGCCGCGCGGATTGTTCGGCAGAGCGGCCCCATGAACCGCGCGGCACTCGCCATCGCGCTGCTGCTGCTGGCCACGCTGCCGTTCTGGATCGGCAACAGCTTCTACGTGAACGTCGCCACGCAGATGCTGATCTACGCGATCTTCGCGCTGGGGCTGAACGTGCTGGTCGGCTACGCGGGCCTGGTCACGCTCGGCCACGCCGCGTTGTTCGGCGTCGCCGCTTATGCCGGCGCGACACTGATCAATTCCGGCCACGGTCATATCATCGTCGCCATCGGGGCGTGCCTGGCGACACTGGCCGTCGCGGCGATCTTCGCCGTGCTGGCGTTGCGCGGCACCGGCCTTGGGTTCGTCATGATCACCGTGGCTCTGGGCCAGATCGCGTGGGGTATCGCCTACCGCTGGATCAGCCTGACCAACGGCGACAACGGCGTGTCGATCAATGCGCGGCCCGCGCCATTCGGGCTCTCGCTGGAGTCAGCGCCGGCCTTGTACTGGGCCACATTGGTCGTGTTCCTGGTCGCGGTGGTGGCGATGGCGATCTTCGTCGCCTCGCCGTTCGGCGCCAGTCTGCGCGGCGCCCGCGACCAGCCGCGACGTATGACCGCATTGGGCTACAACGTCTGGCTGATCCGCTTCCTGGCGTTCCTGTTCTCCGGCTTCTGGAGCGGCGTCGCCGGGCTGCTGTATCTCTACTACAACCAGTTCGTTTCTCCCCAAACCGTGGCGCTGAGTGCGTCGGCCGAGGCGTTGCTGATGGTGATCGCCGGCGGCACGGGAACCCTTCTGGGCCCGATCGCCGGAGCGATCCTGGTCATCGTCATGAAGGACATCGCCAGCGCCTACATCGAACGCTGGAATTTCGTCCTCGGCGCGATCTTCGTGCTGATCGTCGTGTTCATGCCGGAAGGGCTGGTGCCCGGCGTCGTGCGACTATGCCGCCGGGTCATCGCGGCACGGCGGCCCCGAGCGCCAATGCCGGTACTCGGCGAGGAAAGCGGCGAATGACCGCTCTGGAAGTCCGCGACCTCAACAAGTCGTTCGGCGGACTGCGCGTCACTCGCACGGTCAATCTCTCCGTCGCGCCCGGCGAGCGCCGCCTGATCATCGGCCCGAACGGGGCCGGCAAGACCACGCTGTTCAATCTGATCACCGGCGAACTGCGGGCGGACTCCGGTTCGATGATGTTGTTCGGCCAGGACCTGACCCGCGAACCGGCGAGACGGCGCGCGCATCTCGGGCTGGCCCGCACCTATCAGATCATCACGCTGTTTCCCGGCGAGACCCTGCTCCGCAACGTGACACTGTCACTGCTTGGCTTGTCGCGACTGCGTTGGAATCCGATTGTCCGGATTGACCGGCAATCCGAATTACTGACCAAGGCGCATGCGGCTTTGGCGCGCGTCGGCCTCGGTCACCTGGCGGAACGGCCGGTTGGGCAAACGTCCTATGGCGAGCGGCGGCGTGTGGAAATCGCCATGGCGCTGGCGCAGAGTCCGAGGGTGCTGCTGCTGGACGAACCGTTCGCCGGGCTGTCGATCGACGAACGGCGCGACGTGCTGACCGTGATCAACGACATTCCGCGCGACGTGACCATCGTCATGATCGAGCACGACATGGATGTCGCGCTGGAATTCGCCGAACGCATCACCGTGCTGCATTTCGGCGAGGTCATCGTCGAGGGGACGCGTGCCGAAGTGGTGGAGCATCCGCGCACCAAGGAGATCTACCTTGGCGAATGACGCGCTGCTGCTGAGCGACATCGATGCGTTTTACGGCGACAGCCACGTGCTGCACCGCGTGTCGCTGCGTCTCGGGCAGGGCCGGTTGCTCGGTCTGCTCGGCCGCAACGGCGCGGGCAAATCGACCAGCATGAGCGTGGCCGTCGGCTGGGTGCCGCCGCGCCGCGGCACGATCGAGGTATACGGCACCGCGGTTGCCGGCCGCCCGCCCGAGGCGATCGCGGCCCAGGGGGTGGCGCTGGTGCCACAGGGGCGGCGGGTGTTCCGCAGCCTGACGGTGCGGGAAAACCTGGTGGTGGCGGCGCGTAAGCCGCGTGACGGCGGCGCGGCGGCGTGGACGTTCGAGCGGGTGTGCGCGACGTTTCCTCGGCTGGCCGAGCGGCGTGATCAGTACGCCGGCTTCCTGTCGGGCGGCGAGCAGCAGATGCTGGCGATCGGCCGCGCGCTGATGTCGAACCCGCGCGTGCTGCTGATGGACGAACCGTCCGAAGGGCTGGCGCCGCAGATCGTCGCCGAGGTGATGACGACCATTCGGCAGTTGAAACTTCACGGGTTGTCGATCGTGCTGGTGGAACAGAACGCGAAGCTGGTGTTCGACGTCGCGGACGACATCGTGATCCTGAACAGCGGCCGTGTGGTGGTGGACGCCACCACGGAGGCACTGAAGCGCGACGGCGTGGATTTGCACCAGCATCTGGGAGTATTCTGAGGCGGGGAGCCGCGGTTAAACAAAAACCGACCTGACGGGTCCTGTTCGGGTATCAATAACCTTCCGAATACGGAACGATGAGATAGTTGGATGATCCGCCAATTCACATCTACCCGATTGTTTCCGCATCAACGGGTGCGAAGGATAAGAACCCTGGGTTCCGGCAAATACGGCATGCCGAGCGTTGCATCCAGGCTGCTCAATCGCAACGGATTTTTTCGCGGAAAATGTCAGGAGTCTGGCGCCAGGCGACTAAAGAACGCGGCATGAGATGCTGTCCGTCAGCGATACGGTATTGAAGTTGATCAGAAGTCCGATCAGGCATGAACTCAATCGAAGATACGTCAACAATCGCGCTTCATGCGGTGGGCTGAATTGTTCGACTGTCTTGAGTTTCAGCAGATAGCCCGTTTCGATCGCGATATCGTCGTACCGGATCGGCAGCCGAACCTGTTGGCCGAACCGGATCCCGGCCTGTGGTAACTCATGACACAGACATCGGTGATAAACAGGTTCGAGCCGCCCTGGGCCGAGGCGCCATGAACGCGCATCGCCAACTCGATAATCCGGTGTGTGAGGTCTTCGCCATGAATGAACCCAAAGTTCATGCGATTGATCCAACCAATGTTCCGACAGGATCGACAGGACTTGCTGAGAAAGGGTGCATGGATCCCGAAGCAAGCAAAGCCGTAACAGTAGA
>CALFNB010000624.1 GCA_937902425.1 uncultured Acetobacteraceae bacterium | reverse complement strand
TGGGCGGATTGATCTGCTTGGCTGAACCGACTGGCCGTTGTGCCGCCACCCGATGACAAGCCGGTCCCCGCCCTTTGCGAACCAATGGAGCGATCGGACGCGGAACCGATGGAGCAGCCCGCTTTGAGGCGGCGATGGGCGAAACCCGCCATTTGGGCGACGGCACTGTGTCTCTCGGTCGCCGCGCTGCTTGCCACGCTGGTCTGGTACAGAAGCCATTTTCGGGTCACGGCGGTCGAGCCCCCGCGTCTGTCGGTTGTCGTCCTGCCGTTTCAAAATCTGGGCGGCACCCCCGCCGAAAACTATCTGGCGGAGGGTCTCACGCACGACCTGACCAGCGATCTCGCTCACCTGCCGAACGCGTTTGTCATCGCGTATTCCTCCGCCCGTAGCTACGGCCGCGATCCTGTCGATGTCAGGCAGGTGGGCCGGGAACTCGGCGTGCGCTATGCGGTGGAGGGCAGCGTACAGCGGATCGGCGATACACTCCGGGTCAGCGCGGAGCTCGTTTCCACCGAGAGCGGCAAACAACTCTGGACGGATCGGTTCGATGAGCCATTCGCCGATCTCGCAGCCGGGCGAGAGCAGGTACTGGGCCGGATGCGTGACGGGCTCGGGATCAGTCTCGTTGACGTCGAGGCAGCGCGCGCCTTGCACAAGCATCCAACCAGCCCGGATGCGTTCGATCTGCTGCTGCGCGGCAACTCGCTGCGCTTCCAGCCCTACAGCAATCAGCGGCGGGAGCAGGCTCTGGCACTGTTCGAGCAGGCGTTGACCCTGGACCCGAATTCCGTCGAAGCGACGGTCTGGGTCGCCCAAAGCTTTCTGAATGACAGATTGAGTAGGGGTTATTGGCCCAGAATCGAGACGCGCGACAGGGTTGAGACGCTGATGACCCGGGCACGCGCGATCGATCCGAATTCGGAATCAGTGCACGCGCTGAGCGCCTGGTGGCAGTTCGCTGAAGGGCGCTGCCGCGATACGATAACGACTGTGAAACAACTGAACGAAATGTTTCCAAACAACAAGAATTTTTATGTCATCCTCGCCGAGTGCGAGGAGATGACCGGCCACGCCGGCGAGGCAATCGATCTGCTGCGCAAGTCCCGTCTGCTCAACCCACGTGATCCCGTCATGTATATCAACTACAAACACGTGGGTTTTGACTTGATGCTGCTTGGGCGTGACCAGGATGCGATAGACTGGACGGAGCGGTCGCTGGCGGTCGACCCAGATGCCCCGCCGACATCTCGCAGCTACACGTACCGCGTGCTCGCGGCTTTATACGCTCGAAACGGGCAGCATGCGGAGGCGCATCGCGCTGCCGCGGCGGCCGATCAACTGTGGCCATTCGATACGGTGCGCGGTCACTCCACGCCACCTGAGTCGGGTCCAGTCCTTGCCGCGCAGATGAGTCGGTACCGGGACGGTCTACGTCAGTCGGGGGAGCGTGACCATGCCGACGAAGACGCCGATTTCGGCGTGCCCGAGGATGCGGTTCTGCATGCCACCCGTGAGGGGTACACGCCGGCCAGCGCACCAGGTGCCATGACCATCCGGACGGCGGACCTGGTGAAGCTGATCGACCAGGCCAGACCTCTGGTGCTCAGCGTGCTAAACTATTTTTCTGGGCGGTCGGTGCCGGGCGCCATCGGACTGCGGTATGCCGGATCGGGAGGCGACTTCGGCGACAGCGGTCAGGACAGATTGCGACGCAAGATGCGGGAACTGACCGGAGGCGACCTCGCCAAACCGATGGTCGCCGTCGGCTGGAACTCGGAACGATTCGACGGACGCAACCTGGCTTTGCGCCTGGTCGCGCTCGGTTACACCAACGTGTTCTGGTACCGCGGCGGGCGCGAGGCATGGGAAGCGAACGGACTGCCGGAAACCGAGTTGGTGCCGACGGACTGGTAGTTTCAACGAGACGCACGCGGTGACCGGGACGCGATAAGACGGCGTGGGGAGCCGCGCTTTAAGGCGCGGCTTTCTTTCGGCGATACTCCCCGCCTGCGCGGGGACAGGCTCCGCCAGCCTCGCGGGAAGCGGAAACCACGCCCGCGGCGCGTTCGCTTAGCCTGTTGTTTCACAAACCAAGAATAATAGAACAAAGAAGATGAGTGATCCTGTCTACATACATCCCGCAAAACAGCAGTTATATGCAACGATATAATGCAACACCCACCATGCCCTGCCCGACCCCATGGGGAATCTGTCCGTCTCAGGCCGCGCGCACTTCGCGCAGGAACCCGGCGACCCGCGCTTTCAATGTCTCGCCATTCTGCAAAAGCTCGCTTGCTGAAGCGAGGACCTGTGTCGCCGCCGCGCCGGTTTGTTGTGCCGCCTCGCTGACGCCCGCGATATTGCCGGATACCTCCTGCGTGCCTTGCGCTGCCTGAAGCACGTTGCGCGAAATCTCCTGCGTTGCCGCGCCTTGCTCCTCCACCGCCGCCGCGATGGCGGCCGCCGTCTCACTTACCTTTCCGATCGTCTCGGCGATGCCGCCGATCAATCGCGCCGAAGTTTGCGTCGCTTCCTGAATGGCCTTGATCTGCGCGGCGATCTCCTCTGTCGCCCTGGCGGTCTGATTGGCCAGAGCCTTGACCTCTGAGGCGACGACCGCGAAGCCTTTGCCCGCATCGGCCGCCCGCGCTGCTTCGATGGTGGCGTTCAGCGCCAACAGGTTCGTTTGTCCGGCGATATCACTGATGATTCTCACCACATCGCCGATCTTGTCCGCCGCCGCCGTCAGTGCCCGCACCTGTTCATTCGATTGGTTGGCTTGTTCCACGCTTGCCTGAATCATCGCGCTCGCCTGCGTCACTTGGTGACTGATTTCCCTGATCGACGCTGAGAGTTCCTCCGTCGCGGAAGCAACGGTCTGGACGTTCTGAGTCGCTTCCTCCGAGGCGGCCGCGACCGTCGTCGATTGCCGTGTGGTCTCTTCCGAGGTCGCGGCCATCGCCTGAGCGGTCGATTGCAACTCAGTCGCCGCCGAGGCGACGTTCTCGACGACGCCACCCACGCTTGCCTCGAACTTCGAGGCAAGATCGAGCATTCCCTGGCGGCGTTCCTGCTCGGTCTTCTGCTTCTGTATCTCCTGTTCGGCGCGCAGGCGCGTGGTCTCGATCATGTTATCCTTGAAAACCTGCACAGAGGCGGCCATCGCGCCGATTTCGTCTCCACGATCACGCGCGGGGATTTCTTCGGTCGTGTTACCGCCCGCGAGCCGTCCCATCGCCACCGTCATCGCCGTAATCGGGTTCACGATGCCACGGCCAATCAACCACGCGAGCAGAACGCCGATGACCGCCGCCGCCGAAGCGGCGATGGTCTGGGTCGTCGTCACGGTATCAATGGTGGCCGCCGCGCTGGCCGCCGTGGCGGCGCTGTCCGCCTGAAGCGACCGCTGCACGCCGGTCAGCTCCGTGGACATAGCGGCGATCTGAGGCCGGATTTGTCCTTCATAGAGTTTATCGATAGCTCCGATCGAGGCAGCGACTTTTTCAAAGCTCGTGGCATAATTTGTGAGTTGAGTTCGCGCGGGATCGATCAACGGCGTGACCGCCGCACCGGGCGCTTTCGCTTCAAGCGCCGACAATGCTTCGTCCGCCCGTTGCCGATTGGTTCTGAAGGTCTCCTGTCCCTTCGGGTCGTGCGTCGCCAGAAAGCGCCAGTTGGCGACACGCACCAACAGCACCGCGCTTTCCGCGTTTTGCGCGACGCTCAGGATTTGCGGATCGTCACCCGCCCGCGCGGCCTTGATCAGGGCCGCGGTCGCGGCCGTCACGCCGTCGCCGGTCGTGAACAGAGTTTTCCGATCCTCGGTCGCGCTGGCCGTCAGATTCGCAAGGTGGTCGAACGCGGTTGATAACGAACTGACCTCGGCGGCGATTCCGGCGTAGGACTTACGCCGCGCCTCTGATAACGTCGCTTTTCCCGCTTCGTCCAGCAGGGCAAGAACCTGCTTCGCATTCTCCTCAAAATCCTTGACCGCTGAGTCCTGCCACGTCGCCGCGTTGCGGAGCGTGTCCTTGCGCAAGACCTCGAACAAGCGAGCGACCTCCAGAACACGTTGGGTGTTGCCGGACAGCGCGACCGATTTGCCGACATCCGTGCCGATGGTGCGCAGTTGGCTAACGGCGAAGCACGCCAGACCGATCCCGGAAAGGACCAGGATGCCAAAGCCGATATAAAGGCGCTTGCGGATCGAGAGGCTGGCGAGGGAGCGCGGGGCCTGCCTCGAAGGTGTTGCGTGCGGCGCGGTCTCAGACATCAGTATGCTCTCCTGCCAGGTCATAATCGAGGCGCATTACCGGACCTGTTGTTCCCATGGTGGCTGGCACATAGACGATTTAGGTTAACGGACGGTGAATCGAGGAGCTGAGAATCCTCATCATCGAAATTCACGCCACACATTATGGATGTGTCCCCGGTGGTTTTCGAAACCGTTGAACACGGCTGAACGTTGTTATTTAAGAAACACGCACCAAGATCGGGCCCTTGAATTCTTTGAGCATTCTCGGTGCAAAAAACCGGTGCAAAGCGGTTACACAAATCGGCCGAGACGGACAACGCTCCGAAGGTCCGCTTTGGGTCGACCGCGGCGGTTCGGGTGACGCCCGGGCTACCGCGGCTTCGGTCGGTCGGCGA
>CALFNB010000623.1 GCA_937902425.1 uncultured Acetobacteraceae bacterium | reverse complement strand
CAACATTCATGAAACAAGGTCGGACCGTTGATCAGACTGGATCGTCCCGGTGCACAATTCTGTTTCATCAGAGGCACATGATCTACGGGTAAGCGCGACTACATGCGCGCGTGGCCGCCTGAAGGTCGGACCGGCGTGGGGTGGGCGACATTCAAACCAATCCGCTCCTCTTGAATCACGTGGCACCTCCCGCCGTCTCGACGTGAACGGAACGAACCGCTTACGGAATCATCGCGCCTCGCCCGTTGATATACAACGCGTAGACCGACGTGCTCGCGCACATGAACAGCCGGTCCTTCTTCACGCCACCGAAACACAAATTCGCGCAACCCTCCGGCAAATGGATCTTGCCGATCAGCGCGCCATCCGGGGCGTAGCAGCGCACGCCATCCTCGGATGGATCACCCCAGCCCATCGAGCACCAGACATTGCCGTCGAGATCGCAACGCAGCCCATCGGTCATGCCGGGCGCGAAATCATCGGCGAACACGCGGCCATTCCGCAAATGCACGCCAGCGACATCGAAAACCCGAATATGCGCCGGCCCGCCGTGCGAGATGCCGCTGTCAACGATGTAAAGCAACTTCTCATCGGGCGAGAACCCGATGCCGTTCGGCCGTACGAAATCGCCCGCCACGACGTGCGCTTTGCCGGTGAGCGGATCGAGGCGATAGACGTTGCGTGGCAGCATCGCCTCGGCCTCATGGCCTTCATAGGGACCGTCGATCCCATAGCCCGGATCGGTGAACCAGATGCCGCCATCGCCGGCCACCACGACCTCGTTCGGCGCGTTCAACGGTTTGCCCTCGAACCGGTCGATCAGCACGGTGATGGTGCCGTTCAATTCGGTGCGCGTGACGCGGCGGGTGTCGTGTTCGCAGGAAATCAGCCGGCCTTCGCGGTCGCGCGTGTTGCCGTTGGCATAATGCGACGGGGCGCGGAACACCGACAGATGGCCGTCGTTCTCCAGCCAGCGCATCATGCGGTTGTTCGGGATGTCGCTGAAAATCAAATAGCCGCCGTCACGGAAATACACCGGTCCCTCGGCCCACCGGAAGCCGGTGGCGATGCGTTCGATGGCGGCGTTGCCCTGTTTGTAGCGAAAGCGTTTGTCCAGCACCTCGATCCTGGGATCGGGGTAGCGCGTGTCGGGCAGGTTACCGAGCGGCAAGGACATCGTTCCTCCGGTTGAATAAGCGTCCGGATCGTAACCTGTTTTCGTGCGTTTCGCACGTGCGCGCGCGGGAAACCTGTTGCAACGCACCATAATCCCGTGCCACGCTGCCACGGCGGTTTGGCGGGCAACGACCCGCGAAACGCGAGGAAATCGTCCTGAAGGCGGGTCTGGGTGAGACAACCTGGCCGCGGACGTATGCCGGCATCCGTCAACGGCCCAAACGAGGACGGATGACCATGCTCGAAAAACCGCTTGTCAGTGAATTCTCCCATGTGAAGCCAGGCGAGACACCCTGGCGCAGCGACGGTCTGCGCGATTTCTTTCTCTACCGCGATCTCGGCGTCGCCACCGCCACCGGCGGGCGGGTCATCGCCCAATTGGTGAAGGCGAACGAGGCGCCGGAAAAAGGCACCGGCTGGCATCGGCATGAGGCCGAGTTCCACGTCGTTTTCATGACCAAAGGTTGGGCCAGGTTCATGTACGAAAACGAGGAACATCTCGTTTCGGCCGGCGACTGCGTGCACCAGCGGCCGGGGATCCAGCACTATCTGTTCGATTACTCGCCGGACATGGAATATCTGGAGGTGGTCGGCCCAGCGGATTTCGGCACGGTGGAACTTGAGGTGGGTCCGAGCGCGGTTCCAGCGCCTGAGCCATGGTCGAAGCCGTAACGAACGTCTGACCAGGCCGCACAGGGACCAGAGGCACGAGAACGGGGAGGCGCGGCAACGCGCCTCCAATCGATCAGAACTCCCAACCGATCAGAATTCGATGTCGAGTTCCTCGATCTGTTCCGGCTCCCGTTGCGCGGCCGCCCACCATTCCCGCATGTCCGGCCACGCGAGCACATGCTCACAGTACGCTTCGCTGACCCGGTCGACCTTGACGTCATAGGTGCGAAACCGCGTCGCGACCGGCGCGTACATCGCGTCCGCGATCGTCGGCCGCGCGCCGTACAGCCACGGGCCATGTGATGCCTCCAGGCACTCGCGCCAGATTTCGGTGATGCGGCTGACATCCGCGCGCACCGCCGACCATAGCGTGAAGTCCGGCCGGTACAGCTTCAGGTTCATCGGCAGCGAGCCGCGCAATGCCGCGAAGCCGGAATGCATCTCGCCCGAGATCGAACGGCAATGCGCCCGTGCCTTTGGTTCCTCCGGCAGCATGCGGGCTTTCGGAAACGTCTCGTTCAGGTACTCGGCCAGCGCCAGCGTGTCCCAGACCACGACCTCGCCATGCACGAGGTATGGGATACGAATCGATGACGACTGCAACAACAACTCTGCCCGCCGGGTCGGGTCGTCGGGGGAGACGACCTGCTCCTCGAACACCAGCCCGGACAGGCGGACCAGCAGAAAGCCGCGCAGAGACCACGATGAGTAATTCTTGCTGCTAATGAATAAGGTCGCACCTTTCATCGTGACAACGCGCTCCTCTGGTGCCATGCTGCGGTGCAATATAACAGCCACCCGATATCAAAAGCGAGGATTCATGTCGACCGGGCGTCTTTTTCACACCGGCGTGATTTTTGACCCGATGATCCCGAATGGGCGGATCTCGCACGGAGGCGCATGACCAGCCGGCCATGAAGTATCAGATCTACCAGACGAAGAACGACCTTCTGCATCCGCTGCGGGAGGCGGCGCGGTTTGGTGCCGCATGGGTGCGCGCCTGGGATGTGGGGTGCCTCACCCCACCGCTGTTCCGCGTCATGGGCGCGGCGGGCGAGATCTTCTCCGAGGCGAAATTGACGCATCATCGGCCGGATTACGGGATCACCACGGTCCCGGTGGGCAGCCGGACCGCCGTGATCACCGAGGAAGCCGCCGACGACACGCCGTTCGGCACCCTGCTGCATTTCCGCAAGGATATCACGGTCGAGCAGCCCAGAGTGATGCTGGTGGCGCCGATGTCCGGCCATTTCGCCACCTTGCTGCGCGAGACCGTGCGGACGATGTTGCCGGACCACGACCTGTACATCACCGACTGGAAGAATGCCCGCGACATCCAGCCCGAGGCCGGGATCTTCGGTTTCGACGCTTATGTGGAGCATTTGATCCGGTTCCAGCACGCCATCGGACCCGGTGCGCACATCGTGGCGGTGTGCCAGCCGACTGTGGCGGCGCTGGCGGCGACCGCGATCATGGCGGAAGCGCGCGATCCGGCCCAACCGCGCAGCCTGACCCTGATGGCGGGACCGCTCGATACGCGGGTCAACCCGACCAAGGTCAATATGCTCGCGCGGTCGAAACCGATCGAATGGTTCGAAAAGGAGCTGATCGCCACCGTGCCATGGCGCTTCCCCGGCGGGGGCCGGAAGGTTTATCCCGGTTTCGTGCAACTGACCGCGTTCATGACGATGAACCTGGAACGCCACATCAACGCCCATATCGCGCAGTTCCGCGCGCTGTCCGGCGGGGAAATGGAGCAGGCGGAGACGCATCGGCGGTTCTATGACGAATATTGCGCGGTGATGGATCTGCCGGCGGAATTCTTCCTGGAAACCGTGCAGCGCATCTTTCAGGACGACCATCTGCCTCTGGGGAAACTGACCTTCAACGGCCAGCCGGTCTCACCCGCCGCGATCCGCCGCACCGCGCTGCTGACGGTGGAAGGCGAGCGGGACGATATTTGCGCCATCGGCCAGACCATGGCGGCGCTCGATCTGTGTACCGGCGTGCGGATCGACATGAAGTCGCACCATTTACAAAGCGGCGTCGGTCATTACGGTGTCTTCAGCGGCAGGCGTTGGGAGCGTGAGGTCTACCCCAAGGTTCGTCAGGTCATTCAGACCCATGGTTGATCAGTTCTTTCACCGCTCGCAGATCGCGAACGAACGCGGCGTATTCGCGGGCGCGGGATGCTTCATCCGGTTGGCGTAACAAATACGACGGATGCACGGTCAGGAAGGCGGTGCCGCCGTCGGGCAGGCTGAACGGCCGGCCGCGCTCCCGCGTCACGGTCACCGGCCGGCCCAGTACCGCGCGGCCCGCGCTGCCGCCCAACAGCACGAGCAATGCCGGGTTCGCCGCGGCGCGCTCCGCATCGAGCCAGAAGCGGCAAATGTCGATCTCCCCTGGCGAGGGCGATTGATGGATGCGCCGCCTTCCACGCGCGTTGAACTTGAAGTGCTTCACCGCGTTGGAGATCATGATCCGCCGGCGGTCGATGCCCACTTCCTCCAGCGCCTCATCCAGCAATTGTCCCGCCGGCCCAACGAAGGGCCGGCCGATGAGGTCTTCCTGATCGCCCGGCTGTTCGCCGATGAACAGCACGCGCGCGTCTCTGGGCCCTTCGCCGAACACGGTTTGCGTCGCCGGTCGATGCAGCGCGCACCGCTCGCAGCCGCGGGCTTCCCGTGCCAGCTCCCTGGTGGCGCTGGTCTGGCGTTCCGCGAGCACGACCGGCCCGAGCGCCGGACGATCCAGCGGGCGCGGGACCTCATCCAGTTCTTCCGCCTCGGGCAGTCCGCCGCCCGCGTGTGCGTCGCGCAGCAGTGCGTCCCGATGCGCGTCCCACCATGCGAGCAACGTGTCGTCGTCGCCTGGGTGCTTCAATCCGGCGCCAAATCGCAGCCCGTCCTGGTCCCGGTGTGCGGTGCCGTCGGGTGTGACGATGGTGAACCGGCCTGGCGGATCGCGGCGCGCCATAAACCGGGTGTTCGCTTCCAGGACGAAATGATCCGGCTCATACCACCCCAGAAAATGCGGCTGATCATCCACCGTCACCTGGGCGAACCGCACCATTGTGCGCATCCGATGCGCGTCGGCCCGTACCGCCAGCGCCCATCGCCGCGCGATGCGGAGATCGAGGTCGCCCGCGTCGCCGAGGTCGAGCCCGCCATGGTGCGCGCGCCAGACCAACGTATACAGCAGCCCAAACCGCTCCGCCTCGCGTGCCTGAAACGCCTGCGCGGCCAACGATACCAGGGCACGGGACAGGGTGAACGTGCCCGCTGTTTCCGGCACCGCATCGCCGCCGCGACCCATCGTCCAGCTCAGATCGGCTGGTTCAATTCTAGCGAGGACGTACCCCCGTGTCGCACGCCGCCAACCCGTCCAGTCCGTCTCATGAGCGAGTGCGCAGGTCGGCATCGTTAACGGAAATCCTGATATTCCTTCAAAGTCAGCACGCGAGCATTTTTTCGGGTGGACTACCTTGAGTTGTGCCACAGTGTGCCTTTGGTCGCCTCTTGAACTATCTGAGCCGGACGTTCCTGTCGAGCAGCCGGCGGCGCTGTCCTGCTCCCGGCGATTCGAACGTGACGCATTTGTAATCCAACTGAGTTATACCTTCCGCGCGGGCGTCGCGCTCGGGGTGAATACCGTGGATTTTCTGTGCTTTGAACGCGCAAGTCACGAATTTTTGCGCCGCGGGGCAAAGTAACGCGTGTATCCTGCGGTCACCGGGTTTCCCCCAAATCAACCGTGCCAAGGTCGCGCGATGCATGCCCAATCGTTCACGCTCGTCGAACAACAGCCCCGCCGCCGCGGCGTCCGCCGGCTTGGTCCGCCCTCGTTCCTCGACGGAACGCCATCGGGCCCGCGACGGCATGGCGGTGTCCAGGCGCGATGGCCATCTGGTGGCGACCCGCGCTGACACCTCGCTGGCGCGGATCTGGAATTCCGCCTGGATGCTGCTCGTGCTCGCTAATCTGTTCTGGGCTGGCAACATTATCGTGGGCCGTGCGATATTGGGTCCGGTGCCCCCTGTCGCCTTGTCGTTCTGGCGGTGGACGGGCGCCTTCGCGGTGGCGTTCTGGTTCGCCTGGCCGCATTTGAAAAACGACTGGCGGGTGCTTCTGGCACACTGGAAAATCATGCTGGTGCTCGCCGCTACCGGCATGGCCTTCTTCAACATGGTCGCCTATGTCGGACTGGCCGGAACAACCGCGCTGAATGTTCTGTTGTTGCAATCATCCGTGCCGTTGGTCGTGACCGTGCTGGCGTTTGCATTCTTCAACGAACGGCCGTCCGCCTGGCAACTCGGGGCAGTGGCGATTTCGCTGTCCGGTGTGGCATTCGTCGTCGCCCATGGCTCCGTGAGCGCACTGCGGGCCTTTCACTTCTTTCGCGCCGACGTGTGGATCATGGCCTCGGTGGTCATTTACGGCTGCTATATCGTCCTGTTGCGGCGACGCCCAGAGGTCCATCCGCTGAGCTTCATGCTGGCGGCCGCGGGCGTGTCCGCGGTCATGATGGCGCCGTTTTATGCGTGGGACCTGAGCCGAGGTCTGCGCATAGTCAACAACTGGCAAGACTACGGCGGCATCGTCTACATGGCCGTGTTCCCCTCGTTCATTTCGTATTTGCTGTTCAATCGTGGCGTGCAGTTGATCGGCAGCGTGCGCGCCGGACAGTCCACTCATCTGATGCCGATATTCGGAAGCGTCATGGCCGTCATGTTTCTGGGCGAGTCATTCCACCTTTATCATCTGATCGGAGTCGTTTTGATCGGCACCGGGATTTTGCTGGCGCAATTGAAGGCCCGGCCGAGTTCGTCATGAGCCTGACGAACCCGGGGATGATGTCAGGCCTGCAACTCGGGAATGAGCCATAGCGGCTTGTCGCCCCTGAGTACCCGCTGACAGTTGTCGAACGCGTTGCGGAACCGGGAGTACTGGGTATCCCAGGTCGGGCCGGCGAAATGCGCGGTCAGGACAACGTTCGGCAGCGGGAACAGCGGATTGTTTGGCGCCGGCGGCTCCTGGTCGAACACATCGAGGCCGGCGCCGGCGATGGTGCCGTTGGTCAACGCCTCGACCAGCGCCGGTTCGTCCACCACCGGGCCGCGGCAGGTATTGATCAAATAGGCCGACGGCTTCATCATTTTCAGTCGTTCCGCGTTGATCATGTGTCGCGTGCTCGTCAGCAACGGAACATGCAACGATACGATATCGGAGGTCTTCAGCAGTTCTTCCAACAAGGCGAAGCGCACACCGATCTGTTCCGCGTGTTCCTCGCTGAGGCGAACCACGTCGTAATACTGCACGCGCATCCCGAACGCGCGCGCCAGCTTCGCCGTCTTCCGCCCGATCGTGCCAAGACCGACAATGCCCAGTGTCTTGCCATACATTTCGTAAAGTTTGACTTCGCTGGCATTGTTGCCGCGCCAGCGTCCGCCGGAGACGTTCGCGTGCTGCCAGGTGAGGCTCCGGCTGACCGCGAGCATCAGCATGATCGCGTGCTCGGAGACGGCGGTTGAGTTGGCGCCACCATTGTTGCAAACGGCGACTCCCGCGTTACGCGCCGCCTCGATATTGATCCGGTCGTAACCGGCCGACAGCAACTGCACCAGCTTCAACTTCGGCGCGCGCTTGTAGAACGCGTCGTCCATCGTCCCGTCGCCAAAACCAACGAGGCAGTCGGCGTCGCCCAGGGCGGCATTGAACTCAGGACTGCCATGTTTGGCCATGACCGCGTCAAGGTTGGGCGGCAACAATTCTTTCGCGATACTCAACTCGTTCAGCGGATTGTCGGCGATGATGATTTTACCCATGAGGTTTCCTCCCCTCCGGTTGCGTTATTCGGCGGCCTTCGCTTTGCGCGCCGGCCATTCGTCAACCGAGATCCGCGGCAGCTCGAATCGATCGGTGGTGCGCGCGTACCAGCCCGCGCCGTGCATGCGCCCGATCAGATCGAGCTTCGGCGTATCGATATAGCAACGGTCCTGGTCGAGCACGCAGTCGTCGCGCACATAACACGCCACCACTTTGCCGAGCACCACGGCGCGGTCGATCCCGACATCGACGATCACCAGCCGCTCGCACTCGAACGCCACCGGTGC
>CALFNB010000622.1 GCA_937902425.1 uncultured Acetobacteraceae bacterium | reverse complement strand
CATTTCGCTCCATGAGATCGCCCGGCTGGAGGCACTCCCGGGCGCCGAAATCAATGAGGCGAAGAAAGTGCTGGCCACGGCGGCCACCGCTCTGGCGCACGGCCAGGCCGCGGCGGACGAAGCAGCGGAGACCGCCCGGCGCGCGTTCGAGGAAGGCGAGGCGGCGGATACGCTGCCCAGTGTGTCGCTGCCTCGTGCGGAGCTGGAGACCGGGATCCCGGCGTTCCGGTTGTTCGCATTGGCTGGGCTGGCCGCGAGCAATGGCGAGGCGCGGCGGCTGATCCGGGGCGGCGGCGCGCGCGTGAACGATACGCCGGTGACCGACGAAGGCCAGGTGATCTCGTTGCGCGATGCGAAGGAGGGGGCGATCAAGCTGTCCGCTGGGCGGAAGCAGCATCGGCTGGTGCGGGCGGCGTGAAGGGGCGGGCCCGCCGCGGTGCTCGCGAAGGGTCGGGAGCGGACGTTCGGACGGTACGGCATCGGGCGACGTCGGCACACCGCGCCCGCGGTGCGCGAATCAAGAATCATGAAACAAGACATTCTCATGGCGGTGTCAGGTTAGTTCCTGATACGTTCACGGAATCAGCGATGCCGTTATGATACCTTACTGGGACGTCTTCCCGTCTCGGAAACGGCCTGCTGGATTCGCCCCCGCGTCCCTGATGCGGGTCAAGATTTTGGACTCCGCATCCCACCCAAAGCGGCGGTAGGGCGACCGTCGCTGCTATAACCGGAGGCGGCCAATCTCGGACAGATCTCCTGGCAGTTTGATCTGGGTCAATGCGTCGGCAGGACGAGGGGCAGGTAATAAACTGCCGGGACTTATCCGGGTCATCTCATCTGAGGTGGCTGGCCCCATATCCCGGCCGCCGGAAGGAGGCCCAGATGTCCACCACCGTCAGTTCATCCAAAACGCATCCCACGGGAGAGCCACACCCAGTCTGGGGCGGTCGGACCACGCCGGCCCGCGCTTCCGGCAAGATGGTCGTGGGAAGCTTCCTGGCGACCGCCACGCGTCGCTTTCCCGACCGGGAGTCGTTCTTCTGTGTCGGCACCGGTCGACGTTTCACCTTCCGGCAGACCAATGAGCGCTGCAACCGCCTGGCGAGCGGGCTCAGCGGGCTCGGCCTGCGCAAGCCGGACGTGGTGGCCTTTCTATGCAACAACCGCGCCGAGCTCCCGGAGATCTACTTCGCCCTGGCGAAATCCGGGCTGGTGGGCATCCCGCTGAATTACAGGCTGGCCCCGCCCGAGATCGTGGCGCTGATGCAAGCCATGGGAGCGCGCGCATTGCTGTTCGCGACCCGCTTCGCCGCGGCCGCCGCCCAGGTGCGTGCGGCGCTGCCTCAGGTCGGGCACTTCGTCGCGATCGGGGAAGACCGGCCCGACTGGACGCTCGGCTACGAGGAACTGCTCGCCGGCGCGTCCCCCGCCGAACCCGTGGTGGAGGTCGAGGAGGACGACCCCTTCTACTTCAACCTCACGTCGGGCACGACCGGCCTGCCGAAATCCTACGTGTTGACGCACTACAACAACAGCGCGCTCGGACCGTGCTCTGAGGCCTTCGACACGACTTCGAACGACGTGATCATGACGGCCTTTCCTGCCTTCGGGCGCATCGGCTTCTTCTGGATCGCGACCGGGGTGGCATACGGTGCCCGCAACGTGTTGCTGGACTTCAGCCCATCCGAGGCGCTGCGCCTGATCGAAACCGAGCACGTGACCATGGTGAACCTGGTGCCGACCATGGCCGCAATGATGCTGGCCGATCCCAGCCTGCCGGGGCGTGATCTGCGCTCACTGCGCGCCCTTATTTTCGTCGGCGCAATGTTCCCGACGCCGCTGCGCGAGCGCGTGGCCGCCGAGATTTCCCCCGCCGTCTACGAGTATTACGGAATGCAGGAGACGGGCATCCTCACTCTCAGCACGCCCGAGGACCGGGTGAAGCAGCCGGAATCCATTGGGCTGCCGATCTGTTTCACCGAGGTGAAGATCGCGCGGCCGGACGGTGGCCGCGCGCACCCCGGGGAACTGGGCGAGATTCTCGGGCGCTCGCCCAACGCCGTCACCAGCTACTTCGACAATCCGGAGAAATCGGCGGAAACCTTCCGCGATGGCTGGGTGCACACCGGAGACCTCGGTTTCCAGGACGAGGAGGGGTACCTGTTCATCCGCGGCCGGCTGAAGGACATGATCATCACCGGTGGACAGAACGTGCACGCGGCGGAGGTGGAGGAGGCCATTCTTCGCGTCGATGGCGTGGCGGAATGCGCGGTATTCGCCCTGCCCGACGATCTTTGGGGCGAGCGTGTATCCGCAGTGGTGGTGACCGCGCTGGCCGGCGACGGCACCACACTTTTCGCAAAGGTGGTGGAGGCGGCCTGTCGCGAACAACTCGCCGGCTTTAAGGTCCCCCGGGCGATCTTCCTGCAGGAAGAGCCACTGCCGCGCACGCCGACAGGGAAGGTCCAGAAATTCCTGCTCGTCGAGCGGCACGGCTGAGGGGATGGCTGATGCCCGTCAACCAGGACGAAAATTCGCCAGTGTCCTGATTTGAGGCGGTGGCTTGCAATTTTGATTCGTCTTGATTTTCCGGCCCGAAACGATGCACCCAACACGATTTTGGGACGCATCGATATTGCGCAAGCCCTGTTCAAGACTGGGTCTTTTGCACAGTCAGCTTAATTTATGCGCCTGCATCCAACGGGCACTTGTGCATTGCGCGCTGGACCTGAAGGTCCGCATACCACCCACTTCCGACTCTCCCCGTTGCATAAATCAAGAATTGCGCACCACCATCGAGCAGTTGATTATCTTGAGCATTTTCGGTGCATAAACCTGGTGCACGGCAGTCGGCACAACCCGGTGGCCCGGAGCCGCATTCCAAAGATCGGCAGTGGCGCCGTAGCCACATTCGAACTGTCACACGAATGAGCATTGACCCGGAAATATTTCCGGCTACAATGTGCCCCACCAACCCAAGGCCCCCGCGATGTCAACCGCTCAGCGCGAAGCCCTCGCGACCCACCGCCGCCGCCGCCGCGACAGTGGGGTGGTCCGTGTCGAGGTCCAGGTCCCCGCGATCGACGCCGCGCTGGTGCGAGACCTCGCCGCGGTCCTGCGCGGTGAGCCTGAAACAGCCCAGACATTGCGCGCCCAACTGCGTGCCGCGATCGCCGTGCCGCGGACATCCGCGATATTCGATATCTTCGGATCTGATCTGCCAGATTCGTACTTTGACGGCGTCTTCGAACATGACCGCCGCGGCGACATGCCTCGCGATGTCGAGTTGTGACGTATCTGCTCGACACCAACGTCATTTCCGAGTTGCGTAAGCGCGAGCGCGGCCACCCTGGGGTCGTGCGATGGGCGGCCTCGGTCGATCCGGGCGAGTTGCACACCAGCGTCCTGGTCATTGGCGAGATACGCCGGGGCATTGAACTGAAGCGCCGTTCCGATCCCGCGCGGGCTACCTCCCTCGATGGGTGGCTCGACAGAATTCGCGCCGGTCTGGGCTCCCGTATCATCCCGGTCGACGAGCGGATCGCCGAATTGTGGGGCAAACTGGGCGTTCCCGTTATGCTGCCGACCATCGACGGGCTAATCGCCGCCACCGCCATGGTCCATGGTTTGACGGTGGTGACACGGAACTTTGGCGATATGTCGCGCACGGGCGCATCCCTGCTCAATCCGTTCGCGGCGACCACGAGGGCGTCGATAATGAAACGACACCGGCATACGCGGCGCACCACAACCAGCCAGCGAACTGGTTTCCCAGCGGACCGGGTTTCGAGGTGAAACTGCCAGACGGCCTGTAAGCCGGGTTCTGTCCGCGCCGTCCCTGGGCCAAAAGCCCAGGACCAGGCACGGGACGACCATTCCTCTGGGACGCGCCTCACAGCGCGCCTCACGCGACCAACCCGGGCGGCGGGACGGGAATGTCCCAGCGCCCTGCCGGTTAAGGCAGGCGCGGCCGCCCCTATTCGGTCTTGCTCCCGGTGGGGTTTACCCTGCCGCCGCCGTTACCGGAGGCGCGGGGCGCTCTTACCGCCCCGTTTCACCCTTGCCCACCGAGTGTCGCCACCAGGTGGGCGGTTTGTTTTCTGTGGCACTGTCCCTGGGGTCGCCCCCGCCGGCCGTTAGCCGGCACCGTATTCCCGTGGAGCCCGGACTTTCCTCCATCATCTCGCGACAACAGCGGTCGTCCGGCCGTCTGGCGGATGGGACATGCGACCGGAGCGGCGGGCGCGTCAAGGCGGCGGCGTTAACAGGCGGGGCGGCGGCGTTAACAGGGGGCGGCGGCGTCCGAATGCCGAAGCGCTG
>CALFNB010000621.1 GCA_937902425.1 uncultured Acetobacteraceae bacterium | reverse complement strand
TGAAGTTGCTGATCAACGGCACGAGCATCGCGCAGGTGAAACAAAACCGCGTCACCTACTATCACGTCGAACTTCCCGACCACGCGGTGATCCTGGCCGAGGGGTTGCCGGTGGAAAGTTACCTCGATACCGGCGACCGGGCGAAATTTTCTGGCGGCCGGGTTACCACGCTTTATCCGGACTTCGCCGCGCGCCAGTGGGAAATGGCGGGCTGCGCGCCGCTTGTGCTGATCGGAGAGGCACTGGATGCCGTGCGCGAGTTTCTGGCCAGCCGAGCGAGGCAGCCAGATCGCCGCGACGCGCGCCAGGCCACGGCGACGTCCTGACTGTCGGGCCGCCTGAATAAGCCGCGTGCGGCGACGGGTCGCGCGGCCGAGCCGTGCCGTGACGGACAGGGCTCGCAAGTCAGGAATAACGGCCACCGGTACAGGAGGATTGCGACGGCGCCAACGGAGCGCTTACTGCTCCGCGCACCGCGTCGCACCCTACGGTTGCAGCCGGTCGCCGTTGGTCAGGATCGCCTGCGCCAGTTCCGCCGCCGGGCCGCGCGTGCTCTGCCGCGCGCTCCGCACCACGAACTCCACATCGCCGGCCGGAGGCAGGCGCGCGGTCGCGGCCACCTCCACCAGGCCGTCCGGCATCAGCCCCCGCGCATGCAGCGTGATGCCCAGTCCGGCCAGCGCGGCGGCGCGTAGGCCGCTGAGGCTGCCGCTGGTGCAGACGATCCGCCACGGGCGCCCTACCCGCTCCAGCGCCTCCAGCGCCACCGAGCGCGTGATACTGGGCGGCGTATACAGGATCAGCGGCACCGGTTGCGCCGGGTCGATCCGCGTGCCCGGCGCGCCAATCCAGGTCAGCCGGTCGCGCCACACCAGCCGCCCCCGCTCATCGCCCGCCCGCCGCTTGGCCAGCACCAGATCGAGCTCCCCCGCGTCCAGCCGTTCATACAGCGTGGCGCTCAGCCCCACCGTCAGTTCCAGGTCCACCAGCGCGTGCCGACGGACAAAGTCGCGCAACAACTCCGGCAGACGGGAGCTGACGAAATCCTCCGACGTGCCGAACCGCACCCGGCCGCGCACCTGCGACCCCGCGAAGTAATCCCTCGCCCGGGCGTTCGCCTCCAGGATCGACTGGGCGAATCCCGTCATCGCCTCCCCGTCCGCGGTCGGCACGACGGAGTGGGTGTCGCGCACGAACAGGCGCCGGCCGGAGGCTTGCTCCAGCTTGCTGATGTGCTGGCTGACGGTGGATTGGCGCAAGCCAAGGCGGCGGCCGGCTTCGGTGAAGTTGCGGGTCCGCGCCACGGCGAGAAAGGATTCGAGCTGGACGGGGTCGAGCATGGTGGCTCCGATTATCACAAATCACGATGACAATAACCTCATTCAACGTGGTTCACAATGACACGGTTTGCGTGCAGTCTTTGCCGCGACGCACCATGATGGGGCAGGCCCATCGGGACGCTCAGCAGAAGGATCACCGCGATGGCTCCGAAAGTGTTGCTCTCCCGGCTGAACATCGATCCCTATATCGCCGCGATCGTCGGCATGGTCGGGCTCGCTTCCATTGCGCCGGTGCACGGTGTGGGAGCGGTGGCCGGCGGTTATGCGACCAATGCCGCCATCGCCGCGCTGTTCTTCCTGCATGGTGCGAAGTTGCAGCCTCGCACGGCACTGGCGGGCGCGCGGCGCTGGCGTCTGCACGTCGTCGTGCTGCTGTCCACCTTCGTGCTGTTCCCGCTTCTGGGCCTGACGGCACGCGCGATCGCGCCGTCCCTGCTGCCGCCCGCGCTGTGGGCCGGGCTGCTGCTGCTGTGCGTGTTGCCCTCCACCGTGCAATCGTCCATCGCGTTCACCTCCATCGCCCGAGGCAACGTGCCGGCGGCGCTGTGCGCGGCGACCGCGTCCAATCTTCTGGGCATGGCGTTGACGCCGCTGTTGGCGGGTCTGTTGCTGCACACGCATGGCGGGTTTTCCGCCGCCGCGGTGGGCGACATCGCGCTGCAACTGCTGCTGCCGTTCC
Source organism: uncultured Acetobacteraceae bacterium (assembly GCA_937902425.1). GTDB lineage: Bacteria > Pseudomonadota > Alphaproteobacteria > Acetobacterales > Acetobacteraceae > Rhodopila. Next base: position 5,249 of record CALFNB010000621.1, on the reverse strand, counting down.
TCGCCGGTCAGTTGGCGCGGCCGTGGATCGGCGAGTGGGCCGCGCGGAACCGGACGCTGCTGGGGCTGGTGGACCGCGGCGCGATCCTGCTGGTGGTCTACATCGCGTTCAGCGAGGGCGTGACCCACGGAATCTGGCACCAGTTGGACCTGGCGAGCCTCGGCACCCTGCTGCTGGTGGATGCCGCGCTGCTGACGGCGGTACTGGGGCTGACCACGATGGCGAGCCGGGCCCTCGGGTTTTCCCGCGGTGATGAGATCGTCGCGGTGTTCTGCGGCTCCAAGAAGAGCCTGGCGAGCGGGTTGCCGATGGCGACCGTGCTGTTCGCCGGTCAGTCCGCCGGTCTGATCGTGTTGCCGTTGATGCTGTTCCACCAGATCCAGCTCATGGCCTGCGCGGCGATGGCGCGGCGCTACGCGGCACGCGTGGAGGAGAGCGTCCCGGGACTGACAATCGGGGCGCACTGATCGCGTTGGCGCGGTGTGGTCGGGACGAGCCGTCCTTGACCACGCCCGCCGGCAGCCCAACTTACCAACAGCCGGTGCGCCGGCCGGCCCAAGGAGGCTGCCTGGCGAGCCCGGAACGGGGTCTCGCGATCGACCACGATCCGAACCTGAACAACCGCCGCGGGAGAGCAAAAATGCCCGATTCAACCTACAAAATCGTTGAGATCGTCGGCACGTCCGAAGTCAGCATTTCGAAAGCGATCGACGGTGCGATCGCCAAAGCCTCGGGCTCGCTCCGTCATTTGGGCTGGTTCGAGGTCGGACAGATCCGCGGCAACATCGCCGACGGCAAGGTCAACCGTTACCAGGTCACGTTGAAGGTCGGCTTTACTCTGGAATAAGGCGCGGCGGAATAAGGCGCGGCGGAATAACGCCGCGGCTCAGGCCGCCTGGCGGAGCAGCATGGTCAGTTTCAGCTCCGGCTGACTGGCGAGGGTGAACGTTACTTGCTCGTAGCGGAGGAAACCGGCCTCCGGATGACGGAACCTGCGTTCGCCGCCGTCCCGGCCGAGCACCGCGTGCTGATCCCAGAATTGTGCGAAATCCATGCTTTGATCGCGCAGTTCCGCGACCAGAGAGCGCAGCGCCGGGGTATCCATCAGGCGGATGCGGTCGATGCGCGGGTCCTGGCGCAGCGGATCGCGATCAATCCGGTCATGGTTTCAACGGTTCTTGGACTGGCGTGGTCGGTGACCGGATTGGCGATGCCGGCCTCGGTCGTGGCTTATGCCAGCATCTTTGGCCCGGCGTTGACGCCGTGCGCGCTGTTTTCCATCGGACTGGGGCTGTCGTTCGCGGGGCTGCGCGACAATCGCGCGACCTCAATGGTGCTCACGGTATTCAAGCTGGCGATCATGCCGCTGGTGGTTTACGGCCTGTGTGCGGTGTTCGGCCTGGATCCGTTTTATACGCTGGCGGCCGTGGTTTGCGCGGCGGTGCCGACGGCCAAAACCGCGTACGTGCTCGCGGGGGAGTATCACGTGGAGGAAGCGATGGTGGCGTCGACGATTTCCATGACGACGCTGTTATCGGTGGTCACGCTGTTTGGTTGGCTTTACGCACTGAGTTGAGGCGCCACTTTGGCGGCGTCCTCGCGCTCGGAAAAGTCGTTCGGGTCCGAAGCTGGTCACGACGGCTGTTCATTGTGGCATGGCCCGATGAATACCACGGTTCCCGGCGCGCGCTTTTCACGAATGGCGTCATCGCCACACGCTGTGTAATCCACTAAATCTGTGTTAAAAAAAGAGCGGCGCGACTGGCACGGGCTTCCGCGCGAACCCCCATGGACCGGGGAACCATCAAGGGATCGTGTGTGGATCGCCGCCGGTCTTTTAACACAGATTAAGTGAAGACGATTTATCGGATTTCACGGAAAGTGGAACAATCGCTCGCGCCGACGCCTGACCCTCAGCGTTGTTCGCATCATGAACGTGGTTCGGTTAAGCGACCTCGCACTTCACGTCATCGTCGGGCTGAACCGGCGGACTCAAGGCAATACGATCATTCGACCTGGACAGTACGGAGCCTGAACCGAGTGGCTCTGGCATCTCGTACGTCGCCGGTTCAGGTTAATTATCCATTGTGTCGCGTTGAGTCAGGCCGGAGCGGGACAAATCGTGAATTCGCCGCGACGACAAGATGTTACCAATCCGGCACATCGACCCGCGCGGCGCGCGGAGAAAAAAAGGCCCAGGGGTTACACGGAACCGTCATCCGGGGTAGTTTCCAGGATCGGCCCCCTGGATCGTCCTCGGGGGCCGGGCACGAAAGCCGCCGCGGACGGCGGACCTGGAACGGAGGAAAACGCACATGGATGCCAACACCGCCGACGCGAGATTGGGCGGCCAGGGCTGCCTCAACGGCGTCCGGATTCTGGACCTGACCCAGTTCGAGGCGGGCCCATCCTGCACCGAAGCGCTCGCATGGCTGGGTGCCGAGGTGGTCAAGGTCGAGAACCCCGGCGGCGGCGATCCCGGCCGCGCGCTCGGCGGCAAGCCCGGCATGGACGATCCATATTTCCTGCTGTTCAACGCCAACAAGAAATCCATCACCGTCAATTTGAAGGATCCGAAAGGTCTGCAACTGGTCAAGGACCTCGCCAAACAAGCCGACGTGATGGTGGAAAATTTCGCCCCCGGCGCAATCGAGCGACTGGGCCTTGGCTACGACGTCGTCCGCGCGATCAATCCGTCGATCATCTTCTGTCAGGTCAAGGGGTTTGGCGAAGGCAGCCCATACGAAAAAAATCTCGCTTTCGATATGATCGCGCAGGCCTGCGGCGGCACCATGAGCATTACCGGCGAGCGTGACGGCAGGCCGTTGAAGCCGGGTCCGTCACTCGGCGATACCGGCACCGGCATGCTGCTGGCGATTTCAATTCTGGGCGCGCTGTACCGGCGCAAGGAAACCGGCCAGGGCGATCATCTGCAGGTCGCCATGCAGGATGCGATGCTGCACTACATCCGCATCGCCTTCGCCGCGCAGTATCGCACCGGCAAGGCGGCGTTGCGCGCCGCGGATAGTTCCGTTTCGGCAACGACTCCGCCGATGGGTACGTTCCCCTGCAAAGGCGGCGGCTCGAACGACTACGTCTACATCTTCACCAGCCGCGCCAATCCGGAACATTGGAACCGGTTGCTGAAAGTCATCGGCCGCGAGGCACTGATCGGCGATCCCCGTTATGACACGCCCTGGTCGCGCGCCGAACGCCCGGACGAGGTCAACGGCATGATTACCGAATGGACCCGCCAGCACACCAAGCACGAGGCGATGGAAATCGTCGGCGCGGCCGGTATTCCCGCGGGTGCGGTGCTCGATACAATGGAACTTAGTCAGGACCCGACGTTCGAGGAACGCGGCATCATGCCGGTGATCGACCATCCGGTGAATGGCAAGTTCAAAATGGTTGCCTGGCCGGTGCGTTTCTCCGGCCGTCCGCCGCCGGTGACGCCGGCACCGGTGCTCGGTCAGAACAACGAGGATGTGTTGGCCAGTTGGCTTGGTTTGGGTTCCGGCGATGTCGGTAGCCTCAAGGCCAATGGCGTGATTGGCTGAGCCTTTTCCAAATTCACCAGAAGGAGACTGAAACGATGGCCGAACTCACAGGCTCGGAAATCATCGCCAGATGCCTGCAAAAGGAAGGGGTCAAGGATCTCTTCTACATCATGGGCGGGCCGATGCTGCTGGCCGAGGCCACCTGCATCAAGGAAGGCATCCGCATGATCGACGTCCGCCATGAGCAGGCGGCGGCGTTCGCATGTCAGGCCTATAGCCGCCTGAAGCAAATCCCCAGCGTCTGCATGGCGGCATCCGGTCCAGGCGTGACCAACCTCGTGACCGGCATGGCCAATGCGCTGATCGATTGCTGCCCGGTGGTGGCGCTCGGCGGCTCGAGCCCGCTCAGCCAGTTCGGCCGCCAGGTGTTCCAGGAGATCGACCAGGTCGAACTGATGCGCGGCTGCTGCAAATATGTTGACCGGCTGATCAACCTGAAGCGCATCCCGCAGCAGATCAACTTCGCGCTGCAGAAGGCGATGACCGGCAAGCCTGGTCCGGTTTATATCGATTGCCCAGGCGACATGCTCTATCAAAAGATCGACGAGAATTTGGTGGACTGGAGCTATGCCGGACGGCCATTGGTGGACTCGCGTCCGCTTGGCGATCCGCGGCAGGTCGCGGCCCTGGTGTCGGCGCTGCAAAAGGCCGAGCGGCCGTTGATCGTGTCCGGCTCGGGTGTGATCTGGTCGCGCGCGTGGGGCGAAATGCAACAGTTCGTCGAAGCGGCGGGCGTGCCATTCTACACCACTCCGCAAGGCCGCGGCGTTGTTCCGGACGATCACGAGTTTTCGTATCTCGCGATGCGGTCTTCAGCGTTCCGCGACGCGGACCTGATCATCGTACTGGGCACGCGGATGAATTACATCATCGGCCATGCCTCACCGCCGCGGTTCGGACCGAACGCGACGATCGCGCGGATCGATATCGACTCGGCGGAAATCGCGACGGCCGCTCGTTACGTCGACATTCCGATCGTCGGCGACTGCAAGGAGGTGCTGGGTCAGTTGCTTGAAGGGATCAAAGGCAAGCTCTCGGTCAACAACTTCAAGGCGTGGCGCCAGAAGCTGCAAGTCGGGGAGCAGCAGAAGCGCAGCGCCGCCGGCGCCAACCGGCCGGCCGAGGACGGCGACATCCATCCGGTCCGCATGCTGGAAGCGGTCCGCGATTTCGCCAAACGCGATGCCATCCTGTGCGTCGACGGGCAGGAGACGCTGAACTTCGGCCGTCAGACGATGTCGACGTTCTTACCGGGTCATCGTTTGAACTCCGGTCCGTTCGGCACCATGGGCGTCGGTCTGCCGTTCGGTGTTGGAGCCAAAGTCGCCTGTCCGGACAAGCAGGTGATCGTGGTGCACGGCGACGGCTCCATGGGCATGAACGCGATGGAAATGGACACCGCGATCCGGCACAAAATTCCGTTGCTGATCGTGATCAGTCTGAACGGCGGCTGGACCGGCGATCCGAAGCGCGAAAAGCCGGGCCGCGACCTCGGCTACATGCGCTACGACAAAATGTGCGAGGCACTGGGCGGTTACGGCCAGTACGTCACGAAGCCGGAAGATATCACGCCGGCACTGGAGCGCGCCCAGAAGAAAGTCGACGAGGGAATGGTGGCGCTGGTGAACGTGCGCACGGATTATCGCGCGCGATATGCCGGGGCGTCGTTCTCCGACTACTCGACCTGAT
>CALFNB010000620.1 GCA_937902425.1 uncultured Acetobacteraceae bacterium | reverse complement strand
CGGTGCCGTGCAGGTCGACATAAACCGACAGCGGGTGCGACACGCCGATCGCGTAGCTGATCTGAAGCGTGCACTTGTCCGCGAGATCCGCCGCCACGACGTTCTTCGCGAGGTAGCGGCAGGCATAGGCCGCCGACCGGTCCACCTTGGTCGGGTCCTTGCCGCTGAACGCGCCGCCGCCGTGCGGGGACGCTCCACCATAGGTGTCGACGATGATCTTCCGCCCGGTCAGCCCGCAATCGCCATCCGGCCCGCCGATCACGAACTTGCCCGTCGGATTGACGTAGAACTCCCGCTCCGGTGGCATCCAGCCCTTGGGCAGCGTGTCCTCCACCAGCGACCAGAGCATTCGCTTGATATCGACCTGCTCCAGATGCTCCTGGTGCTGCGTCGACACCACGACCGAGGTGGCGCCGACCGGCTTGCCGTCGAGATAGCGCAACGTCACCTGGCTCTTGGCATCCGGCAGCAAACCCGCGACCGAGTGATCGTCGGCGATCCGGCGGTCCCGCATGGTGCGGAGGATTTCGTGCGCGTAAAACAGCGGCGCCGGCATCAACTCGGACGTCTCACGGCAGGCATAACCGAACATGATGCCCTGATCGCCCGCGCCCTCATCCTTGTTCCCCGCGCTGTCCACGCCCTGGGCGATGTCGGAGGACTGCGAATGCAGCAGCACCGTCACCTGGGCATTCTGCCAGTGGAACCCCTTCTGCTCATAGCCGATATCGCGGATCGCCATGCGCGCGAGGTGGGTCAGCAGCTCGGGCGTCACCGACTCGGGGCCGCGGGTTTCCCCGGCGAGCACCACGCGGTTGGTGGTGACCAGCGTCTCACACGCCACCCGGGAGTAGGGATCCGCCGCCAGGAACGCGTCGAGCACGGTGTCGCTGAGGCGGTCGGCGACTTTGTCGGGATGCCCCTCGGAGACCGACTCGGAAGTGAAAAGATACTCGCCTGTATCGCGCATGAGGGCTCTCTCCGTGGCGGCGCCGATTGACATGGGTCCGGATGGGTCCGGGACCGGCGGTGTGTGACGGAACGGGTTGCCAGGGTCAAGAAGGAACGCGGCGGCCGCGGCGTTAACCGGGCATCAACCGGTGGCTCGCAGGATGGCCGGCGTGGCAACATCCGACAACGACCTCCCGGACAGTGGGCGGTCACGACCGTTTCATGAGTACATTCCGGCGCCTCGCCGGTTGCTGGCATTTCCTGACGCGGTGCGCGTCAGGCGCAAGGGCCGCCGAATGCGGTGGAAAGATCGCCGAGGCTTGTTATAGGAATGGGACAGCCGCCACAGCTCGCTTGAGGTATACGACGCGTTGGGCCGCCACCTTGGTGAATTCGACGCGGTCACCGGAAGCCGGCTGAAGATCGCGGACGCGGAAAGGACAATCGAATCATGACGGTTACCTGGCATCTACGAGGCTTCCACAGGCACACGGAATTCCTCGCCGTCGATTTCGAAATTCCCCAGGCGATGCTGCCAGCGGTTCGGCAACTGCTGCCGGGAGCTGAGGAAGATCCTGACTTCGTCGATCCTCACGAGATTACGCCTGATCAGACCGCGCGGCTGGCGGAGGCGTTGGACCTGACCGTCGACCCGCAGCTTCATTACTATTATGTCGAGTCTGAAGAAGATCCATACGTCGTCGCGGCCAGGGTCGAAGCGATGCGCGCCAGGGCCTGACACTGTCCGCACCGGATCCGGCCGCGCCAGGCACATCCATCATCGGCCCGATTTCCCCCAGGGAATTGTCCGCAACCCTGCGATATTCGCGTCGGGGGCACCGGCGGCGAGGGCGGCCATATAGCCCAGGATCAGGACGCGGGAGCGGCCGTTGTGGCGCTGTTCGTCCTCCCGCTTCACGATTGGGAACGTGGGCAGGACGTATTCGGCTTCTCCGCGGTCCAGCCCGTAGAGAGGGCAGAACACCGCATCCAGCCGTGCCCGACGGCGCAAACCATGGATTTGTGGAGGGGCGGCGTTCGGTGAAAGGTATCTTGACACATGTCACGTTACAAGTTACACCACCGAACCGATGATTGAGACCTTTCGGCACAGGGGTTTGAAGCGCTTTTACGCGGAGGATGACGGCCGGAGACTCCCCGCCGACATGATTGAGCGTATTCGCGCCATCCTTACCGCGCTCGATGCGGCTCGAACGATCGAGGGCCTGAACCGTCCCACTTTCAGGCTGCATCCTTTGAAAGGAGAGTTGACGGGGTTTTACGCCGTGACAGTGCGCGCCAATTGGCGGATTATTTTCCGCTTCGAAAACGGCAGCGCTCTGGACCTCGATTTTGTGGATTACCACTGAAAGGAGTGATCATGCCGATGGCGAACCCAGCCCATCCTGGGCAGCTTGTGAAGGATGACATTGACACGTTGGGGCTGTCGGTCGCCGAGGCCGCGACGGGTCTCGGCGTCACCCGCCAACAACTCTATCGCGTGATCAATGGCGATAGCGCGGTCACGCCCGAAATGGCGATGCGTCTGGAAAAGGCAATTGGCGGTACCGCCGATGCGTGGATGCAGATGCAGATGAATTACGACCTCGCACAGGTTCGCAAACGAGCCGCGGACATCGTTGTTAGACGGTTATCCCCAAAGTTGGCCTGAACTCGACTTTCCGCGATTCACGGCGATTCGGGATTATACCGGGAGGATACTTCGCCGGCCGAGCGTCCGATGCCAGCCCGAGGATGCTCGAATTCCTGGCCCTGGCGTGCCTTGGGCCAGGCGAAGCCCCGCATCCCGCGAGAGATACGCCAATTATCCGGCGACGTTCGCGTCAGGGGCGCCGGCGGCGAGGGCGGCCATGTAGCCCAGGATCAGGTCGCGGGAGCGGAAGCGGCCGTTGTAGCGCTGCTCCTCCTCCCGCTTCACGATCGGAAACGTCGACAGAATGTATTCGGCTTCGTCGCGGTCCAGCCCGTAGAGGTGGAAGAACACCGCGTCCAGCCCCTCAACCGCGCGTTCTGCCTGTCATGGCGTCATTATCGTGATCCGCGTGAGCGGTTCCGGCTGGCGGCGCTCCGGACTATGCGGTGCTCGCCATTTGGTGAGGCGCATCCCGCCGCGTTCACGCGCTGCCGTATCGTGTCGAGTAACGGCCCCGTGACAATCAAAGGCGCGCAACCCATCGTTTCCCAGACACGCACGGAGAAATTCGGGTGCAGCGTGACCTGCTGGCCCCCATTATCGAAATTGGATCGTTCCCCGGTCTCGAGATACGATTCCGCCGACAGGCCCTCAGCCAGCAGCACGTCGTGCTGAGGCAGTTCGATGTGGTGGTATGTGATCCTGTCCCGAGGCACCTGCTCGATGCTGATGCCATTGATCAGCAATTTCGCCGGGATCAGTACACCATCAACATAAATCGCGTGGTCCGGCGACACGAACAGATCCCGAACCGGAACATTCTCCGCGAACGCCCCCGCTGCGATCCGCACAGGCCACACCGTCTCCGGCCGCGGATGCGCCCGGCAATTCACCGCCCGCGAGCCAACCCAGACGATCCGCCCCTGCCCACCCAAAAGCGTCCGAACCTCATCGCCCACGGCCAGATCCTCCACCGCGACCAGCCCACCCACCGTCTCGATC
>CALFNB010000619.1 GCA_937902425.1 uncultured Acetobacteraceae bacterium | reverse complement strand
CTGGCCGAGCCGGACCACGAGCCTGGCCAGCGGCCCCGCTACGTCGCGTTCTTCCGGTTGGACCGGCGCGACGGCAACCGGGATTTCGATGTCGGGCTGCATCGGCATTGGCTCGATCCGACGGTGCCGTTCGCGTTGACCCTGGCCGCGCCCGCGCAAGGCATGCTGGTGACGTCCGCGACTTTGCGTGACGCCGGCACTGGTGATCCCGAACAAGCGTGGGCCGCCGCCGAGGCGCGGGTCGGTGCACCGCACTTGCCGTCCCCGGCGATCCGGGCCGCGGTCGCTTCGCCGTTCGATTACGCGGCGCAGACCCGCGTGCTGGTGGTGACCGATCTGGCGCAAGGCGACATCGGCCAGTTGTCGTCGGCGTTCCAGGCATTGTTCATCGCGGCCGGTGGCGGCGGTCTCGGCTTGTTCACCGCGATCAACCGGCTGCGCGCGGTGCATACGCGCATCGCGCCGGAGCTGGAGGCGCGGCATATCCCGCTTTACGCACAACACGTCGACGCGATGGGCAACGCCACGCTGGTCGATATTTTCCGCGCCGAGGAGGACAGTTGCCTGCTCGGCACCGATGCCATGCGCGACGGCGTTGACGTGCCGGGTCGCGCGCTGCGGCTGGTGGTGTTCGAGAAAGTGCCGTGGCCTCGTCCGGACATTTTGCATCGGGAACGGCGCGTGCATTTGTCGCACGGCGATCCGAAAGGCTGGGACGACCGGATTGCCCGGGCCCGGCTGCGCCAGGCGTTCGGGCGGCTGATCCGGCGCGCGTCGGACAAGGGTGTGTTCGTGCTGCTGGACCGCGGCGCGCCGAGCCGGTTGATGTCGGCGTTCCCCGAGGGCGTGGTGGTGCATCGCGTCGGCCTGGCGAAAGCGGTGGAGGAGACCCGGAACTTTCTGCATGACATTTAACCTATGCGTTTGGTGACGTGGAACATCCGCGCCGGTGGCGGCACGCGGCTGCCGCGGATAGCGGAGGCGATCGCGGTTCACCAGGCCGACGTTCTCGTTCTGACTGAATATCGTTCCGGCGAGGCGGGACAGCGTCTGCGCATGGTATTGCGAGATCAGGGTTACGTCTGGCTGAGCCCGGTCGAGCCGCCAGGCATCCGTAACGGCGTGCTGATCGCCACGCGCACCAAACCCGGATCGATCGCGCATGTGACGGAGCACGTGCCCGAGCCCTGGCGCATGCTGACCGTGACGATCGATCGCGTCCGGGTCTTCGGCATCTACATGCCCAACCTGAAAGCGAAAATTCCGTACTGGGAGGCACTGATCGACGCGTCGCGGCCGCATTCCGGACGCCACGCGCTGGCGATCGGCGACTTCAACACATGCCGCGCCTTCGTGGACGAGCCAGGCGCCACCGACCGCACCGCGCTGTTCATGGACAAGATCCTTGCGGCCGGCTTCCACGATGTGTGGCGCGACCGGTTTCCGGAGGGCCGCGAGTTTTCGTGGTACAGTCACCGCGGCAATGGTTTCCGCGTCGATCACGCATTCGCGTCGAGGCGGTTGGCGCCGCGGATCGGCGATGTGCGTTATTCGCACGTGGAACGGGCCGTTGGGGTGTCAGATCATTCCGCGCTGGTGCTGGACATCGATACGGCCCGCTGATCAGGCCGCCATCGCGTAGCCGCGCCGGCGGACCGGCGGGACCGGATGCCGTCCCGACACTCGCTCGATCATCATCAGGCGGTCTTCGTTCAGGCCAGCCTTCATCGCGGCATCCAGAAACACCTGTTCCAGCACATCTTGTTGCGCATGGCTGCCGCCGAGCCGGTACATCTCGCCCAGAATCGGGCGCATGAGCGCGACGGCTTGCTTGTACTGGCCGAGGCCATGCGCGAGTACGGCCCGACTGACCGGGATCGCGAAATCGCCGACGAGCCGCGCATTGATGCCCGGTCCTCGCGCGTAATCCACCATCGCATCCAGCATCCGCCGCGCGGCGTCCTCCCGCCCGGTCGCGGCCAGCGCCATCATCCAATGCGGTAACGTAAAGGCGGATTGACAATCGCCAATCCTGGCCTCGGCTTTGTCCGCCAACTCCGTCCAGCGGGCACCGGCGTCGACGGCGTGACGGGACAGGCGGAACAGCATGGAGGCGGCGTTCTGCATATCGATGTAAAGGTCGGGGACAGCCTGAACCAGTGGTGAGTCCAGATTACGAAACCGCGTGTCGTAAAGCGTCAAAACGCGTGACATATCGCCAAGTTCCAAATGGTACATCGCCTGATGCCACCACAGATGGTGCTTCAGATTGTTCGCGGCGGCCCAACCGTCCTGCAAGGAGTCGACCCAGGCGATGCCCTCCCGACGCCGTCCCGTCATTTCCAGCACGTGCGCGACGCCATGGGCAGCCCAGAGGTCGGAGGGATCGCGGCGGATCGCTTCGCGGCCGGCGGCCTCGGCTTCGACGTAATGGCCGCTTTCCTCGTGCGCGAAGCAGCGGCAGCCGAGGATCGAATTGAATCCTGGGATCGCACCGGACCAATGTTTTTCCACGCTCAGAACCGTGGACAACATCACATCCGGCCGGCCGAACCAGAAGTTGACAAAGTGGTGCAAGCGGAACGCGAGGAGATCGTGCGGATGATCCCGCAGAATCTCTTCCCAGATCGTGGCTGCCTTGTCCGTATCGCCGTCAGCCCAGAGGGTGAGCGCGTGAAGATGCGCTCGCTCGCGGGCGGTGGCGTGGCGCAGCAATGGCGCCGCCGTCTCCGCCGCCGCGCGGGCGATCGGGACAAACTGGGCTTTGTAGCCAAGCATCATCAGATAGCCCTTGAGGATATGCGCCATGCCGCAGTCCGGATCGGCGGCGAACAACGCCTCCATGCGCGCCATGATGTCGGAACGATAGCAGAGATAAGCGTCGATCGCGTGATCGAAGGCCCGCACGGCGTCCGCCGATGCGGCGGTGACCGTCAGGCCGCGGATGTCGTTGTGCATGCGGTGGGTCTCCCGAGACATTTGTAAGGTAGACCAGCCGCCGGGCTTGATCAATTTGAGCGCGCGTGCCTGACTTCGGTTACGCCCGTCAGAGGCGAGGGAGGAAATGACGATGTTGGCCTGGATGCGAGACCTGACCGCGCGCGAACGGCGTACCATGATCGCCTGCTTTGGCGGCTGGTCCCTGGATGCGCTCGATGTGCAGATATTTTCCTTTGTGATCCCGTCGCTGTTATCGATCTGGGGCATCTCCACCGGGCAGGCGGGTGAACTGGCGACGGTCACATTGCTGGTATCGGCGTTTGGCGGGTGGATCGCCGGCGCCGTGGCCGACCGCATCGGCCGCGTCCGGGTGTTGCAGATCGCGATTCTTTGGTACGCGGTCTTTACATTTCTGTGCGGCTTCGCGCAGAACTTCAATCAGTTGTTCGTGCTGCGCGCGTTGCAGGGCTTCGGCTTCGGCGGCGAGTGGGCGGCCGGCGCCGTGCTGATGGGTGAAGTCATCCGCGACCAATATCGCGGCCGCGCCGTCGGCCTGGTGCAGACCGGCTGGTCCATCGGATGGGGCACCGCCGCGCTGCTGTTCACTTTGTTCTTCGCCGTCCTGCCGGAGAGCATCGCCTGGCGGGCGATGTTCTGGATCGGGCTGGCACCGGCATTGCTGGTGTTCTGGATCCGCCGCTTTGTTGAGGAGCCGGATCTTTCCGCCAAACGTCGCGAACCGGTCGGCCTGTCGCATTTGTTCGCCGCGTTGAAGCCGCCCTATTTGTCAACGACATGGCGGGTCGCCATGATGGTGACCGGTGCGCAGGGTGGTGGTTACGCTCTGACCACGTTCTTGCCGACATTCCTGAAGACCGAGCGGCACATGACCTCGGTGGGCACCGGCAGTTACCTCATGGTGCTTATTCTGGGCGCGTTTTGCGGCTTCGTCTCCGGCGCTTATCTGGCCGACGGGATTGGGCGCCGAAACACGTTTCTCCTGTCGGCGATTGGATCGGTTGTGTTGATGCTGATCTACATGTTGGCGCCGTTATCGAATGATATGATCCTGCCGGTCGGCTTCCTGCTGGGGTTCATCAACCTGATGATGTTCTCGCCGATGGGACCGTACATGACGGAACTCTTCCCGACCTCGGTACGCGGCGTCGCGCAGGGGTTCTGCTACAACGCCGGTCGAGGCATCGGCGCGATCTTTCCCGCGTTGGTCGGCTTCCTGGCGGCGCGGTTCGGTCTTGGCAACGCGATCGTGGTGTTCAGTGGTTGCGGATTCGGTCTGATGATCGTCGCGCTGTTTCTTTTGCCGGAAACCAGAGGGCGATCGTTGGAGAGTTTGGAGACCGCTGATTAACCCCAACCGCTGAAACGCATCATCCTCGGGCGCGACCCGAGGATGAGCAGGCATGACGATTTCGGTGGATCACTGACCCAACCCCGCCAGGAAATCTTCCATCGCGCGATTGAACGCCGCCGGCTGGTGCAGGTTCGCCGCATGACCCGCATCCGGGATCACGGCTTTCCTGGCGCCAGGGATTTTCGCGGCCATGTAGTCCGTCGCCGCCAGAAAGTTCGTGTCATTGGCGCCGACCAGAACCAGCGTCGGCACCGCGATTTTTTCCAGCGACTGGATGACGGCGTCGTCCTCCTGTGCCAGCATCCCGCGTGCCGCACCCGCGAGGCCGGATGCCGATCTGTGCTGGCTCATGCGCACCTCTTCGGACGTGCCAAGCGCCGCGAGGCCGCGCGCGTCCAGGTCGTCACCGCGCGCGCGGGCACGCTGGTTCCACGCCTCACGCGCCTGCTGTTTTTTGAAGCCGGGACCAGTGTCGAACAGCATCAGCGCGCGGCATCGCCGCGGATGGCGCAGGTGAAACGCCAATGTCATGTAGCCGCCCAGTGAAAGTCCGCCGATGATGGCACGCGTTTCACCGCACGCATCGAGGATCGCCGCCATGTCGGCAACAGACAAAATCTCGGAATAGGCGGCGTCATCGATGGGGTAATCGCTCGCGCCGTGCCCACGCATATCCCATACGATGATTTTGTAACGATCTTTGAACGCCGCGATCTGGCCGTCCCACATGCGGCAGGTCGCGCTGTAGCCGTGGCTCAGCAGGATGGCTGGTCCGCTGCCATGGACCTCGTAATGAATGCCGACGCCGTCGCGATCGAGTTTCGCCATCGTTGCCTCCTGCTATTCGAATACCGCGACAGCGCGGATCGGGCTCGCGGTTCCGCCACGGATCTTCAACGGAAAGCCGATGAAGCGGAAGCGGCCGCGGCCGACGAGTTTGTCCAGATTGGCCAGGCACTCCATGTGCGTGATGCCGCGTTCCGCGCAGGCCATGTGCGCCTGGAAATTCAGCTCGCCTTCCGGAGCCGGACTGATCGCCTCGACCCCAAACATGCCGATGCCGCGGTCGGCGAGCCAATGCACCGACGCCAGTGCGAGGCCCGGAAAATCGTGCTGGTAACCCGGCTTTCCCAACAACCGCTCATTGGTGGCCATATAGAGCAGCACGGTATCGCCCGGACGGATCTCCTGGCCGGATTTCGCCAGCGCGTCCTCCATCTCCGGCACCGTGATCGCGTGTCCCAGCGGCACATGCGACAGGTCGAGACAAATGGCGGAGGTATAGAACTTCTCCAACGGCATCTCATCGATCGAGGCAGCGCCCGGCCGCGGATCGAAATGCACCGGCGCGTCAACGTGCGTGCCGGAATGATCCGACAGACTGAGTGCCAGCGCCTTCGACGTGAACACCGTGTTGCCGGCGACCTTCTTCTCCGAATGATCGCCCCAGACCGAGATCACGACGGGTGGATGCGACGGATGCACCTGAGTGCGGTGAAACAAGTCCCGGCTGAGGTCGATCAGTTCCATGCGTCCCTCCAATTGCCAAGGCATTCCGCCGTCAATCCCCGAATGTTTGCAAGCCGGCGCGGTTTCTGGTGCGATGCCGCCAGCCAACAAGGAGGACGCGGCCATGGAAACTCTGAACGACATCCTGGACGACACGACGTCATTCGAAAAAGTCGCCGCCGGTTTCGTGTTTACCGAAGGTCCGCTGTGGCATCCCGACGGGTTCTTTTATTTCGTCGATGTCCGCGGCAGCGGCTTGTTTCGCGTCACAATCGGCCAGCCGCATGAGAAAATCCGGGAGACCCAAGGCGGCAACGGGCTGACGTTCGATCTTCAGGGACGCCTGATCAATTGCGAGGGCGACGGACGGCGAGTCACTCGCACCGAACTCGATGGCACCGTGAACACGCTGATCGACCGGTTCGAGGGCAAACGGCTGAACCGGCCCAATGACGTGATCTGCCACTCGAACGGCACGTTGCTGTTCACCGATCCGGCGTTGCGGGTGCCGGTGGCGGAGCGCGAGGTGCAAAACGCGATGATCTACAAAGTCGCGCCCGATGGCGCGGTCAGCGAACTCGCGGCGTTCGAGTATCCGAATGGCCTCGCGCTGTCGCCGGATGAGCGCACGCTGTACGTCGCGAACACGCGCTGGACGCAATACATTCACGCCATCGAGCTGGACGCGAATTGCAACATGGTACGGCGGCGGGTGTTCGCCGACATGTCGCACGATCAGACGAACGGCGTGCCGGACGGGATGAAGGTCGATGAGGCGGGCCGCGTGTTTTGCACCGGCACGACCGGTGTCTGGGTCTACGCGCCGGACGGAAAGCTGATCGGCATCATCGAAACGCCGGAAGTGTGCGCCAACATCGCGTTTGGCGGTGACGATCTTCGCACGCTTTTGTTCACCGCCAGCACGTCGGTCTACACGTTGCGGGTCAAGACACCGGGCCTGCCGCATCCCTGGTACAAAGTCCGGGGTTAACCCGCTACGACTTACTGACATTCCAGAACGTCGGCGCCGGTCCCTTCCCGGGATCGCTGATCGCCTTGGTCCACGCCGCCCTGGGCAGATAGCGGCCAAGCGGAATGAACGGCACCTGGTCGATGGCGATCAGCTGGATCTCCCGCTCCAGCTTCGTCTGTTCCTCCGGGGTAGCGGCATCTAGCCATGCGTTATACGCGACCTCCATTTCCGGCATATCGGGCCAGCCGATCCAGGCATCCTTGCCGTTGCCTCGTAGCAACGAACTCAGTAGCGGATCGCGGTATTCCGGGACCGGAGTGACGCTGACGAACAGCGACCAGCCGCCTTTGTCCAATGGCTCCTTGCTGCCGCGGCGTTGCAATGTCGTACCCCAGTCCATGGCCTGATCTTCGACATTCACACCGGCCTGCTTCAGCGAATCCAGCACCACCAGAGTCGCGAGATTGTAGAACGGCTGATCAGTCGTGTGCAGCATCACGAGACGCTCGCCACTATATCCGGCATCGGCGAACAGCGCTTTGATTTCGGCGGGAGAACGCTTTTTCGTGATCTGCTCCATGCCGGCCATGTCGACCTCCGGGTTGCCGGTCGCCAGGTAACCAATCGGCACGATCGCGCTGTCCGGATCGCCACCCATCACCGCGTCCATCACCTCCCGCTGATTGATTGTCCCGCGAATGGCCCGTCGCAACTTCACGTTATTGGTGGGTGAGATCACGTGATTGGGCCGCAACTGGCTGATGAACCCGTAGTCATCCAGGCGGCCAATCTTCACGTTCGGCGCGTTGCGCAGCACCGGCAACAGGTCGGGCAGCGGCATTTCCAGCCAGTCGATTTCTCCGGTGGTCAACGCGTTCGCGGCAGTCGATGCGTCCGGGATCATCTTCCACTCCATGCGGTCGACCAGCACCTTGTGACCGCCGGAGGTGAAGCTCGGTTTTTCATCGCGTGGCACATAGCGTTCGAACGGCACCAGCGCGGCATGGCTGCCGATGACGTATTCATCCTTCAGGAAACGAAACGGGCCGCTGCCGATTGCTTCCGGCATCTGTTTGAACGGATCAGTCTTCGCCAACCGCTCCGGCACCATCACCGCGGCGGTCTGAAATTTTGACAGCGCCTTCGGTAGCCACGGCGCTTTTCGGTTCAGCCGCAGCACGATCGTGCGGTCGTCCGGCGCCTCGAGCGCATCGAGCCTCGCCTGCAACGTCGCTCCGGCGGGATCGCGCACCATCCACCGCCGCAACGACGCGACGCAGTCCCGCGCCAGCACTTTGTCGCCGTCGTGGAACCACTGGTTCTCGCGTAGCGTCAGGGTCCAGCGTTTGCCGTCGTCTTCGATGACATAGCCGGCGAGCATCTGCGGCTTCGGGTTCATTTGTTCATCACGGCCGAACAGCACGTCATAAATCTGAAAGCCGATGTTTCGCGTCGTCATGGCGCTGGTCCAGACCGGGTCCAGGCTGGCCAACGGCGATTGGGGGGTGAACAGCAGAGTTTTCGAGCTACCCCCGATCGCGGGGCGCGCCAATGCGCTGATGGCGGTCCCAGCCAGAAAGCCGCGACGATTCATTGTCAGGTTTCCTCCCGTTCGCCGTGACTCTAGCTGCTTCGGCGTGGCGCTTCCAGAGCCCGATTCGCACGGCATTGTCATACGCTATTAAGAAAGCTTCGTGAGCCTGGTGAACTTCGTGGGCTTCGTGATGTCGCCGACCGAGGGACCAAACCCAGGCTGGGAATGTCCGATCGCACGGGCCGGGAATCCGAGGGAATTTCAGTCGATCGTGCGCATGGAAACGCCGCATTTATCACAAAGCGCACGAAGTTCACCAGGCTCACGAAGCTTTCTTAATGCGTCCGTCAACATGGTGGCGCATCCACAAAAATGGCAAAATAATGTTCAGACGTTCTTTCGAACCACGTCCAGTTCCTCGCACACCGCTTCCGCGATCGCACCCAATGACCGGACCGGAAAATGACGTGGTATGTCGCGATATATGAACACGATGCGCGTATCGGTATCATCTGATGGCCAACGCCGCGGGAATTCGGGCGGCGAGAAAACGTGCCCCGCAACGTGGACGACGGCCGGTTGTCCAGACATTTCCTCAATTGAAACGAAACCCTTGACTCGGATCAGCCGATCGCCGCGATGTTCCGTCAATGCCCGCGACCACGGCATCACCGCGTGCGGGATCGGCGGGGCCGGACGTTTCGATCAGCGCGCGGTCGAACAAACCACCGGCGCACTCACCCAACTCCAACAGGGTTTCGATCAGGTCGCCGCGCACGGCGCGACACAGGCAGCCGGTGGTCAGCGCCGGAAACGTTTCGTTGCCGCTGGCGATCAGCTCGTGGTCCAGGCCGATTTCGCCGAATTCGTTGACGATGACGGCGGCGCGGGCGAACGCCGGATCGCGCGGGACATGGCCGATCAGCGTGGTTTTGCCGGAGCCCAGAAAACCGGTGACGATCGAGACCGGGGTCATTACGGTGCTGGTTCAGGTGGTCCGGACAAGCCGGGCCATGACGTGTGGTCGTAACAATTGGGTCCGGTCACCACGCCACTTCTTCACCCTGGAAATCAATGAACGCATGGCGATGCTTGCCGCGCTCGCGCTCGATCACGGTGACCAGGCCGCGCGCGCTGTCCTCGACGCCAACCGGCGCGGATGGCCCGCCCATGTCGGTCCGCACCCAACCCGGATGCAGCGTCAACAATGTGACACCGCGGCCCTTCACCTCGGACCACAGCCCGCGCGACAGCGAGTTCAACGCGGCTTTGCTGGCGCGATACAGCTCATGCCCGCCGGTGTTCAGCGCCACGCTGCCCATGGCCGAACTGGTGAACGCCAGCACCCCGGTCGTTTCCCGCACCGATCCGGCCAAAGCGCGCGCGAGGCGGATCGGCGCCACCGCGTTGGTGAACATCAGGCTACCGATCTCCGCCTCGGTGGCCTGGCTCGCGCTCATATGACCGGGTCCGGCGACGCCCGCGTTGACCAGCACCGCATCCAGTTTTCGGCCCTTCATCGTGCCGGCGAACGCGTCCACCTGACCCGTATCCGTCATGTCCAGTCCGACGATTTCCAGTTTTCCCGGGTTCGCGGCGGCGAGGGACCGCAACTCGGCCGCCGCGTCAGGACGGCGGGCGGTGGCGATCACGGACCAGCCGTGGCGCAGCATTTCCTTCACCACACCAAGCCCGATGCCACGATTGGCACCGACAACAACAGCGAGCGACGGATCGGCCATGGATTGATCTCCTGAGGGACGACCCAGTTTGGCTATTTTTGTGGCTCGACGACAACCGTGCCCACTTTGCCGCCCTGCTCGACGGACAGATGCGCGGCGGCGGTCTGGTACAGCGGAAACGTGCCGTCCACCGACAGGATCCGCCCAGGGGAGGCGATGAAACGGGCCATGTCAGTTTGCGCGCGCTTGCGGTTGGCATGTGGGCTGGTGGGCAGCACGAAGCCGCGGATCGTCAGGTTCTTCGCCATCACGGTCCGCAGCGGCACCGACGGTTCAAGCGCTCCGTTCGACGCATAGTATGCGATGCTGCCGCCCTCGCGCACCGAGGCCAGCACGGCGGCGAGATTGCCGCCCAGATCGACATCAACCACGTGGTCGACCAGTTCGCCGCCGGTGATGTCGCGGACGCGCGCGGCGACGTCCTCGCTCCGGTAGTTGATGGTGTACGCGGCACCGCCCGCCCGCGCCCGGGCCGCCTTTTCGTCTGAGCTCACCGTCGCGATCACCGAGGCGCCAGCCCAGGCGGCGAGTTGCACGGCGTAGTGGCCGACGGCACCGGCGCCTCCGGTCACCAGGACGATCTTGCCCTGTAACGGTCCGGTGGCGAACACGCAGCCATGCGCGGTCATGCCTGGAACACCCAGAGTGGCGCCCTCGGCGAACGAAACGTGCGAGGGCAGTTCGGTAATCAGATCGGCATTGAGACAAATATATTCGGCGGCGGTGCCCATCCAGCGGCCGTTGCGTTGTCCGTTGTACAGCCAGACGCGTTTGCCGACCCAGCGCTCGGGGACCATCGGGCCAACCTTGTCGACCACGCCGGCGCCGTCGCTGTTGGGGATCACGCGGGGGTATTCCGCCGGCACCGCGCCGCGGCGGCGATAGGTGTCCGACGGATTGACGCCCGAGGCTTCCAGCCGCACCCGCACTTCGCCGGTGCCAGGCTCGGGCGTCGGAAGCTCGCCCTGAACGATAACCTCGTCCGCCGGTCCTTGCCGATCGTACCAGACTGCTCGCATGGCCCGTCTCCCTTCGTTGTCCCGGAATATGACCCGAGGTGCCGCCCCGTTACCAGCCGGCAAGACTAATCGTGCGATGACACTGGACGCTTCCGGCCCTTCACGCGGGCGAGCATTGGAGATTTTGGAATGGATAACGGCGGATTACCTGCGATGGCCTCAACAGCGCTGGCCGAATTACGCAAGACGGCGCACCTGGAAGGCGCGGCGATCATCGATATGACGCAGCCTGATGCGGCCTCCGTCCTGTTGTTCGACGCGGCTCCCGGAGTGCCTGATGCGATCGGCAGCGCGCATCAGATGTTGCGGCGTTGCCCCGATGCGCCGTCCTATGCGGTTGGGCCCGACAAGCGGCCCATACTGGTTTCACCGTGGATCCTGCATCCCGATCGCCGCGGCGGTATCGCGCTTTGGCGCAAAGCCGGTGCCTCCGGGTGGGATGAACGCGACTCGGAATTCGCGGCGTCCGTGGCGGGCCTGATGCGGGTCATTCTGGAGCATGGTCCGGGCGAGGCCACGATCGACCGCCTGACCGGCCTGCCCAACCGCTCCTATTTTCTTGGCGAGGTGAACCGGCATATCGATCGGCTGGAGCAGGACGGTACCTGCGGCACGATGCTGCTCATCGATCTGGATGGGCTGCGCCGGGTCAACGCCAGTCACGGCCGCGCACTGGGCGATGATCTGCTGATCCGGACCGCCAACCTGTTGCGGGGGATCGTGCGGCCGGTGGATATGGTCGCGCGCGTCGGTGGTGATGAGTTCGCCGTCTGGCTCGACAACATGGACCACATGACCGCCGCCGAGCGCGCGGTGGGTCTCGCCGACCGGCGCCTGGCGTTGCCCGAGAGCGTCGGCCGGGCGGAGCAGGCCCAGCCCGATCAGTCGGAGATGACCCAGTCGGAGATGACATTGTCGGTCGGCATCGCCAGTCGGATGCTCGGCGACGGTGAGGACGCGCGGGCTTTGCTGCGGCGGGCCCATAAGGCGTTGTGGGAGGCGAAGCAGACCGGTGGCGGCGGTTGGGCCGTATCGAGGCCTCCCAGGGGCTGATTCCCAGGGGGGGATGACGCCGGAGCCGCTGATCAGCGGTCTGCCGCCGCCGGTTCTTGCTGGCCATGGAGCGCGCGCAGGGCGGCGGCGGCGGCACCGCGTAGCGCGGCGGCTGGCTCCGCGCTGTCTGATGCCGTGTCGAACCATCGCAGGTTCGCTGCCAGCGCGGTCAGGCCCAGTAACCCCGCCACACCGATGAGGTCGTGCACCGCGTCTCGCACCGCGGCGTTCGCGAGGGCATCCGGACGTTCCAGCAGACCGAGCAGGTCACCGATCCGGCGCGCGGCCGTGCCGAGATGGGTCGCGAGCGCCGCGTCGCCCAGATTTCGTTTGAGATCGGTAAGAGTAGCCGGGTTGAGCGCCTCTTGGTCGTCGTCTGGCACCGGGGTAAGCCGCGCCGCCGTCAGCACCGCGGTCAATAGCTCGGCGCGGGTGAACGGCTTGCGGACGCAGCCGTCGATTCCGGCGTGCCCTGAGGCTCCGGCGACAAGTGCCACGAGGTCAGCGGTCACCAGCACCACCGGAGTGTGACCGCGGTGACCGGGAAGAGCCCGGATGCGGCGCGCGACCTCCAGACCATCCACGACAGGCATCCGCATGTCGGTCAGAACGACGTCGAAGTCGTGGTCCTGGACCTGGGAGATGGCTGCTTCGCCGTCCGCCACCTCGGTGACCAGGTGGCCGGCGGAGCGGAGAAAATCCGCCGTCACGGCGCGCGTCAGGTCCAGGTCGTCGGCGAGCAGAATGCACAGGTGGTGGATTTCGACAGGTGGGGATGGCGGTGGGACCGGCACGGCCGCGTCGAGGGACAGGGCCGCGTCGAGGGACAGGGCCGCGTCGAGGGACAGGGCCGCGTCGAGGGATACGGCCGCGTCTGGGGATTCGGCTGGCACGGTGATCGGCAACTCGATCCAGAACACGCTTCCGCCGCCCCGATTTTCGGCGTGGCCGACTTTGCCGCCCATGCGGCGGGCAAAACCTTGCGTGATCGACAGGCCAAGGCCGGAACCCTCGGCGCCGGAGGGAGAGGCATCGAGGCGGTCGTAGGCCCGGAACAGCCGCGACCGTTTGCCGGGCGGAATGCCTGGTCCCGTGTCGGAGACCTCGAACCGCAATCGCGATGTGTCGCCCGAGACGCGCAGCGCAACCGATCCCTTGGCGGTGTATTTCACCGCGTTCATCAACAGGTTGATCACCATTTGCTGCACGCGATCCCGTTCCAGCATCGCCCTCCTGGGGGCAGAGGGGTCGATCGTGCTGGTCAGCAGCACGCCTTTGCCTCGGGCTTCACCTTCGACGACTCCCAGACAGGTGCGGATCAGCGGGTCGATATCGCATGGCGTGAGGACTTGTGGTTCCAGGACGTCGTCCGGGCGGGCGATATTGATCACGCGATCGACGATCTGGCGCATCAGCGTCCCCGCTTCGGTCAGTCGGCTCATCCGCGTCGTCTGGCGATTGTTCAGGCCGCCTTCGTCCGTCAACAGCTCCGCCTGGCCGAGAATTCCGGTCAGTGGCGTGCGGAGTTCATGACTCATGTTCGCGAGCAGACGCATGCATTCGTCACTGGTGACGTTAGCGGCGGTTTCCGTCCGGATGGCGCGGCGTTGGAGGCGATGGGCCGCGAGACCCAGACCGAGGATGCAAATGCCGGGAATAAGGGCCAGGATGGGGAGCCAGATCAGCCAGGACCGTTCGCCGTCGGCGATATCCGCGCGGTTCAGCACGAGTTCCAGGACCAAGGGTGGCGTGCCAGGCCGGCGGAACAGGTGAATGCCGGCTGGGTCATCCGCGGTTTCCGACAAACCGGTACGGAGATAGTTCTGCCAGGCCGGGTCGGCGGCGCCGGTGCGCCCGATCGCATCGGGATCGTATGGGGAGCGCATCAGGATCAGCCCATCGTCGCGTCGGATCGTGACGGTGGGCTGGGGGGCGAGCGACGCGTGGGACAGGAGATCGCTCAACCAGGTGAGGCGGACTCCGGCGACCACGACTCCGGCGAAACCGCCGTCTGGCCGGTTGAGACGCCGGCTGATGGGGATGGAGGCATGCTGGGTTGGCGCGGTGGCGAAGGGCCGGCCGATCATGACGATGTCGGCGGGGTTCTTCTGGTGATCCTGAAAATAATCCCGGCCAGCGAAGTTCACCGGCCGGGACACGTTGGATCGAGGGTCGGCGACCACGTCGCCAATCTCATTGAGGACATTTATAAAGCCGATGTACTGGGCCGTCAATGGCAGATCGAGCAGCGTCATGTTCGGCGACGCCGTTCCGGGCGCGGGCGCGAGGCGCGCGGCTTCTCGCAGCACCAGATCGTACTGCGCCATGTCGCTGTCGATTTGCCGCGCCAGACCGTCCCCCTGGGCTGCCATCCGCTGTGCCGCGCGGTCGGTCGCGCCGGTTCGAGCGACGAGGCCGAGGTACAGGGCCAGCGTGAGGCAGGCGAGACTCGCGAGGAGACTGAGACCAATCAGCCAGGGCAGGGCGACGCGGAGATGGGGCAGGCGCATTTTGGGCTTTTCCCGATTGGTCCGGGGAGACTGACGGGAAAGTGCTGATGAAGTGTTGACGGAGGTGGATAAACTCTGAAGGCCGGAGCCCGGAGCGCGCGGTAACGTTGCCGGCGCCGTGCATGACATCGGACCGACCAGCGCGGACACAGGGAACGAATGCGGTAGATCTCGCAATTGTAGGTCCGGCAAATGCAGATCTGGCAAATCGGGTTCACGATGGGACAGAACGACAGTGCTCGCGGCCCTTGGCTCGTCGGGAAAAATTTCAGGTTCGCGGGGTATTGGTCGAATTCACAACGGAAGCGGTTGGAATAGCTCGGCTCTTCGGCACCGATTTGGCTACGCGTCCGCCAACCGTCGGCTTTCCAGAACCTGAACCGGACGGAACCGCACCGCCTCCATTGTGTCGAGCACGCCCACGATCGGGAACCCCGCCGGATCAAGAGCCGCGATGGCGGTTGCTGGATTGGCAAGGTCGCTTGCCAGGGTAACGTGCGGCACCCAGTGGCCCAACTGGTAGTGGGCATCGACCAACTCGCCGACCAATGAACTGAGCAATTCGGCATGAAGCGCCAGCAACGCCGGCGTCACAACCGGTGCCAGGAACATCGTGGCCGGCGTGCCCGGGAAAACACCGAGACTCGCGAGTGTTATCGGCAACGCCCGCCAGTGCGTCGCCACGCCCCGCGCCGCCGCGATAAGCCGCCCCCGATCCGCGCTGTCCGGATACACCGCGAGCGTCAGATGCGGCGGATACCCGAGCCGGAGCGCTTCGTCGCTGATGCCGCGTGACGCGAGGGCCCGCCACAGCGCCTCGATGAACGACGCGGCCTCCGCATCGAGCCTGAGCGTGATCGCGTACGGCATCGCGTCCTCATCCCCGGCGATCCGGTCGCGCTGGCCTCAGGCGTAATCCGCCGCCTGGGTCATGTCGTGCGACTTATCCGGCACCACCGCGTTGAACACCAGCGAGAGCACGGTCGCCACCGCGATGTTCAGCACCAGCATCGCCAGAGCGATGTAGCACGGGAACGTCGTGCCCAGGATCTTCAGCGGGTACACCGGGGCGTAGTTGTTCAGCAGCACCATCCACGTGCCAATGCCGAAGCCCGCCAGCCAGCCGAAGAACAACGCCCAGCCGTGGAAGAATCGCGTGTACAGGCCGATGATCACCGAGGGCACCGTCTGGATGATCCACACTCCGCCCAGAAGCTGCAGCCACAGCGCGTATTGCAACGGCACGAAGAAGATGAACACCAGCGCGCCCGCCTTGATCACCAAAGAAACGATCTTGGCCATCTGGCTTTCTTGCAGGTCCGTGCAATTCGGATTGATGAACTCCCGATAAACGTTGCGCGTGTAGGTGTTGGCGGTGGCGATCGACATGATCGCCGCCGGCACCAGCGCGCCGATCGCGATCGCCGCGAACGCGACTCCCACGAACCAGTCCGGGAACATCGCCATGAACAGCGCCGGCACCGAGAAGTTGTTGCTGTACGCCTTAAACCCCGGCGCGAATTGCGGCATCGTCGCGACGCCGATGGCGATCGCCATGAACCCCACCAGCGCCAGCAAGCCCAACATCAACGAGTAGGCCGGCAGCAACGCCGCGTTGCGCCGGACGACGCGGCCGCTGGAGGAACTCAATATGCCGGTGATCGAGTGCGGATAAAGGAACAACGCGCAGGCCGAGCCAAGCGCCAGGGTCGCGTAGGCGCTGAAACTGCCCCACGATCCGGCCGGCGGCGCCGCGAGCAATAATTTCGCCTTCGGGATCGCCGCGAACATCGGCCCGAAGCCGCCCATGTGAACCGGGACAGCGATGATGGCGGCGAACACGGTGATGTAGATCAGCATGTCCTTCACCACCGCGATCATCGCCGGTGCGCGCAATCCCGAACTGTAGGTGAACGCGGCGAGGATCACGAAAGCGATGATCAGCGGCAGGTCGCCGAAGAAGCCGGACGTCTCGATCCCCATCGCGCCGATCACCACCTGCATGCCGACCAGTTGCAGCGCGATATATGGCATCGTCGCGACGATGCCGGTCAGCGCGATCGCCAGCGCCAGCCAGCGATTGCCGTAACGCCCTCGAACGAAGTCGGCCGAGGTGACGTAGCCGTGCTTGTGGCAGACCGACCATAAGCGGGGGAAGATCAGATACAGAAACGGATAGATCATCACGGTGTACGGCACCGCGAAGAACCCGATCGCGCCGGCGCCGAACAGCAGCGCGGGCACCGCGATGAACGTATAAGCGGTGTAAAGATCGCCGCCGATCAGGAACCAGGTGACGACGGTGCCGAAGCGGCGCCCACCCAGACCCCATTCGTGCAACAGGTCCAGATTACCGCGGCGCCAGCGTCCGGCGAAGAAGCCGATGAACGTGACGAGCGCGAACAGGATGACAAAGATGACGAGCGCCGTCGTGTTGAGGGGCATGGTTCAGCGCTCCACGGCGTAGACGAACGCGATCAACGCCGCGCCGATCAATACCCACAGCAGTTGATACCAGTAGAAGAACGGAATGCCGGCGACCATCGGCTCGACGCTGTTGTAGGACGACACCCACAGCATCGCGATAAATGGCAGGAGCAACAGCAGCCTGGCCCATAGCACGCGCCGCACCGGCCGGTGTTCATTGTCGTGGTCCGACATCTGTTTCCTCTCCGATTCCTTTGCTCCGCCGTAGCGCGTTTCGGTTCGTGCGTAAAGTTTGTGCTTTTTTGGACGATTCCGATCTTTCCGCCGCTGGATCACGCTCGGTGATATCGCGCGCATCGCTTACCATGCGTTCGAAGCAACCGCTCCCGAGGCCCCGCATGCCGCATCCCGTCACGTCGTCTCTTGCCCGCGACCTTTCACTGTTCCGCGCCAAGGAGATTCGGACATGACGGCCGCCGAATCGGGAGACGGGCAGCCGAGGCTGCTGTTGATGACCCCGTGCCATGGCGGCCAGGTCACCACGTTGTTCGCGAACTCGGTCTTGCGGCCGCGGATAGCGTGTCAGGCGCGCGACCGTGCGAGGGATTCCCATTGGGACGCAAGGACACCCGACGTCAGGACGGCGGGACCACCGTCGAGTTTGTTAAGTTGCTGGTCCAATGATCGCATCCGTGACCCTGAACCCCGCTGGGGACCCAACCGGCCGATACGCGTTGTTGCAACGTGCCAACACCCTGCGCGAGGCGCGCCGGTTCGCCGAGGCGGACGCACTGTGCCGAACCTGGCTCGACGAAGCGCCGGACGATGCCGAAGCGATTTGTTTGCGCGGCCTGATCGCGAAAGAAGACGGACGGCTCGCGGACGCGCTCACGTTGGTCGACGACGCGATCGCGCGCGGCACCGCCAGCGCCGCCTGGCTGCTGACCCGGGCGCTCGTGCTTCAGGACCTCGGCCGGCTGGACGAAGCTCTCGGTTCCATCGAAGCGGCGATCGAGTGCGACCCGGCGCTGGCCGAGGCGCATGCCGCGCGCGCCACGCTGCTCATGGATATGCGGCGTCCGGCTGATGCGCTGGTCAGCCTGCGACAACTCATCACATTGCAACCCGACAACGTTGGCGCGGTCCTGTATGCCACGTCGCAACTGTTACTGACGCACCGGCCTGACGCGGCACTGACCCTGATCGACGCCGAACTCGCGGTTCGGCCGAACGACGCCCGCGGCCATGTCGCACGCGCTCAGGTGTTGCGGGCATTGAACCGTCTGGATGAGGCGCTGGACGAATGCGATCGTTCGATTGAAATTCAGGATGATTACGCGCGGGCGTGGTTCGTCAAATGTCTCGTTCTGCTTGCCCAGGGACGCTATGCCGAGGGTTGGCCGCTGTACGAATGGCGGTGGTTGACGCCGGAGTTCCTGCCAGGCAGCCAACATTCCCACAACCGTTGTGGGATGGTTCCCCGCTTTCCGGGCGGACGTTGCTGGTTCACGCCGAACAAGGTCTGGGCGATACGATCCAGTTGTTTCGTTTCCTCACCACGTTGCGCCGCGACGCGCGGGTCGTGCTGTGCGCGCCGCCGGGTCTGGTTCGGCTGTTCGCCGCGCAGCCGGACGCGCCTTTGGTGATCGCTTACCGTGACATCATTCCGCCAACCGACCTGTATTGCATGATGGGGAGCCTGCCGTGGCTGCTCGGCGCCGAATTACACAATATCCCCGCCGCTCCTTACCTTCGCGCTGACCCGGTCCGCGCCGTGGCGTGGGAGGCGCGTTTGCCGAGGCGGACGCGGATCGGCATCATGTGGGCGGGCAACTGCCCTGGCTGCTTGGCGTGGAGTTCCACACGCTTCCCAAACCGCCGTATCTGCGCGCGGATCCGGCACGTGTCCTGGCATGGGAGGCGAAACTGGCCGTGCTTCCTGCGCGGCCCAGAATAGGCATCGCGTGGACCGGCAACAGGCTTTATGCGAACGATCGAAATCGATCTTTGCCGTTGAGCGATATGTTGGAGATGCTCGGTTCCGGCGCGACGATCGTTTCGTTACAGGTGAATGTCCCGGACACCGACCATCACACCCTGCGGAATGCCACGCATGTGCTGGATCTCAGTCATGACCAGGAGAACTTCGCCGAGACGGCGGCGGTGATCAGCCAGCTCGACCTGGTGATCTCGGTCGATACCGCGGTGGCACATCTCGCCGGTGCGATGGGCAAGCCGGTGTGGGCGCTGTTGTCGACGTCGGCGGACTGGCGCTGGATGGTCGATCGCGAGGACAGCCCCTGGTATCCCTCCGCCCGCTTGTTTCGGCAGCATGAGGCGGGCGACTGGACTGGCGTGGCGTGTCAGGTCCGCCGCGCGATGGAGGAATTGATCGAGGCGTCATGACCGATTCAACGAGGCGAACCATCCTGGTCACCGGCGCGGCCAGCGGCATTGGCGCCGCGGTCTGCCGCGCCCTCGCTTCACCTGGGGTCGCTTTGTTGCTGCACACGCGCCGCAACCGCGACGGCGTCTCGCGTGTGGCCGCCGAGGTGCGCGCATCCGGTGCGACGGGGACGCCGCCGCCGCGGTCGTCCGCGAGACCGTGACCCGGTTCGGCCGCCTGGACGTGCTGATCTCCAACGCCGGTTTCGCCGACCGCACGCCCTTCGCCAGCCTGACCGATGCCGCGAGGACGGCGTCGGTGGAGGCCATTCAGGGCGCGTTCTTTCGCCTCGCGCGCGCCGCGATTCCGCATCTGCGGGAGGCGATGCAGCCGCGGGTCGTCGCGGTCTCAAGTTTCGTGGCGCACAGTTTTCGTACCGACGTCGCCACGTTCCCGGCGTCAGCCGCCGCGAAAGCCGGTCTGGAGGCGCTGGTGCGCGCGTTGGCGGTCGAACTCGGGGTTCCTTGACGCAAAGCTACGTAAAGCGACATCGGATTTGTCAAAACCACAATGCGATCAGCTTGTTAGCCCTGTCCTGAGTAAAATGGGCAAAAGTCCTGGCACCGGCTTCCCTCAGGCGGGTTGGATCAAGTCCCGAAGGTATCGGTCGAGTGGCGGGATCGCGAGATGTCCCGGCACCTTGAGCCGGCTGCCCAGGTAA
>CALFNB010000618.1 GCA_937902425.1 uncultured Acetobacteraceae bacterium | reverse complement strand
AACGATTACGAGAAGGAAGTGTACAACGGCGATATTGGCTACATCGACGACGTCGATCCCGACCTGGGCGAACTGATGGCCAGCTTCGATGGCCGCGCCGTGACCTACGGTTTCGGCGAACTCGATACCCTGGTGCCAGCCTACGCGGCGACGATTCACAAGTCCCAGGGCTCGGAATACCCCGCCGTCGTCATTCCCGTCCTGACCCAGCACTACGCCATGCTGCAGCGGAATCTGCTTTACACGGGCGTCACCCGGGGGAAGCAGCTCGTGGTTCTGGTTGGACAGACGAAAGCGGTCGCGATCGCCGTGCGCAATGCGTCGGGGCGCCGCCGCTGGTCGAAGTTGAATGAGTGGCTTGCCCCCGCCACCGCGGCAAATTCATCTCCGCGGCCCGCGAGCGCCACACAATGGTAGCCCCTGGCATGCTACAGAACGACGCTGTCCGGAAATGGCTGGATGGCATCGAACCGGCCTGGACGCTGCTGGATCAACCCAGCTTCAACGCACTCCGCCGTCCCCCGTCTCCAACCGAGGGGCCCATCCGCCTGGCCGCCAATCTGACCTGTGACGAACTGAGGCAATCGGCCGTCGCGCGAAACACACTCATTCTTCTGCGGGCGGCGGCGAGCGGTCCAGGCCTGAAATTGACCGCGGCCGGCAACCTGTCTCGTGGCGTGGTGTCGGAGA
This sequence comes from uncultured Acetobacteraceae bacterium, assembly GCA_937902425.1. Classification (GTDB taxonomy): domain Bacteria; phylum Pseudomonadota; class Alphaproteobacteria; order Acetobacterales; family Acetobacteraceae; genus Rhodopila. The sequence continues at coordinate 3,114 of CALFNB010000618.1, read as the reverse complement.
TGTGCGGCCTCTTCACATGGCCCGATTACGACACGACTCAGGTTTTTCAATTCAATAAGGTTGTCAACGAAGCGGATTTTCAGCCGCTTTTCTTCGTGCGCCATGTTGCTCAATCCGCCCAGCTCCTGCGTCGATACAAAGGTCACCTCGAAATCACGCCCGCTGGGCGGAGGATGCTGGAGCCGCCGAACATGCGGGTGCTGCAAGCCGTTCTGTTCCACATCGCGTTCTGGTTCCTGGATATTGGTGATCTCGGCCGCGACCTGCATCACGGTTGGCCACAACGGGATGTCGGCATCGTCCTCTGGTCCGTGTCCGTTGCCGCCAACAACTGGGAACCCCGCGAACGCCTGACCCGTTTGTGCACCATCCCCATCAACGGTGTCGTGGAGAGCGCATGGGATACAGGATCCTATGCGATGGAGGCTCGGATTTTACGTCCCCTTCTCTGGTTCGGGCTCCTCGAACACAGCGCGGAAGAAATCGCCGAGGCCGGCATTATAAAGCGGCACCTTTATCGCAAGACCGCCTTATTTGACCGATTCATATCCTTTGAGGCACGGATTGAAACGTCCGGGACCCGGCGTCATTGATTTACGCGGCGGCGTTCCAGCCGATCCAGTCGCAGAAGGCTTGGCCCATCACCAGGTCCAGGTCGGCGCCTTTCAACCAGGGTAGTTCCTCGGTGAACAGGGTCACGCATTGCCGCCAGGTGCAGTGCATGCGGGTGATGTCGGTGCCCCAGAACATGCGCCGCGGCCCGAACGCGTCGAACATCCGATGAAGTGCGCCGTGGATGCTTGGGAACGGGTATGGATCCCGGACATAGCCGGGCTGGCCGGTCGCCTTCACCGCCACGTTCGGGTGTTTCGCCAACGCCAGCAGTTGCGGCAGGTTGCGATACGCGGACTCCGCCCCGTCCGTCCCCGGCGGCACCGCCATGTGGTCGATGCTGATTCTCAATCCGGGGTGCCGTGCGGCGATCTCTTGTTAGCGGCGGTGAAAACCCGCACACAAATGGCGGAACTTCGTTTCACCTGTGACGCGTGCCTTGCGGACGGCGTGTCCGAGGCTGGCTGTTGAAGACGCGTGGATGTCGGGAGGGAGATCGATTTCGCCCCTTCCTGTCGAGGCTGCCGTCGTGCTCGCGGCCGTCAAGGACGCTTCGCGCCGCGAAGACGCGGTGCCCTTCGGGCCTCCTTGACCGCCGCTCCGCCCGGCGGCTTTGGAACGCTCAGGTCGGGACGGCGGGATGGCCGTCTCGATCGAACAACAGGATGGTTGTTTGGTTCAGGCCACCACCAGGCGGTCTGCGTGGTCTGTCAGGGCCGCGCGGTTCAGAACGGCCGGCCGTCATCCGCCGCATCGCCGCTTTCGTTGGGGTCACGCTGTCCTCGGTTGGCCTGGAGCGCTTCGCGCAATTGATCGCCATGGAGCGCGAGGATCTTGTCGCGGAGATCGTCGATCAATTCGAACACCGCCAGCGCCACCTCGGGCGGCCAAAAGCGGGAGATCTCGACGGTAGCCGGACGCAGGTGCGCGGGGTGGTGCTCCGGTTCGCTCACGATTTACCACCCCGGCGCTGGCGGGCCCGCTGTTCGGTGCGCTCGCGGGCTTCCTTGTGCCGGTAGGAATCGCCCTCGATCGAGACGATCTCCGCGTTGTGCAAAAGCCGGTCGACCAGCGAGACGACGCAGGCGGCGTTGGGGAACACCTCGCGCCATTCGGCGAACGGACGGTTGGTGGTAACCAGCGTGCTTTTGTTCTGGTAGCGGCGCGAGATCAGTTCGAACATCAGATCGGCGTGTCGGTTCGAGTAGGACAGATACCCGACCTCGTCGATCACGAGCAGCGCCGGACGGGCGTAATGGCGCAGCCGGCGCCGCAAAGCGGAATCGCTGTCGAGCGCTGAGAGATCGCCGAGCAGCTGGCCCGCGCTGGTGAACAGAACATTGTGTCCCTCGATCAGCGCCTGATGGGCGATGTTCTGGGCGATCGTCGATTTACCGACACCGTTTGGCCCAACCAGCACGACGTTGGTGGCGTCCTTGAGGAACTCCAGCGTCATCAGCGCGTCGACGACGGCCCGATCACAGCGTTTGGGCCACGACCAGTCGAAGTCGCAAAGCGGTTTGAAGCGGCCGATATGCGCGGAGCGCAGCCGGCGTTCCAGACTGCGGCGGGCGCGTTCCTGCTCCTCCCAGCCGAGCAACGGCGTGACCCAGGCTTCGGCGGCGACCTCGCTCCAGTGCGCCAACAGCCCGTGCAGATTGAGCGCCGCGGCACGGGCGCGCTGTGTGTCGGGTTCAGTCATCGGATGGGTCCTTGAGCTGGTCGTAGGTTTCGAGCGCGTGCGGTCGCACCGGCCTGTCGCGCGCCTGGACATGCGCGGGCAGCACCATGGCGACGGGCGGGTCGCCGCCGTGCTGTTGGCGATGGCGCTCGAGTGCGAAGCGTACCGCGTTCGGGTGCGGTACATCGCGTTCCACCGCCTCGAGGATGGCGGCCTGTAAAGCGGCCGCATCGTAACGTTCGAGGAGTCGCAGCAGAGCCGCGGTGATGGTGCCAAGGTTGGCGCCGCGTTCGGCTGCGCGCGCGAGCAACGTCTGGCTGGCGGGCGCCGCTCGCGCCAGGCGATCGTTGCCACGATGCTGGCGCGCCGCGTGTTTTTCGTCGGTCAACTCCTGGACATGCGCGGGATCTTCGACCTGCGCGCCCTTGTCGTAGCTGCGTTGGTGACACGCGAGCACCGTTCCGCCATCGACGATGCGTACCTCGCGCGGATCGGCGAGCACCGTCAGCACGCGTCTGACAAAAGTGTGTGGCACCGAATAATCGTTCAGGTCGAAGCGGACATAAGGCGTCTTGCCCACCGATACCGCGACGCGCTCGAGCAGCGGCGCCGGATTGTCGGGCAACGCCAGCAGGCGGGAGCTTTCCTCGGCGAAGACCTCGCGGACCGTGCGATCGGGTTCGCCGGGACAGCGCCGGTCGGAGGCGGGGCCGACGCACCAGGCATCAGCCTGGGCATTGAGATCGTCGAGATCCTTGAAAGTCCGGGCGGCGAAGAAGCCGTCACGCACGTAACGAATGGCGCGTTCGACGCGGCCCTTC
>CALFNB010000617.1 GCA_937902425.1 uncultured Acetobacteraceae bacterium | reverse complement strand
CCCCTTGCAACGCGCGCTCACCGGGTGCATTGGTCCCCCGAACATCGAACCCGGCTCTGGGCGCCCTCCCCCATGCCTCCTCCCCTTGGCCCAGGTTCCCAGATGCGTGAAGGATTGGTTGGATGCGCCTCGCGGTGCTGAAGGAACGGCGTGTGCCCGAAACCCGGGTCGCCGCGACACCGGACACAGTCAAACGTCTCATCGGTCTTGGCCTGACCGTCGCGGTCGAAACCGGCGCCGGGGCCTCCACCTCAATCCCTGATTCCGAATTCGCCGCCGCCGGCGCGGAGATCGCCACCGATCCCGGCACGGCCCTCGCGGGTGCCGGCGTGGTGTTCGCGGTGCAGGCGCCCCTGCCGGCGGAGCGCGCGCTGATCCCTCGCGGCGCGTTGCTGATCTGCACCGCCGGTGCGTTCTCCGACGCCGATCTGGTGCCCTCGCTGGCCACCGCCGGGATCGATACCGCGGCGATGGAACTGTTGCCGCGCATCACCCGCGCCCAGTCGATGGACGTGCTGTCGAGCCAGGCGAACCTCGCGGGGTACCGCGCGGTGATCGAGGGCGCGTATGCGTTCAAGCGCGGCTTCCCGATGATGATGACCGCCGCCGGCACCGTGCCGCCCGCCCGTGTCTTCGTCATCGGCGCCGGTGTCGCCGGGTTACAGGCCATCGCCACCGCCCGCCGCCTGGGTGCCATCGTTTCCGCGACCGACGTCCGGCCGGCGGCCAAGGAAGAAATCAAGTCGCTCGGTGCGTCCTTCGTCGGCGTCGAGGATGAGGAAACCGCGGGTCAGACCGGCGCTTACGCCCGCGAAATGAGTGAGGCGTTCCGGCGGAAGCAGGCGGACCTGATGGCCACCACGGTCGCCAAGAACGACATGGTGATCTGCACCGCGCTGGTGATGGGCCGCAAAGCGCCAACGATCGTTACCAATGCGATGGTCGCCTCGATGAAGCCGGGCAGCGTGATCGTCGATCTGGCATCCGACGCCGGCGGCAATTGCGAGGCAACGACCTCCGGCGAACGCACCGAGGTCAACGGCGTGACCATCCTCGGCTACCACAACTGGCCCAGTCGAATTCCGGTCGCGGCGTCGTCGCTGTACGCGAAGAACCTGCTGACCTTCCTGACGATATTCTGGGACAAGGACGCGGGGGCGCCGAAGTTGCCCGATACGGATGACATTATCAAAGGCGTCATGCTCACCAGGGATGGCGCGATCGTGCACCCGAGCTTCCTGCCGTCCCAGGCCGCCTCCTCTCAGGCCGCGTGAGTTCCGGAGACCACTGATGAACCCGACACAACTCGCGGAAGAGGCCCGCCGGCTCGCCGACCAGGCCAACGCGCTCGCGCTGCACGCACAGTCGATCGCCGGCCCGGTCGGTGAGGTGGCGCAAGCGGTGGAACCGTTCGTGTTCCTGCTGGCGATTTTCCTGATGGCGTGCTTCGTCGGATATTATGTGGTGTGGAACGTCACGCCGGCGTTGCATTCGCCGTTGATGGCGGTAACCAACGCGATCTCCTCCGTGATCATCGTGGGCGCCATGCTGGCCACCGGACTGGGCACCTCGGAGTGGTCGATCGCGTTCGGGTTCATCGCGGTGACGCTGGCCTCGGTCAATATCTTCGGCGGGTTCGTGGTGACGCAGCGCATGCTGTCGATGTTCAAACGGAAACAATAGGCAGCACTGATGTCCGCCAGTCTCACCTCGCTCGCGTATCTGGTCGCGGCCGTTCTGTTCATTCTGGCGTTGCGGGGATTGTCGTCCCCGGTCACGTCGCGGTCGGGCAACCGGTTCGGCATGATCGGCATGGCGGTGGCCATCATCGCCACGCTGCTGCATCACGGCATGGGGATCGGCGGCTACGGCCTGATCGCCCTGGGGTTGCTGATCGGCGGCGGCGTCGGCGTGGTGGTGGCGCTACGCATCCAGATGACCGCCCTGCCCCAGTTGGTCGCGGCGTTTCACTCGCTGGTCGGACTGGCCGCGGTGTTCGTCGCGGCGGCGGCACTGAATGCACCGGAAGCGTTCGGGATCGGCGTGCCTGGCGCGATCCATACGCAGAGCCTGGTGGAAATGTCGTTGGGCCTTGGCATCGGAGCGATCACATTCTCCGGCTCGCTGATCGCGTTCGCCAAGTTGCAGGCGCTGATGAAGGGCGCGCCGATCACCTTCCCGGGTCAGCATTATTTGAATTTGGGACTGGCGATTCTGCTGGCGGTGCTGGTGCTGGCGTTCGTGCTGACCGGCGGCAGCCAGATCCTGTTCTGGTTGATCGCGCTGCTGTCCCTCACGCTGGGGTTCCTGATCATCATTCCGATCGGCGGCGCCGACATGCCGGTGGTCGTTTCGATGTTGAACTCGTATTCCGGTTGGGCCGCCGCGG
>CALFNB010000616.1 GCA_937902425.1 uncultured Acetobacteraceae bacterium | reverse complement strand
GTCGTCACATACGCACCAGCCGACAGCAGCTCCACCCGGTCGCCCGAGGTCAACGCCATCGGCAGCCGATAGTTCGACTTCTCGTACAAAATATCAGCGCCATCGCAGGTCGGACCGGCGATCGCCACCGGCCCGGTCGCGCCGCCATCATGCGTCGTGACGATGCGGTACTTGATCGCCTCGCCCTCGGTTTCCGCGAGCCCGCCAAACCGGCCGATATCGAGGTACACCCAGCGCACGGGGTCATTCGGCTCTCGCCGGCACACCAGCACGACCTCGGCCGAAACCAGGCCGGCATCGCCGACCACGAAGCGGCCAGGCTCGATCACCATCTCCGGCAGGTTGTTACCGAAATGCTCGACCATCGCGGTCATGATCGCGTCGCCGAACTGGTCGATCTCCGGCACGTCGTCCCGGTAACGAACCGGAAACCCACCGCCGAGATTCATCATGCGCAAATCGACGCCGGCATCGGTGAGGTCGGTGAACAACATCGCCACTTTGGCGATCGCGACCTGATACGCGCGGGTCGTCGTCTGCTGGCTGCCGACGTGGAACGACAGGCCGTACGGGTCCAGCCCCATTTCCCCGGCCTTCAGCATCAGCGCCTTGGCGTTTTCCACCGTGGTGCCAAACTTGCGCGACAACGGCCAGTCGGCACCTTCGTTTTCCACCAGCAACCGGCAGTACACCCGCGCACCGGCCGCATGCTTCGCGAGTTTCTCCAGTTCCTCCAACGAGTCGAACGCGAACAGCGTGATCCCGCGTTCATGCGCACGACGGATCGCCGACACTTTCTTGATGGTATTGCCGAAGCTGATCGCCTCCGGCCGCGCGCCCGCATCCAGGCACGCCGCGACTTCTTCATAGCTCGCGGCATCGAAAAAGCTCGACAGGCCGACCAGGCGCTCCAGGATCTGGGGCGCCGGATTGGCCTTCACGGCATAATAAATCCTCGCGAGCGGCAGCGTACGCCGCAGCGCACGGAAGTTATGTTCCACACGTTCCACGTCGAGCACCAGACACGGCGTCGCCGGCTGCTGCTCACGAAGGAATCGGGCGATTTTTGGAGTCATCGCACCCGGGCCTCTATATGACGCCCACCTGTGAAGGCGATGGGCGGAGTTGACGAAACGGTCGAACGAACCAGCGACCAAACGATTGCCAGAACGCTTGACGTCGTTGCGTAACCACTGAGGGCCAGAGGCACGTGCGTTGCTGCGTGGGGGGGCACATAGGACCCCTACCCCCTTGATGCAACCCAAAATTTTACCGGGGCCGGATTTTTTCGCTTGCCGCCGACCAGAATCACGGCACCGGGCCGTTCTGCCTCGTCCATTGGCCTTGCTTGGCCGGTCGGCGATCGGGCCCTACACTTCCTCGGCACGGGATAGTCTCCCCTGGGAGCTATTCTCCCCAGGGGACAACAGGGAAGCGGCGACCATGGCGTTATGGGACCACGGATACGTCACCGACGTAGCCTACACGACGAACGCGTATCAGGAGACGACGCCGTCCTGGCTCGCCGCCTGTTCGGTACTGCTGGGGTACCGTCCCCCCGACCTCGCGGCGCCGTTCCGCTACGCCGACCTCGGCTGCGGCAACGGGCTCAGCGCGCTGATCGTCGCCGCCACCAATCCGCACGCGGAGGTCTGGGGCTTCGACTTCAATCCGACCCATATCGAAAACGCCCGTAACATGGCGGCCAAGGCGAAGCTGACGAACGTGCATTTCGAGGATGTCTCGTTCGAAGCGCTGGCGCGGAGCGCTCCTGGCGCGGCGGACGCGTTCGACATCATGGTCGCGCATGGCATTCTGAGCTGGATTTCGCTGGAGAACCGCCGGCACCTGACATCGATCATCGGCCGGCGGCTGCGGCCAGGCGGCCTCGCGTATATCAGCTACAATGTCGCCACCGGTTGGGCGGCCATGCCGCCGATCCGGCTGCTGATGCGGCAACTCGCCGAGGTGGATCAGCGCCGGACCGATCAGTCGGTCCCCGATATCTTCCAGACACTCGACCGGCTCAAGACGGGTGGCGCGGCATATTTCACGGCGCATCCCACGGTGGAGGCACGGATCACGCAGATGAAGGCCCAGGACCCGAGGTATCTGGCGCATGAGTTTCTGAACCGCGACTGGCATCCGGTCATGTTCGCCGAGGTCGCGGAAGCGATGGAGGAGACCCGGACGACGTATATCGGCAGTGCGACGACAATCGAAAATGTAGATGCCGCCGCGCTGCCGGAAGGTATTGTGCCGCTGCTGGCCACGATCGGCGACGCCGGGATACGGGAGACCGTCCGGGATCTCGGCAGCGCGAAGAACTTCCGCCGCGATTTGTGGCGCAAAGGAGCCGAGCATCTCGCGGGCCAGGAACACCTCGCGATGGTGGATGCGGTGACGCTGGTCTGGACCGGCAGGGCGACGGAAGAGGAGATCACGTTCGCCGGACCGATCGGGACGGTGACCGGTCAGGCGGAGTTCTATCGCCCGCTGTTGAACGCCATTCGGGAGGCCCCAACGACGATCGGGCAACTGCGCACCCTGCCGGCGGTGCGCGATCGCGCACCCGGGGAATTCATCCAGGCGGCTCTGCTGCTGATGGGCGGCGGCTACGCCCACCCCGCCTGGCCGTCCGATGGCGCGCGCGATGCCTCGTACGGTGTGTCGCCCGCATCGCGAGACAGCGCCGCCCGGCTCAATACCGCCATCGTCAACCGGCTGCGGGCGGGGATCGACCTGCATCGCATCGCCGCCCCGCTGATCGGCTCCAGCGTGGCGGCCGACATCATGGAAGGCCTGGTGATCGGACATCTGCTGGATGGCACCTCCCGCGATCCGGAGGCGCTGATCGACGGCGTGCTGAACGACGTGACGCGGTCTGGGCGGTCGTTGCTGCGCGACGGACAACCGTTGCGAGATCCGAGTGACTCGCGAGCTCTGGTTGGCGAGACGGTGCGGAATGTCCTGGCGCGGCGCCTTCCGTTGCTGCGCGGAATGGGCGTGGTGGACTGAAGCGAACCCGTGGATTGCCGGGCCGATCGCCGCCCGTCCACCCTGCCTCCGCGTAGCATCCTGTCGACGGAATGCCATGATAACCCGCGACCGGCCGGTCGCGGGCGGCTATGACAGCACGCGGGAGAACCAAAAGGCATGGCGGACTGGGATGACGGCTACATCACGGATGTGCCTTAC
>CALFNB010000615.1 GCA_937902425.1 uncultured Acetobacteraceae bacterium | reverse complement strand
AATTACCTTAAGACCTTGCTCGCGCTATTCTGAATTTTGAAGTGCGATTGCCCTGAATTCCACGGCGATCCCGGCGGCCTGGCCCGTCATCCCCCGGAAACCTCACCTGTCATCCCAACGGCAACCTCGCCCCGTGATCCCCTGACCTGTGCGGGGGATCCGTCGCGATACCGTGCCGGTGGAATTCCGCCGAACGAGCCGAGGATTGACAAATTGGGAGCCCCTGGCGATGAGGCGGGTCAGCCGGGCCACGTCGTCCCAGGCATGCTCGTCTGCCGCATACGCCGCGCGCGGCGCGTCACCTCCGTCGCCAGCCGTTTCCGCACCGCCGCCAGCACCGGACCGGTCTGCACCAGCGGGGCGCAACCGCGCATTTCCCAGCTGCGCGCCGAAAAATCGGGATGCAGCGCGACCACGCCACTGCCATTGCTGAACCGCGCCCGATCGCCGGTGTCCAGATACGACTCCGCCGGCATCCCGTTCGCCAACAGCACATCGTGTTGGGCCAACTCGATGTGATGATATGAAACCCGGTCCACCAGTTCCTGGCGCACCGTGTGGCCGTTGATCAGCAAGCGGATCGGGATCAATACCCGGTCGACATACACCGCGTGGTCCGGCGACAATACAAGATCGCTGGCCGGCATGCCGCGGCCGAACGCATGCGCCGAGACCCGAACCGGCCACACCGCCGCGGGGTTCGGATGGCGCGCGCAATCCACTTCGCGGCGGCCAACCCAGATGACCTCGGCCGTGTCACCGCCGAGAACAGTGCAGACCCGATCGCCGGGATGGATGCACTCCACCGGGACGAGGCCTCGCGTCGTCGCGATCCCGGTGCCCGCCGCGAAACAGGCGACCGAGAACTGACTGCTGGCGGCCACCGCGCCGGCGTTGCTGCTGAACGTCAGTTGGCCGAGAGGTTTCCCACCAGCGCCGAACAGGTTCAGGACCGAGCCGTTCACCCCGGCGGACGCGATCGACTCGCCCTGGATCGTCAACTGATCGCCGGCCTGGAACCCGGCGATCGTCCCGGCGAATCCCGCCAGCGCCGGAGTGCCGGTGGCCGCGTCGGTGCCGAGGGTGAGCATGCCGGAGGCGTCGGTGAAGGCGATGGTCTGGCCGGCACCCACCGAGGCGGCATTCATGATCAACCCGGCCGCGCCGCTGCCGATATTGAAGATACCGCCGGTGCCATTGATGACGGGTGCGTTGATCGTCAGCGTGGCACCGGAGTCGATCGAATAGGTGCCGTTGTTGGTAATCTGCGCCCCGGCATCGAAGACCGAGGATGCCATGACCGGGTTGGTCGCGTCGTTGACCGTGCTCGACGGGTCGATCACGCCTCCAGCGAACACGATCTGACCCAGTGCCGACTCGGTCAGCCCTCCGGCGACCCGCAGCGTGCTTCCGGCCCCCAGGATCAACGTCCCCGCGCCGCCGGACCCGAGTGTCAACGATCCGCCGATCAGGAACTCGGAGCCCGCCCCTTCGAGATCAACCGTCCCGCTGCTCCCGGCCATGCCCACGGTCAGGTCGTGCACCGACACCGTGCCGCCATTAAGCACCGACACCATCCCGGTTCCGGCCTCGCCGACGATCATCGGGCCGGAGACTGTCATCGCCGCGGTCGTCCCGGTGACGGTGAGCGTGCCCCGCCCGCCACCATCCTGGCCGAGCACGACCGATCCGGTGCTGGTGAAGGTACCGCCATTTACCGTGGCGACGCCGGTGCCGGCCGCTCCCACCACCAGACCGGCGTCGCTTACCATGCCGCCGGAGGTGATCGAGAGGTCGCCCTCATTGCCGGCACTGACACCAAGAACATCGGTGTCTGAGCCGGTCAGCACCGCGCCCTGGGTCACGTTGATAACGCCGAGGCCCGCTTTCAGGCCGGTGGAATCACCCGCCAGGAAGCCTCCCGAGCCCGCTGTGCCGGTGTCGGTCCAACCGGTTCCCGCCCCGCTCAGGGTCAACGTGCCGGTCTGGCCTGAATTGGCGCCGAGCGCCGTGCTTTGAAACGACACCTGCGCGCCGCCGGAAACCGCGAGCGACGCACCGCCCGGGGCACCGATCGCCGCCACCCCGCCGGCTGTCAGGGTGCCGCCGGCGATCTGCAGCGCGCTTTGCTCGGTCAGGCCCTGCGTGAGGTCGACATTGCCGCCGGAAAGCACCCATGGACCATGGCCGGTGAACGTCGCGGAACCGGCGGTCGCGGCGCCGGCAAGCGTGCCGCCGTTGGTAAGCGCGAACTGCAACCTGTGGCCGCTGTCCGGCGCGACCTGCACATCCCAGTTCCCGGCGGTTCCCAGGCTGCTGCCGGCGGCACCGCTCCAGTTCATCGGAATGGCCGGCACCGAGAACGCCTGTCCGGTCACCGTGCCACCCCCCGCCGGGGTATTGTCAGACAACAGCATCAGGGTCCCGTCACTCAGGACGGTCGTCACCACATCGGCCTGGCCGGCGCCGGACATCAGCACCGGGGGCCCGATCTCGTTACCCGACGGATTGAACCGCTGCGCCGCGAGGCTCGTGTTGCCCGAGTCGTAGGTAACCAGGAAACCGCCATCCGGCAGCGCGGACAACGCGAGTTGACCAGCCGGAGAGCTGCTGGGCAGCGCGGTACCGATGGTGAACCGGCCGCCGACGAACGCGCCGGTGGGCGTCATCAGCTGGCCAACGATTTGCCAGACCTCGCTGGTACTGCCCGCTTCGTTCCACACCACGACGATGTTGCCATCATCGATGGTCGCGACCTGCACCCCGGCCCGCGTGGCTCCATCCGCGCCGCCGGAAACCTGGATGGTGCTCACGGTCGGCGACGCGCTCGCGTCGGACGTGACCGTAACGGACTGGCCGGAAACTCCGGCGGCGCCGGCGCCGGACGGCGGAGCGGACACCAGCGCGGCGACGATCGCATCGCCAATCCCCAATACCGTGACCGAGCCGAACAATTGTGCTTCCAGCGCGGCGATCCTCGGCGGCGCGAGCGGGTTGGTCGGCGCGTAGCTTTGCGACACCGGGGACCCAACCGCGACGCCGTTGGCGTCGTATTGCTGGATGGTCACCAAATGCGAGCCGCTGCCGTCGGCCAGATCGGTCTCGTAGGCCATCGAGAACCCGCCGTTCGCCAGCGAGTTGACCGCCGGAGCCAGCACTCTCAGGTCGGCGGGCGCGCCGCTCATGCTGAACGGCCCACTGACCTGGTCGCCCAGATTGTCGTAGATCGCGCCCATGATCTGGCTGCCGGTGGACCATACGACCAGGAACGTCCCGTTGGTCTGCGTTGCGACCACCGGCTGAGTGCCGGGCGCGGCGATCTGGAACGGGGTGCCCGCGGGTTGCCGGTTTTGGTCGTAGATTTGCGCCCAGGAGTCGCCGTTCTGATCCTCGTAGACGACGACAAAGCCACCGCTCGACAGCGGCGCCACACCCGGCGAGTTGGCGCTGACAACGGAATTCAGCCCGAACGACGTGCCCGTCGGCTCGGGACCCAAAGGGGTCGGCGCGGAGCGGAAGGCCTGCAGGAAGACTCCCGAACCGAACTGGAAAGTGTCGAGCACCACGCCGTTCGCCGATGTCGCCACACTGGGCAGGAACCCCTGCGGCGCCACCAGGACGACGGGGCCGACCGCGTTGCCGAATCCGTCGAATTGCTGCGCGTCCACCAGGTAGCCGTCGCCCAGAGGGGACGTGAGCGGTTCGAACGTCACTACGAAGCCGCCATCGGCCAGCGGCGTGATGACTGACGGATCGACGGCGAATGTGCCGTTCGCGGTCGTCGTCACGGTGGTGCCGATCGCGAAGTCGTGGCGCGTGCCGTGGCTGGTGAACACCGACCCGCCGGTGGTCCAGTTGGCATCCGGACTATCCACTCCGACCAGGCTCGGATTGACGAAATCGTACGTGATGACAAAGCCGCCGGCCGCGAGCGGCGTGATCTGCGGGTTGGTATACAGGTAGTTCGGATCCCCTCCGGCGAGGCTGATCATCGGGCCGCCGTTCACCGAGTACGTGATCGACTCGATGCCGTTGATCAGCACCTGCGCCGCGACGACCGTGGTCCCATCGCCAAGGATCGCGATCCGGAAGTCGGCGATACTGGCCTGATCCGACGCGTTGACCGTTGGCGGCACCACCGTGATCGGGTCGCCCACGATATTGCCATTATTGTCGTAGGACTGGATGGCGACGGTGCCGGTGATGCCATTGACGGTCGCGTTGTCCTGCCAGATCGCCGTGAACCCGCCGAACGCGTTCCCCACGATCCTGGGCGCGCTGAGCCCGACGGTCGGGTCGGTCGGGTTCGCCAGCACCACGGGCCCCACCGCCAGGCTGCCATCCGCGTTGTAAATCGACGCCTGAATGCTCTGGTCCTGATCCAGCCAGGCCACCACGAACTGGCCACCGCTCAGCGCCGCCGCCTGAGGGGCCAGAAAGTCCTCGGAGGTGATGGCGACTTCGCCGCTCAGCGGCTGGAAGTTGTCATCGTACAAAGTGAAGACATCGGGTCCATTGGCGACCCGGTAGACCACGGCGAAACCGCCCTCGGCCAGCGGGACAACCGTGGCGGCCCCGCCGGCTGAGGCGTTGAGGCGAATGGTGCCGCCGATAGGTAATAGCGATGGCATGACGATCCGGTTCCGGCCTGAGGAGTTCGCCCGAGAGCAGGCGTGCGCGGTGGGGGTGGCGCTCGTTCGCGGAATCTGGCCTGGCAATTGACGCAAACTGGTTACAATTCGGGGACCGGTTGACTCGATTACAGGTATTTAACAGAAGGCCATGAATGGCGGGCACCGCCGCGCCAAAGTCCTGATTTTTAGCTCGTCTGTATCAATTATTGTCTGTTGAGCCAATTGCAAAACCGCTCTGACAGCGTGATTTTCTTCGCCGATTTATGAAAATTGGGCGAGGCGCCCGCATC
>CALFNB010000614.1 GCA_937902425.1 uncultured Acetobacteraceae bacterium | reverse complement strand
TCGATCGTCCTCGAAAGCCGCCGGAGCGGCGGCTCTTTGGGAATATCTTCGGGGGTGTGGGATGCCTGAAATTTTAACCGGACAGCCGTGGGCTCGACCCGAGGATGACAATACGGGCACATCAGGACCAGGCGGCCGCCTTCGGTCCGACTGTTATGACACCCCTTGGTCCGGAGATTTCGCGATGATCGTCATGGATATGGCGCAGCTCAAATCCAAACTTGACGGCAAAGAGCCGATCGAGGGTGCCACCCTCACCGACGTTGACTGGAGTGATCTGGACTGCGAAGAAGCCAGGTTCACCGATTGCGTGATTGAGCAGGCGCAATTCGCCAACGTGATATTCGCGGACGCGAAATTCTCACACTGCCGGTTTCGGCGATGCCGGTTCTCACGGTCCGACCTGAGCGACGCGGAGTTCGAAGACTGCGTTTTCACGGTGCTGGATGATTCGCCGGTCGGCTGCGCCTTCGCATTCAGCGATCTGCGGCGCGCGCGATTTCTGAAATGCGACCTCTCCTTTTGTGAGTTCGAACGGTCGGATCTGTTTTCCGTTGAGATGGATCACTGCAACCTGCGTGGCGCGCGCTTTCATCGCGTGGACTTTAGCCATGCATACAGCCGAAAGGTCGTTGTGACCCGCGCGACATTTCGGGCCTGTAACCTGGAGCTCGCGGATTTGACGGAAGCGCATCTCGCCGAATGTGAATTCACGGCAAGCCGCTTTCGCGAGGCTGACCTCACCGCCGCCGATCTGACCGATGCCCAGTTGCGCGAGTGCGACCTGTTTCAAACTGAACTCGCGGGCGCCAGGCTCGCTGGCGCGGACCTTCGCGGTGCGGAAATCAGCGGCCTGAACCTGATGTCCCTCGGCAGTTTCGCCGGCATGAAAATCAACCAGAGCCAGCAACACAATCTGCTGCTGGGGATTGGCGTCGATGTGTATCCGGAGCCTGCCTGACAAGCCGCCTGTGTCCTCAGCCTGCTGATGCCAGGCGACGGTTATCCGGACCCTACCTGACATGGGCATCGATCTCCCCACGCGTCACGGCCATCGACGTCTTCAAGCCGCGCCGATCAGCCGCGCCACCCGATGCAATGCCAGCACGTAACCCTGGGTGCCGCAGCCGGCGATGATCCCGGTCGCCACGTGCGAAACGAACGAGTGATGGCGGAATTCCTCGCGCTGATGAATGTTGGAAATGTGCACCTCCAGAATTGGCATGTCGCAAGTCTTCAGCGCGTCCAGCACGGCGACCGAGGTGTGGCTGAACGCCGCCGGGTTGATGACGATTCCACCGGCGATCTCTCGCGCTTGATGGATCCAGTCGATGATTTCGTACTCACGATTGCTTTGGTGGCAGCGTATCTCCAGTCCCAAGGCCGCTCCTGCCTCACGGCATGTTGCTTCCACGTCGGCGAGGGTTTCGTGGCCGTAAATCTCCGGTTGGCGTTTGCCGAGAAGATTAAGGTTGGGACCGTTGAGAACGAAGACGAGACGGGATTTCGGTACGGGAGCGGTCATGCGGATGCTTCCTTCTTTCTCACCAGTAGGACTTTGGACTTTTCGGTCCCGCGGTCATGGCGCGAGCGGTTTCCACGGCACCGCCCCATTTGCGTCCCTCTCGGTTCTTTGCGCATTTTGAATTTTGCTTCATCGCGGTACGATCCGGAGCGCACCTGTGAAGCGCCGTTAAAGGAAAACGCAAAGTACGCAACGGACCGCGACGAGCGCAATTATATTATCATTACGTAACGAAACACCGAGGTAACACCGCGCATTCGCACTGCCGGCGGACGAGATCGGGACCGTGGGTGCGAAGCACATCTTGCATTCCGCCGGTTTACTTCTGCCGCCAAGGCAGGCCCGCGGCCTTCCAGCCGGAGGTCACGCCGCGATGACCGGCCCGGTCCGGCTGTCCCTCGAACCCGTCAGCGACATTGTAGACGTAGGGAAATCCCGCCGCGAGCGCGGCCTCGGCGGCGGCGAGGCTACGCACGCCGCTGCGGCACAGGAAGTAAATGTGGTGCTCCGAGGTGAACCCGGCTTGCTGCAACTGCGCCTCGAACTCCGCGTTGCGCTGCATTGACGGATACACCTGCCAGGGCAGCAACACCGCCTGCTTGCCCGCCGCCGCGAGATCCGGAACGCCAACGAAATTCCACTCGGCGTCGGTGCGCACATCCACCAACTGCGCGTTTGGGTTGGTCTTCAGGGCTTCCCAGGTCTTTCCTGGCGGGACATTTTCGACCATGGTTCCACACGCTCCACCGCGAATGAGGTTCGGATGACCGCGTTGTATCACGGCTCGGCCTGGCAGGAAGACCTGACGACGGCGATCGGCAACACGCCGCTCATCCGCCTGCGCCGCGCCTCCGACGCTACTGGCTGCGATATTCTGGGCAAGGCGGAGTTCATGAACCCGGGCGGATCGGTGAAAGACCGCGCCGGTCTGTTCATCATCGCCGACGCTGAGAAACGCGGTGTGTTGAAGCCGGGCGGGACCCCCCAGGGGGTCATCGTCGAGGGCACCGCCGGCAACACCGGCATCGGCCTGACCCTGGTCGGCAACGCCCGCGGCTATCGTTGCGTCATCGTGATGCCGGAGACCCAGAGCCAGGAAAAGATCGACTTCCTGCGCATGATTGGCGCCGACCTGCGTCTGGTGCCCGCCAAACCCTATCGCGATCCCGGCAACTACGTGCACGTCTCCCGCCGGATGGCCGAGGAAATCGGCGCGGTCTGGGCCAATCAGTTCGACAACCTCGCGAACCGCGAGGGCCACCGGCTCTCGACCGGGCTGGAAATCTGGCAGCAGACCGGCGGCAAGATCGATGCCTTCACCTGCGCCTGCGGCACCGGCGGCACGCTGGCGGGCACCGCGATGGCGCTGAAGGAAAAGAACCCCAACATCCGAATCGTGCTCGCCGATTGCGAGGGCAGCGGACTGTACGGTTGGGTCAAGAACAACGATCTGAGCATCGCCGGCTCGTCGATCACCGAGGGGATCGGTAACAGTCGCGTCACCGCCAACATCGAGGGAGCGCCGATCGACGACGCCGAACGCATCCCGGATGCGGAGGCGCTGGAACAAATCTACGACGTGCTGATCCATGAGGGACTGTCGGTCGGCACGTCCTCCGGCATCAACATCGCCGCCGCGGTGCGGGTCGCGAGGTCGCTGGGGCCGGGCCATACGGTGGTGACGATTTTGGCGGATGGCGGGGCGCGGTATGCGTCGAAGCTTTTTAATCCGCCATTCCTGCGGGAGAAGGGGCTGCCGGTGCCGGCCTGGATGGCGTAGCAGGTCAGCGCGCTGCCTCCTGGACCTCCGTCAAAGGGCGAGGCTTTGAAATCCGTCCATTGGCTGGCTCCAAGGGACAGCGCCCCCTGGTGCGGTCTCAGCAGAAGCCCCAATCGCCGCTTGGCGCGCCGCGTCGCGCATTGCTACAGTGCGCGACCGAATCCCTTTGGGGGCCCGTTCGGCTTGAAGGACAGGAACCGATGAAACTGCAGGCGGACCGCGCCACGCTGATGAAGGCCCTGGCCCATGTCCAGAGCGTGGTGGAACGGCGCAATACGATCCCCATCCTCGCCAACGTCATGATCGCCGTGCGTGAGGGCAAACTATCGCTCACCGCCACCGACATGGAAATCGCGATCGTGGAGGACGTAAACGCCAGCACCACCCGCAACGGCGCCTGCACCGCGCCCGCCGCGACGCTGTATGAAATCGTCCGCCGGCTGCCGGACGGGGCGGATGTGGAGCTGGATCATCCCGGTGGCGACGCCCAACTGGCGCTGCGCGCCGGCCGGTACGCGACCAGCCTCGTGGTGCTGCCGGTCGAGGACTTCCCGGCCATGACAGCGGGCACTCTGCCGCACCGGTTCAGCCTCTCGGCGCAAACCTTGCGCGGGCTGATCGACCGCACCCGCTTCGCCATCAGCACCGAGGAAACCCGCTACTACCTGAACGGCATTTACCTGCACGCCGCCGAGAGCGAGGGCACCAAGGTATTGCGCGCGGTCGCCACCGACGGGCATCGCCTCGCCCGGGTCGAGGAGCCGTTGCC
>CALFNB010000613.1 GCA_937902425.1 uncultured Acetobacteraceae bacterium | reverse complement strand
AACCGACCATTGCCCGGGTGGGACTTGCACCCACGAGGTGATCGCGCCGTTCGGGACGCACCGGATACACACAGATGAACTGGACCGTGCCGCTTCAAAGTTTCCGTCCAACTTCGCACGACGGAGTGCGCCGCCGGCGGATCGTTCCCCTCGGTCCATCTGCGTGCATCTGTGTGTATCTGTGGTTGAATCGTTTTCTGCCTGGTTTCCCGCCAACAGAGTTCGCGATAAGAGCGAATATTATACGATGGTTCGAACCACCTGATCGCTGGACAATCCTGTCAGGCGACCTGATCCGCACAATCGGCGATCGGGGCCGATTGGACGCACCGCGTGGCGTTGTGACAGCCGGGTCGTCCACCAGCCGCGGTAATCCTTGATTGCCCCGACTTCAATTTCCTCATGGTCCACCGCCTCTCCCACCTCAAGATACACGTCGAGGTTGGCGAGGTCCGGGCGTGGCAGGGTTCCAGCCTCGAAGTGGCGCCACATCGTGGCAAAGAACTGCTCGAGTCGGCGTACCAACAGGGGCATGTCGAACAGCACGCAGCTCTCTCGCCCCGCCGCTAACCGGTCGCGATAGCGTTGCAACTCGACCCGCTTCCCCGTCACCCCCTTCTGGCCCCCGCCTTCGTGGCCCGCCCCCTCCCGACCAAGAGCGACGGCGCGCTCGACATAGGCGTCAGCGGTGGCGCAGACCAGTTCCGGCAGGCCGGCGGCGCGCACCAGGCTGCCGCAGACACGGGAGGCGAAAGACCGCCCGCTCAGGGTCAGCACGGGAACACCCATCCACAGCGCATCCGAGCAGGTGGTATGCGCGCCGTATGGCACGGTATCGAGGAACAGATCGGCCAGCCGATGGCGCGCCAGATGGTGGGGATTGGCCAATTTCCCGGCGAAAATCAGCCGCTCGGGGGAAATTCCATGCGCTCCGGCATGGTCCCGAAGCCGCTGGCAGGTGGTTTCCGGTGCGCTGAGCAGCCACAGCACACTGCCGGGCACCTGGCGCAGGATGCACAGCCACCGATCAAAGGTGAAGCGGGTAATCTTGTGGGTGGCGTTGAAGCAACAATAGACCATGGCGCCGTCCGGCAGCCCGGCGTCCGCACGGGTCGGAATGATCGGCGAGACCACCCGCTGGCGATCATTGGGCTGGTAGCAGGGCAGACGCAGCACCTTTTCGGAGTAGTAGATCTCCGCCGCCTTCGGGATGATCCAGTCGTCGGCGATGATGTAGTGGTGATAGGGGCTTCCCGTGGTGCCGGGATAGCCGAGCCAGTTGACGATGACCGGCGCCGGGCGAAGCGCCACCAGCCTGGTCCGCGCCTCCCTTGTGTAGCCATTAACGTCGACCAGAATATGGATGCCGTCCGCCTCGATGCGCCGGGCGGCGGCTGCATCGTCCAGTTGGCTGATCGGAATCCAATGGTCCGCACTCGTTCTGAAGCGCGTATTCAGCGCATCGTCCGGCGCTGGCGTCGGGCCGCAATAATAGGCGAAGACCTCCACCCGGGATCGGTCGTGCAGTCCAAACAACTCCGCCATCAGATACCCGACCGCATGGCCGCGAAGGTCGGAGGACAGGTAGCCAATCCGCAACCTGTCAACCTGCCGCGCGGCGCGGTGCGACGTTATCGTTCCGGCCGGCATGCCCACGTCGCGCTGGTTGTAGTACGCCGCCAGCGCCAGGTGCAGCAGCGGATCATCGGTATAGGCGTTCGCCGAGAGCGGCGACATGCCGCGCATCAGGGTTCGCCGATCCACCCGCTCCCACGGTTCCAGCACCGGCCATTTGCATTGGCGCTGACGCAGCGACAGGTAATGCTGCGCTGCCTCGCGCTGGGTGGGATCAACGTCGAGACTCTGAAACAGCATGGCCTCGGCGGCGGCATCCTGGTTCGCCGCCTCCAGCACCCGCGCCGCCTGGTTCAGTGCCGTCACCTTGTGAATGATCGCGGTGCCAGTCACCGCCCCCAGCTTGTTCACCACGCTTGACCAGAAGCGGACCGCCAGTCCGGTAACCCCCAACCGCTCATGGATACGCCCGAGATTGATCAGCGCGGGCATGAACTCGGCGTTCAGCGACAACACGCGCTCCAGACACTCCCGCGCTCGTGTCAGATCCCCCGCATCGGTCAGCACCACCGCGTAGTTGAACAGTGCCGCGTAAAGCAACGGATCATCCGGGTGATGCTCGATCCAGCAAGTGTAGAGTGCCTGAATACCTTCAGGTGGCAGGCTGGCCGGTGGCACGGCGGCCCGCAGACTCTCGATCAAGGCGGCGAGCCCGATCACCCCCATTCCTCGCTCCGCCGCACGCCGGGTCGCAGACGCCAACAGGTCGTTTTCCATGCGGTTTGGTCCTCGGTTCAGGAAGGCAGGCACGTTCAGGGACTTCGCCCCATGAGCATTCAGCGCCGCTGCCCCACCAGTACCCGATCGCGGAGCAGCACTGCTCGCGAAGCGACCTTGATTCGCCGCGTGAACCGGCTACTCCAACCAAACCCGACGTACCGCCCTTCACCGATGGCCGATACCGGCATCCGGACAGGCGTTCCGACGAAACGGCCCACCACACCAGGACCGGCTCACCCGATCATACCTCAAGCAACCCGGTTCAGGGCAGCTTCCTTACGATACCGCCACCTGCAAAGCCGCGAGCTGATCCGCCGTCATCCCCGACAACTGGCTGGAGGTAAACGAAGCAATCTGGGTCGCATCCAGCGCTTCGAGTTGGGTGTCGCTCAGTGCGCCAATCATGGCTTCGGGAAGTGTCGCGACCATCGTCGTGGTCAGGCCGCTCAGTTGCACGGCGGTCAGTGAACCGATCAGCGTGCTGGTCATGCTGCCAAGCTGGGTTGCCACCATCCCGGCGATCTGAGTGGAGCTGATGGCCGCGAACTGCGCACCGGTCAACTCGTCCAACTGGGCCGCTTGCAGGTTGCCCATTTCGGCCGGGGCGAGCGACGCGATCTGGGTGGTGGCCAGCGCATCGAGTTGATTGGCCGAGAGTTCGCGCAACTGCATACGCACCAGGCCGCCGAGTTGGGTGACGCTCATGTTGGCGACATCGGTGGTGGACAGGTCGCCGATCGCGGTGACCGTCATGGCGCCGATCTGCCCGGCCCGCAGCCCGCCCATCTGGGTCAGAGTCATGGTGTTGATCTGGTCCATGGTCAGGCCGGCGAGACCGTCGGCCGACAACGCACCAATGCCGGCGGCGGTCATGGCGGAGAACTGGGTGGTGGTCAGCGCCGCGACCTGGGACGGCGTCAGGCCGCTGATTTCGGTGGCGGAAAGTGCCCCAATCTGGGTGACGTTGAGGCCGCCAAGCTGGCTCGTGGTCAAGGCACCGAAGCCGGCGGCCGAGAGAGAGGCGAACTGAGCCGGACTGAGGGCCGAGATCTGCCCCGCGGTCAGGCCGGAGATCGCGGTGGGTGACAGTGAGGCGATCTGCTCCGGGCTCAATGCCGCCACCTGCGGCGAGGACATGGCGGAAATCTGGGTGTCGCCCAGACCACTGATGCCATTGGACGAGAAACTCGCGATTTGGCCGGGGCTCAGCGCCGCCAGGTCGGTGATCGTCAGGGTCGCCGTCTGTGTGGCGCTCAGACCGGAAATCTCAGTGCCGGTCAACAGCGACAATTGCGCGGTGGTGAGCGTCCCAAGCTGGTCACCGCTCAGCGCGCCGATCTCGGTCGGGGTGAGGGCGATCAACTGGGGTTCGGTCAGCGCGCCAATATCGGTCGTGGCCAGCCCGGCGATGGCGCCGCTGGAGAGGCCGCCGATCTGAGCCGCGGTAAGCCAATTAAGCTGAGTCGTGGTCAGGCCGGCGACCTGGTAGATCGGAAGAGCA
>CALFNB010000612.1 GCA_937902425.1 uncultured Acetobacteraceae bacterium | reverse complement strand
TTACACGGTGGCGGCGGGGCGATCGATTACGTCCATTGGCACGTCCATTGGCACGAGGGGGGGGGAATGTCCGGGTCCGAATGATCGTGAATGGCGGGAAGCGGACTTTCCCGTCTGACATTTCATCGGGTCACGTGGCACCGCGATCCACCGCTCCTGGCTTTACGATATTCATGGACATACAATATATTTTGTGATGCCGATCGATCGGTTAATTGCTATAATGGATCTTTTTTTATCAATTCCGAGACGAAATCAGAGATCGTACTGTTCGAAAATCAGAATTTCCAGACGCCGGATCTCGGCATCATGACCGTTGCCAGCGCCCGCCGGAAAGCGGTCCACCTCGGCCGCACCGGGGAATTGGGTGCACCGCGTGATGTTCGCATCGCGTTCATGATGCAAAGCTGCTTCACGTCCGGCTTCGCGCAGGTCGCACCATCTCCCGTTATTCTGGCGGCAACGTAATTATTCACGCCAATCCACACGATTTATTAACAGCCCACGTACGATCGTCGCCCAGATGTTCGACTGCGCCATGCCGTCGACAATCGGTTGACATTCACGATCACGTGCCGCGAACATCCCAGGGATAAGTAAAATGGCCGTATCGCAGGACTCAGAAAACGAAACGGAGCCGCGGCTCACCGACCGAGACGTTCGCAGGCTTGTGCGGCTTGTCGGCCTGTCATCCGAGGACTCGGCGCTTATCGTCACGTTCCGCGACGCGGTTCTTGCCGACGCGGCGGGCCTGACCACGGGGTTCTTCGACTCCCTGCGACGTCTTGGCGATACCCCGAGCCAGTTCAAGAACGATGCGGCGCTGGCCGAGGCGACGCGGCTCAAGCACGAACATCTGACGGCGATGCTTTCCGGCGAATACGGATCCGACTACGCCGAGCAGTGCATGCGGCTCGGCACGTTCTACAGCAAAGCCGGTTTCGACGTCGCGGTGTTTCTGGGCGCGCTGCGTGAACTGATCCAAAGCATCAGCGACCTGATCATGCGGTCCTCGACCGCCGACCGGGAGAACGGTTTCGCGGCGGTCGCGGCGCTGCAGAAACTCGCCTACGTCGAAATCGGCATCATCGTCGACGCCTGGATCAACGAGCGTGAACGGGTGATCAACCTGCAGCAGGAAGCGATCCGCGAACTCTCCACGCCAGTCCTGCGGCTCCGCGACAGGCTGCTGATCCTGCCATTGATTGGCATGATCGATTCGCAGCGTGCGATGCAGGTCACCGACAGTCTGCTGCAAGCCATACGGGTCAACCGGGCACGCGTGGTGGTGATCGACGTCACCGGAGTGGGTGCCATGGATTCCAAAGTGGCGAATCACCTGCTGCAGACCGTCGCGGCCGCTCAACTGATGGGTACCAAGGTGATCGTTACCGGCCTGTCGGCCGAGGTGGCGCAGGCTCTGGTTGGGCTGGGTATCGACCTGAGTACGATGAATACGATCGGCGATCTGCAGGGCGGACTGGAGGAAGCGGAAAAAATACTTGGTTATCACTCGGTAGACCCGGGCGACGCACCGAACCGCGCGGACCAACAGCGGGACGTTTGACCTGTGCCGGTTCCGATCCTCAAACAGGGCGACATCCTGATCGCCTCCGTCCAAGAGGCGATGAGCGACAGCGATCTGGCACTGTTGCGCGACGATCTGACCAGCCGCATCGGCGAATTCCATTCCTTAGGTGTGATGATCGACGTCTCAACCGTGGACGTGCTGGACTCGTTCGCCACCCGCACGCTGCTCGACATCGCCGAGAACTCCCGGCTGCGCGGCGCGAAAATGGTGATAGTGGGGATCCAGCCCCCGGTGGCGATCGCGATGGTCAAACTCGGCCTGATACTGGACGGAATCCCGACCGCGCATGATCTGGAGGACGGTATCGAGCTCATGAGACGCAATGTTGGAAAGAGCCGCCAGCGTGACCGATGATGCGATCACCATCCCAATCGAGGGGGACGCGGATATCGTCGCCGCCCGGCTGAAAAGCCGCCAACTCGCGAAGCAAGTCGGGTTTACCGGTACCGACCTGGTGCTGATCGCCACCGCGATCTCAGAGATCACGCGAAATATCGTATGCTATGCGACCGGCGGCCAAATGACACTGACCGCGGTCACCGAAGGACGCCGGCGCGGCATCACGTTCGTGATGCGAGATCAAGGGCCGGGCATCAGTGATGTTCAGCAGGCCATGCGCGACGGCTTCTCGACCGGCAAAAGCCTTGGACTGGGCCTGCCCGGAGCCCGGCGACTGATGGACGACTTCCAGATCGTGTCGTCGGCGGGACAGGGTACCACCGTGACCATGAGCAAATGGTTGCGATGACACCCGACACCGAGGAGCAACCCACTCTGGTCCCCCCCTTGGTGCAATGGCGCGCCGCCACGCGGCCGTACGGCGGAGAGGACGTATCAGGCGACCTGGAGGTGGTGGCATGCTATCCCGGCGGCGCGCTCGCCGCCGTGATCGATGGACTGGGACATGGTCCGAAGGCGGCGCTGGCGGCCCGCGCGGCGGCGGCGGTATTGCGGCGGCAGCCTGGTGAAACGGTGACGGACCTGATGACGCTCTGCCACGAGGCGCTGCGCCAGACGCGTGGCGCGGTGATCAGCCTTGCCTCGTTCAACGCCGCTTCGGCCACCGTCACGTGGGTGGGAGTGGGCAACGTGGCGGGCGTACTGCTGCGTCGCGCGCCGCTGCCATTGCCGGCGAGCGAGACTCTGCTGTCCCGCGCCGGCGTGGTTGGCTATCGGTTGCCGCGGCTGCGCGCGGCCTGTCTTTCGGTCCGCCGCGGCGACCTGGTCGTGCTGGCGACCGACGGCATCAAGGGGGTCATCAATCGCGGCCTGACGGTGGACCGGTCCATTGAGGACATCGCGACCGGAATCCTGCGTGAGCACGGGCGTATCACAGATGATGCGTTGGTACTGGTCGTGCTGTGCAGCGGCATGCCGCCGTGAGCGAGTCCGAGACCGCGTTCGAGCAGCGCTATTCAGCGGCGCTGGACCTGTACCTCGCGACGCCGAGTGAAGTGTTGCTGCACACCGCGTATGCGCTGGGTCGAGAGGCGGCGGCGGACGGACTGGGTGTGGTCGACATCGCCATGCTGCACAACGAAGCCATGCAGCGGGTTATCACGACCCCCGGCGCGGCACCGACCGCGGCGATGATTGGTACGGCTTCGCAGTTCCTGTCCGAATGTCTGGCGCCTTACGAAATGATGCTGCGCGCCTATGCCGAGAATAACGTCAGGCTGGTCGCGTCCATCGACCGGCTGCAGGATACGCGGGCGGCCCTGGCGGCCGTCAACCAAGAGTTGGAGGCGTTCAGCTATTCGGTGGCGCACGACCTTCGCGCGCCATTGCGCAGCGTGCTCGGGTTCAGCACGGCACTGCTGGAGGACCACGCCGATCAGCTTAACGATGAGGGCCGGCGGTTTCTACGATATATGGCGGAATCCGCGCGCGAGATGGCGCGGCTGATCGAGGATCTGCTGACGCTGTCGCGGGCGACGCGGGGCGACCTGCAGCGCGAGCACGTCGATGTGTCAGCTCTGGCACACAAGGTTATCGGTCGGCTGATGGCCGATCAGCCGGAGCGGCGGGTGGCGGTGACGATCGAGCCTGGCCTGGCGGCGCGGTGCGATGCGAGACTGCTGACGATCGTGCTGGATAACCTGATTGGCAACGCCTGGAAGTTCACCTCCAGGCGAACCGACGCGAGCATCACGGTCGGCGGCCTGGAGGATGCCGGTCAACCGGCCTGGTTCGTGCGTGACAACGGTGCCGGTTTTGACATGGCGTATGCCGACAAGCTGTTTGGCGTATTCCAGCGCCTGCACAGCGCGGACGAGTTCGGGGGCACCGGCATCGGACTGGCCACCGTGCGGCGCGTGATCGGCAGGCACCGAGGGCGAGTCTGGGGCGAGGGTGTCGTCGGCCAGGGTGCCACGTTCTACTTCACGCTCGGCGAGCACAACGCAAAGAACGGCGGCCGCTGACAAGGACATCCCGCCGATCGAGCGCGATCCCAGGCGGGAAGCGTTGACATTTGGGGGTGGGGGATGAACGGTGTCAGCGGCGCGCCATCGCCCACCGCGTCAGGCCAGGATCACCCCTGACGGACCTTCATCCGA
The DNA here is from genome assembly GCA_937902425.1 of uncultured Acetobacteraceae bacterium. Classification (GTDB taxonomy): domain Bacteria; phylum Pseudomonadota; class Alphaproteobacteria; order Acetobacterales; family Acetobacteraceae; genus Rhodopila. Next base: position 5,388 of record CALFNB010000612.1, on the reverse strand, counting down.
GGATTCTTCTTGTTGATGACATAGACGCGCCCGCGGCGGCGCACCACGCGGCAGTTCTTGTCGCGCACTTTGGCCGACTTCAGGCTGTTACGAACTCTCATGGGAAATGGGCTCTGTCCAGGACGATCGAAGGCGCGGGGGATACGGGGCGCGGCGTCCGGTGTCAAGCGGCTCGACACCGACGGACGCCAAACTTCGCGATAGCTCAGTCGATCCTTGCTATACTACGGAGCGAAGGAGCTTCGCACCAATGAGCGAACAGACCACCCGAACCCGATCGTGCCCCTCGGCGGACGATGTGATCGCGACCCTGCGAGCGCATGACGCGGAACTACGCGCCGCTGGCGTCAAACGCCTTTCGCTGTTCGGCTCCGTCGCGCGGGGCGACGCGGGCCCCGATAGCGACGTGGACCTCGTCGCGGAACTCGACCGGGCGGCGCGGGCATCGGTTGAGCACAACCGAACAGCAGCAGCGCGGTGGCGGCGAGCGCGGCGATTTTCATGACTGGTTCTCCCCATTGTTCATTTGAGTCGCGGATGTAACGTCCCGCGGCGTGCGGGGGTCTGTCAATCCGGGCGACAGAGGCGAGATGAAGTTCACCTCGGCGCTGGAGCGGCCCGCCCTGACGGATGTCAGGTTGGGTCGGACGCCAGCGTTCGAACAGATCAACGACGTTACGCCCTCACCGCTTGACGCGGATCACCAGAACCGCCCCACATGCGCGCTCGGCCGCGAGGGACCCCAGGAACATGACCAACCGGATCAACCGAGCCATTCAGCTGCTGGCCCAGGATCAGGCGATCTATTACGACGGACCGCACAGCGGCCACGTCCTCACCTCCGAGCAAGGCCGCGAGGACGCCGCCACCTGGGCCGACTACATGAATGTCGGCATGGAACACGGCTGCTTCGATATGACCGGGCTGGAGGCCTACATGCGCGGCCTGGTGGACGGCGGCCCGACCCGCTCCGGCCATCGCACGCCGGCGGTCATCGTCGAGGCTCCGGTCAATGGGATCGATGAGAACCATGTCCGAACCAGCGCCTGGCAGTTCCGGCAAATCCTCGGGCGGGGCGTGCACGGGATCCTGCTCTGCCAGGCGGAGTCCGCCGCGGCCACGCGCGCGTTCGTCGAATCCTGCCGCTATCCGCACAACCTGAACGGAGTCGACCCGTCCCTGCCCTCCCCCGAGGCACGACTCCAGGGCGCCATCCGCCCCCCCGGCCGGGGGCCTCTGCTCGGCATTGGCACCAGGGGGCGCGGGTCCGAGTCCACCGCCGCGCCGATCTGGGGCATCTCGGGCGAGGACTACATGAACCGCTGCGATCCCTGGCCGCTGAACCCGAATGGCGAACTGCTGCTGGGGGTCAAGCTGGAGAGTCCCGAAGGCATCGCCATGGCTGACGAAATCTGCGCCGTCCCTGGTCTGGGGTTCGCTGAGATGGGGCCTGGCGACCTCAGCCTGTCGCTTGGCAGCGTGAAGCTGCTGCGAGACCCCTACCCTCCCGTGATGCAGGCGGCCCGGGACAAGGTGCTGGCGGCGTGCCGGCGCAACGGGATCGCGTTCCTGGAAGGCTGCACGCGGGCGAACATCGCCGCTCGGCTGGATGAGGGTGTGCGGGTGATCTCGGGCCACGATCCGGAGATGGCACGCCTTGGCCGGGCGCATCAGAAACGCGCCCTGCCGGCCTGACGCCCCCGCCGCGTCAGCTACCCGCCGCCGATCGCGTGCCAGCGCATCAGGCGCAGTTTGCCGGTCCGCAGCAATCGCAGGCGGAGCATCCACAGCTCGGCCTCCTGGACACATCGCATCGCCTGCCGGCGCGTCGGCCTGGTGTCCTCCATGGTCCGAACGGTCGAGCGCCACCCCATCAATGCCTGGTGGATGTGCCGGTCGGACACATCCTCGGCGACGCGCACATCAAATCCCAGACGGCCGAGGATGCGGGTGATCGCGGTCTCGGTAGGCAGGGCTCTGGGATCACGACGCTCCAGATGCGCCCATGCGGCGACGATCGGGTTGGCGGGGTCGAGCGGTTTGTCGGCAACCACCTCGAGCATCATCAGGTGACCGCTTGGCTTCAGCGCTTTGGCGATGGCGGCCAGTGTGGGTTCCGGCTTACTGCCATGCAACGCTTCCAGCAGCAGGCCGTGGTGATAGAAATGCTCACGAAAATGCGGTTCAGCGGGGTTCCAGACTTCGGTCTGGGCCCGCCTGGTCAGGTTGCGGCGGGCGATCCGATCGACCGCCGCCGCCACCAGGTTCGAATCCGCCTCAAAGCCGCTGACCCAAACTCCGAGCTGGACTGCCAGCGAACAAGCCGGCCCACCGGCTCCCGCGCCAATCAACAGCAGGCTGGATGCCTTGGACAGGCCGAGGGGTTTGGCGAGACGCAACGTCTCGATCTCGCCGCCCGGGAACTGGTAGCCCTCACCCCACAACGCATCCGTGGTCACCAGACGGTCTGGAGTCCAGGTGGGCGGAGGTCCCGGCTGGATCAAAGGCGGCGCCACGCCCAGGGCCAGGACTGGCTCGACCTTCCGCGTCAGCTCCGGCGCTTCGGCCTGCGACGACGCATGCCGTCCGAACCAGCTCTTCACGGCGGACAACGCCATCGCTCACACCTCCGGAGGCGAAGTTGGCCGGGAATGGTTGATAAAGCGTTAAGATCGCGGCTGGTTTATCGCCCATTTATCGCCCCTGGGGCTCAATCGAATTCGGTCAGCACGTAGCGCACGGTTTCGGTGCCGACGACACGTGGCTTGTGGCGATGCTCCGGACCGGCGGGAATGTGGATCATGTCACCGGGTCCGGCCTCGATCGTATGATCATCGAAACGATAGCCGATCCTGCCGGCCAGGATGAATATGGAATGTCCGGTCTCGCACCACGCGGCCTCCGGGGTGCCTGGCGGGTCGGGCGCGCGTTCCTGATAGCGGAGCGCGATGCCGAAGCCGGTCACGGCTTCGCGAATTTTCAGCCGGTCGCCGACGGCATGCAGGGGATGGTCGGCGGCGGTGAACAAGTACGGGCTGGTTGTCATGCGCCGCAATTTGCGCGAGGCGCCCCGTCTTGTCACATCCACCAGTGTCTTGTCACATCCGCCAGTGTCTTGTCACCTCCGCCAGTGTCTTGTCACATCCGCCGGTGCATGAGTGACGCGGGTTGGTATCGAACCGTGAATTTTGGCGGCGCCACGTCACGGTGGCCTTCGCACGGAGGACCTTGTTGACCGCGGATCGTCGCTGACGTCAACGTTCCGCTCCCGCATTCGGTAACGCGGTCCGTTCCCACCCCGTGCGCCGTATGATACGCCGGTCCGCACCGCCCGGCCGGAAGCGGGCCGCGAAGTCCGAGCGAAATCGAGATCAAGAACAGGCCGCCAACTTATTGAGGCAACGATCGTGACAGCGTCCCACCCACGTCACAGCCCAGATCGACCGGCCACCGCTATCGGCATCGTGGTGATACGGATGGGACAAACGGTTTCCGAATGAACGGACCCCGGTCACCCATCCGCGCGCCGCGCCGCGCATGACCGCGGGAGAACGTTTCGCACTCGGGAGCATCGCCCTGGGTTGTCTCGTACTGGGGCTCAAGAGCCTCGCCTGGTGGGTCACAGGCAGCGCCGCGCTGTACTCCGACGCGCTCGAAAGCATCGTCAATGTCGCGGCGAGCGCGGTTGCCCTGGGGGCGCTGCGGTTCGCCGCCAGACCGGCGGACGCCAACCATCCGTATGGTCACGACAAGGCCGAGTTCTTTTCCGCGGTCATCGAAGGCGTGATGATCGTGATCGCCGCGCTCTCGATCTTCGACGAGGCGTGGCACGCATGGCATGCGCCGCGGACCTTCAATCTGGCCGCCCAGGGCCTGGTACTGAGCGCCGTCGCCACCCTGATCAACGGTGTCTGGGCGTGGGTCCTGATGCGCGCTGGAAAACGACTGCGCTCGGCGACACTGCATGCCGATGGCCGCCATCTGATTTCGGACGTCGTGACGTCGTGCGGGGTGGCGGTGGGCTTTGGGCTGACGGTTCTGACCGGTTTCGTGAAGCTCGACGCCGTGACCGCCGCGGCGACGGGCGTTTACGTGCTGTGGTCCGGAGCGGTTCTGATCCGCGGTTCGGTCGGCGGGCTGATGGACATGGCGCCCGATGCGGAGGTATTACGCCGCATCAACGAACTCATCGCCGAGAGCGGCACCGGCTCGATCGAGGTGCATGACCTGCGCGCGCGCGAGGCCGGGCGGCTGACGTTTCTGGATTTTCATCTGGTGGTGCCGGGTCAGATGTCCGTCCGCGAATCACATGCGATCTGCGATCGGATCGAAACCGCCCTCAAAGCCGAAATGGCGCATCTCGCCATCACCATTCACGTTGAGCCGGAGGATAAGGCGAAGCGTCAGTCAGCCGGGTCGTGACCTCCAACTGGCGCCTCGGCCTCCCGCATACGGCATCCCGCATACGGCAACCGGCATCTGGCATCTGGCATCTGGCATCTGGCATCAAACCGGCAATGTAACGATCGCCCGCAGCCCGCCTTCGGGCCGGTTCTTCAGCACGACATCTCCGCCATGAGCCCGCAACATGTTGCGCGCGATCGGCAATCCCAGACCCACGCCGCCGGTTTCGCGATTGCGGCTTTGTTCCAGCCGGCGAAACGGCTCAAACACGCGGTCGATTTCGTGCACCGGAATACCAGGCCCGTCGTCTTCGATCGTGACCGAGACCGTCCCATCCGTCGGCGGCACCATGGTCACCCGCGCGGATCCGCCATAACTCACGGCATTCGAAACGAGGTTGGCGAGCGCGCGTTTGAGGGCGACCGGGCGCACCCGCACCGTCTGATGCGGCGGTCCTTGATAGGTCAGGCACTCGGCGGCATCCGGATTGGCGTCGCTGGTCTCGTCCAGGATCGTGCGCAACAGTTCCGCCAGATCGACCGACGATACCGGCTCGTTCACCCGCGAATCGCGGCCGAAGGCGAGCGTCGCGGAGACCATCGTCTCCAACTCGTCCAGATCGCTGAGAATCTTGCTCCGCAACTCCTCGTCGTCGATGAACTCGGCGCGGAGTTTCAGCCGCGTGATCGGCGTGCGGAGGTCATGACCAACCGCCGTCAACATCTCGGTCCGGTCACTGACGAAACGGCGAATGCGCGCCGCCATCGTATTGAACGCGACGGCGGCGACAGCGGTTTCGGTCGGCCCGTTCTCCGGTAACGGCGGGGCGTTGACGTCACGGCCAAGCGCTTCGGCATGCGCCGCGAGGACCCGGACCGGCTCCGTCAACCGGCGCACGGCCCAAAGCGTCAGGCCCGCGGCAGTCAGGGTCATCAGCAGGAACGCGGCCAGGAAGGTCGGCGAATGCCAGGGCCGGATCGGTTC
>CALFNB010000611.1 GCA_937902425.1 uncultured Acetobacteraceae bacterium | reverse complement strand
CGAGGCCTTGAAGACCAGGGCCTCGAAGCCCGGCGTGATCGTGGTTCCGAGTTCGGCGCTCAGCGCCTGGGCGCGCGCGATCACTTCCCGCGGATCGGAAATATCGGCGGGGGTGATTCTGTTCATCACTTCGGCCGCCGTGTAGCCGAGCATACGCTCGGCGCCGACGTTGAAGATTTGAATGACACCCTTCGCGTCGGTGGCGATACTTGAGAAGTTGGCGCTGTTGAAGATCGCGCTCTGCAGGGCCCCCGCCTTGAGCAGCGCCTCTTCCGCCAGCTTGCGCGCGGTGTTATCGGTCCCAATCAACAGATAGCCGATGATGGCGTCCCGCGCATCGCGCAGCGCCGTGACGGACACCACCGCCGGGAACCGGGTCCCGTCCTTGCGGATGTAGGTCAGTTCGTAGATGTCCTCGATCCCGCGCGAGGCCTTGAAGACCAGGGCCTCGAAGCCCGGCGTGATCGTGGTTCCGAGTTCCGCGCTCAGCGCTTTGGCGCGCGCGATCACTTCCTGTGGGTCGGAAATATCGGCGGGGGTGATCTTGTTCATCACTTCGGCGGCCGTGTAGCCGAGCATACGCTCGGCGCCGACATTGAAGATTTGAATGACGCCCTTCGCGTCGGTGGCGATACTTGAGAAGTTGGCGCTGTTGAAGATCGCGTTCTGCAGCGCCCCTGCCTGCACCGTCTGCTTGCGCGAACTCACGTCGCCACACTCCCGGAAAGGCCAGCCCACCCCCTCGTCACGTCGATTCCACCAGCAATCGCGGTGCCATGACGTCGAGCGCGCGTTGAATGGCGTGCATCAACTCAGCTTCACGAAAGGGTTTCTCAAGTACCACGGCATCTGGCCTACGCGCCCTGACCGGTGCGATATTGCCGGACATGAATAAGTGCGGCACGAACCCGACGCGGAGTATTTCTTCAACGGCTGAGACGCCGCTTCCGTCGCCCAACCGTGCGTCGACGATCATCAGGTCCGGTTTATAACGAGCGGCAGCAATCACCGCGGCACCCATTGTGCCCTCGACCGCGCAAACCTCGTGCCCCATCTCTCTGAGTATGTCGGCAAGCAGCACGCCGATCAGGTCGTCATCCTCCGCCAGGAGGACCCGCAGCGCTTTCATGGACTCACTTCGCCCCCTTCGTCAGTTTGGTTCAGGCAGATTTCAACCGGCATTCCCCAAATGGCGAGAGACGTCTCCGATTACGGCGTCATGACACTGGCTGTATGGCGGATCCGACAACAAAGAGGTCCCAGCGACCTGAAGAAGAAAGCGCTGGCCGTTTGTATAGCCGACAGGAGTTCCCGAGCGGTAGCTTCGGAAACTACCTATAGCAACAGGTTTACGGTTGGGCGGGCGGCGTCAAACGGCCGCATGGCGCTCCTGAGCCCTTGTTCGCTGGAAGTCACGCATGATGACGGCCTTTGTCATGCGTGGGGCGCCCGCAAACGCAGTATACCTCATCTGGCGAGTTGGCCCCCTCAAACGACGGATGTCCGCTCAGGGTCGGTAGCCGAGATTCATGCGGAACCATCGGCCCTCGTCGCACGCGAGGCCGACAGCACCATCTCCAGAAGATGGTTCGCCCTCTATCGCGAAAAAAGCATAAACGCAGATGCAGTGGACGGTGGAATTCCTGAATGACCGCGGGAGCCGCTCTCACGGCGATGCCCGCGGATCTCCCAGCGTCGTTTCGCCGCATCGTGGAATTGATCAATGATTTCGGCCTCGATCGGATCCGGGAGTTCTTGGTGAAACACCTTGAAGGGCCGGTTTGGGAAATGCGGATGAAGGGCAGGGATGGTAGCGTGAGCCGCCTGTGTGACCGCCACGGGACGCCGCGTCGTCGTGGTTCACATCTTCCCGAAACAGACGCGGAAAACGCCGCGCCGCGAAATCGAGATCGGCCTCAGACGGGCGAAGGAGGTAAAATGACCGCCAGGTTCATCCCGTCGAGGAGGCGCTCCGCGAGGGGGAAGAGTACCCGGACTTCGGCGCGTCCAAGACGCCCGCGAGGACAAGGTCGCCCTCGCCGGCGCGTTGATCAAGGCGCGTGGTGAAGCCAATATGACGCGGGAGCAGGTTGCCAGGGCCATGGGGACGACACCGGCGGTGGTGGCACGCCTCGTGAGCGGCCGTGTCATGCCTTCGACGCGCACCCTGAAACGCTTCGCCGAGGCGACCGGGATGCGCCCGCGGATTGGTTTTGAGCCAGCAAAGACCAAACCCGACCGCGTCGCCGACCAACCGCCAGTTGCTACCCACGCGCGATCCGGGCGGCGGCGAACGGGTGCTTCCGCCGGAAATCGGCGCAAGGCCTCGTGAAGGCGACCGGGATCGAAGGCGAGTCATGCGGCCTCTTCGCGACGATCTCTTTTGAGGCGCTCATCGCGCGCAAGCGCGCACCTCGGGCGCCGGAAGCGCGAAAGGCCGTCGCGCACTGGTCCGCACACCCGTTCCCTATCACCCGCCGCTTTCAATCCGCCGCACCACCGCGCTGGCGAAATCCCCGATGGACGCGCACCACCAAGGTCTCCGGTGCGGACCTTGTCCTGGTTCAACACGCCATCGATCGCGCCGCGCAACCGGCGCGGCAGTTCATCCTGACCCACATGGTCCAGCATCAACCTGGACGCGAGCCGCAACGCGACCGGATTGGCGATACCTTTGCCCGCGATATCTGGCGCTGAGCCATGCACGGTTTCAGAGATCGCCGCTTTCGCACCGATATTCGCACCGGGCGCCGCGCCCAATCCGCCGACCAGGCCAGCGACGAGGTCGGACAAAATGTCGCCGAACAGATTTGTCGTGACGATGACGTCGAACTGCCACGGGTTCAGCACCAGTTGCATGGCGCAGGCATCGACGATCCGCTCGTCGCGGTCGAGCTTGCCCGCATCGTCCTTGGAAACCTCGAGCGCGGCCTCCAGAAAAACGCCGGTCAGCGCTTTCAGCACATTGGCCTTGTGCACAATGGTGACCTTCTTCCGCACAGGCTTCAGCGCGTGTTCGAACGCGAAGCGCGCGATCCGGCGGGAGCCGTCCTGGTATTCACGCCGGACGAAATCGCGACACCATGCGGATCGTCGCCCACGGGAATATAGTGCTCGAACGCAACGTAAAGCCCTTCGAGATTCTCGCGGACGAGAATCAGGTCGATATCCTCGAAGCGACCGCCTGGCACGATTGTGTGCGCTGGGCGGAGATTGGCATAAAGCTGGAATTCCTCACGCAGACGGACGTTGACGGAGCGGAAGCCGCCGCCCACCGGGGTCGTCAGCGGTCCCTTCAGTGCCAGTTTGGTCCGATGAACACTGTCCAGTGTGGCTTTCGGCAGCGGATCCCCGGCGGCCTCGATGCCGGCAAGGCCGCCCGCCTGCCGATCTCAGGCGAACGGAGCACCCAGAGCATCCAGCACCTGAACCACGGCTTCCACGATCTCCGGGCCGATACCGTCTCCCGGGATCAGGGTCGCGGGGATTTTGTTGATGCCGCGTCCCGCGCTTGTTTCGATACTCATTGGTCAAAGCATTGTCAGTGATGGATGGGCGAGCCCGCACCGCCGGCATGGGCGGGCGGCCAACGACCGAACCGCCGGCAGCGCCGATGGTGGCCGGGCACGGCAATGGCCGATGGCCTGTCCAAATGACATGAAACAAGGCGGCGTTCACCAATTTCGAAGATGACCGCCCAGGAATGCCTCCGATGGTCGCCCTCCGAAACCGCTCGCCCGGTAGGTGAGAACCAGGGCCAGCGTCAACTACCAGCGAGCATCGGCCTGACCGGCAACAGCGCTCCGGCTGCCCGTTGCACCCCCGCGGCGATGCGGCGCGCGCGGCGGCACGCCAGTCCAGGGAGCCCCGTGCCGCGGATCAAGCTCCGCCAGCCTGGCGCCGCGCGCGACACCGTTCGGCATCGCTCGCACGATCCCGCGCACGCGACCGTCGATCGGCGCGTAAACCCGGTGTTCGCCCAGAATGCCGAGCGGCGTCCCGGGCTCGACCCAGACGCCGAGCGGCACCCACGGATCCCACGAACCGGAGTTGATCGCGCAATCGAACCGCTCCTCCTTCGCGCCGCCAAGCGGTACCGATCGGCCAGTCGGAGTCGCGGTCGGTCCATGCGGGATGAGGTCGCCCTCCTGGCCCGGTAGCGTCTCAATCGCCACGTCGACATTCTCCCCCGCCACGAACCCCGGACCAACTCCGATCGCGCAGGCGGCCAACGGCCGCAGATCGGCGGGCGCGGCGTATTTCCGCATTCGCGCGTCAATCAGCACGCTGAGGATGCCGCGGCAGTTACCGGTCACCACGGCTGGATCAAGCCGCGCGACCACCACCGCCTCGCGCCCGCGGGCCAGTGTGGGCAACATCTCCGGCGCCGTCGCCCGCGCACCCCACACGCCATCCAACCGAGTGACCCGGTCCTCCAGCGCGTCGTCGAACGCCATGCCGCGCCGCATCACGGGGACGGCTTCGTCGCGCAGCATCACCACGCCCCAGTGCGACAGGAACAGGTCCCGCCCGATGGCCGAGGCGATGTCGCCGGTGCCCAGGATGAGCGCGATCGGGGTGGCGTCGTTGATGAGGCGAATGGACTGGATGTGCATGGCGCGAACTCCGGTTCAGGCGGCCAGGGGCGCGTTCAGCGCGGCGTGGAATGCCAGCAGTTCCTCCATGGCGACCGGGCGTTTCACGGCCTCGGCGTGCGCCCGCACCCGGTCGAGCACGCCCCGCGCCTGGTTGTCGTCCAGGCTCAGCCCATGCTCGGACAGCGCATGACGGACGGCGGCGATGCCGGAGTGCTTGCCAAGCACGATCCGCCGGGAGCGGCCGAACAGGGTCGGGTCGAGCGCCTCATAGGTCCCGGGGTCGCGCAGCAGGCCGCTGACATGAATCCCGGACTCGTGGCTGAACGCGACCTCCCCGACGATCGGCTGGCTGACCGGGATCGGCCGGTGCGAGGCGGCCGCGACGGTGTCGGCCAGCGCCTGCAACGCGGCGAAATCGATCCGTGTGCGCCACGATGTGGTCTGCTCCAGCGCGACCGCCACTTGTTCCAGTGCCGCGTTGCCGGCGCGCTCGCCAAGGCCCAGGGCGCAAGCCGAAAGGTGGGTGGCGCCACCGCGCGCGGCGGCGATCGTGTTGGCGGTGGCGAGGCCGAGATCGTCATGGCCGTGGAACTCCAGTTCCAGATCGGTGTTCGCGCGCAGGCGCCAGAAGATCCCATAGGTGGCGAAGGGATCGAGCACACCCAACGTGTCGGCGAAGCGGAACCGGGTGCGCGCCGGCCCGTTGCACCGCCTCGATCACCTGGGCCACGAAATCCGGTTCGGCGCGGCTGGAGTCCTCGCCGCCGACGGCGACGGTCAGGCCGCGGTCGAGGGCCTAGCGCACCACGCGCGCCAGCCGGGCGAGCACGTCGTGCGGACCCTGGTAGCCTTTGGCACGCATCTGCCGATCCGACATCGGCACCGACAGGCTCGCGCGTTTGAGGCCGGTGCGCAGTGTCGCGTCGACGTCGACTTCACTCATCCGGCACCAGGCGATCACGGCGGAGTCGCGGATGGTGTGACCGATGGCGGAGAGGGCTTCGATTTCCATCTCGCCCATGGCGGGCGTGCCGGCCTCGATCTCGTCAACTCCCGCCCGTTCCAGTGCCTGGGCGATCGCGACCTTCTCTTCGAGGGTGAACGAGACACCAGGAGCCTGCTCGCCATCGCGCAAGGTGCTGTCATTGACACCGAGGGTCCTGGTCGCGGCGCTCATCGTGGCCGCGATGTCGAAGGTGGCGGGGGAGCGATCGAGAAATGGCATCGGAATTCTCCTGGCAACGCACCGGGCTTTGAACCGGACGGCGCAGCAGGGCCTGAGCAAGAGGCGTGCCAGCGTGAGAATGCGGGGCGATGGCCGGACGTGGCTGGAGTTTCAACGATGTTTGGCGACGAAGCTTCCGAAATGTCGGATAGCGCCCGTCGGTTGATGTCCGAAACCAGACAATCTGGTCTGACGGAGGCAACCCGAAGCTCGCTTCAATGACCGGGACAGTCGATCGAGCTTCCAGAACGACACATCCGATTCGGCGGATCGAGTGGCCTCGGTTTACCCGCCAGATCGCACCGGCAACCGAAAGGCAAACAGTTTCGGTTCAGATCGCGCCGACCATGGGGTCACCACACGATTTGCTCAAAACCGCGCGTTAGCAGAGTTGGCTGGTCCCCTCGGTCGTCTGCGGTGGCCTCGCGGAGCGTTGGGAACAGGAAATGCCGTTGATTCGCCCCCAGGAGCCGATGCGATGCGCAAACGTCCAGGTCGGTATTGCATTAATTTCATTGATATTTCAGCTTCGCGTGCATGTGTGGACGGCCCCTCGGATGCAAGAGGTTCGTTGAGAATTCTGACGGGCGGATCGATTGCGAGCATGTGTGCGG
>CALFNB010000610.1 GCA_937902425.1 uncultured Acetobacteraceae bacterium | reverse complement strand
AATGAAGAGCGTTTTTCGTTTGGCGGCGCGGCGCACGGGCCTCTTGGTGAGGATCTCACCGTTTGAATCCGCGCCGGTGAACGAAAAACGTATTGGACTAAACCGTTGCCCCCGGCGCCGTGCCTACTCGACGGCGGAGCCCGACCGGAGACGCCAGCTCCGCAACGACTGACGTGAAAGCCCTTTTGGGACAGGCTCGTCATGTGATCGCGACCGGCCGGCGCCGTGGATGGATCTCCTCATCGAAGGGATCCACCCATTTTCGCATAGAGGCGGCTCCGTTCTGGCGGCGCTATACACGCTCTGAACGGCTCAAGAACCAAGCGGATAAGCGGATTATTTCATTGCGTTTCGTACCATCAGACGGGCGCACTCGCTTCGCCAGGCCTGGATCCGATACGCGTCGTGCTCGAACCTGCCCCATCCCGGAGGCTCCTGGATGGCAACGGCGCTGAACTCCGCGACCCTGGGGTGGATGGTCGTGAGGTTGTGCAAAAGGCCGCCCGCCGTTCAACGAATACGATACCGTTATCATCGTCAACTGACCGGACCAGGGGTCCGGATCGGCCCGCCGACCCCGCGACTACAGATAAGCCGACGACAAGGCTGCCACGAGGCCTGTTTCCAGCAATTCTTTTGACGGCCCCTCACGCACCACCAGGCCCTGCCGCAATACATAGCCGTGTGTTGAAACTTTCAGTGCCAGACTGGCCATCTGCTCGGCCAGCAACACCGTCGTGCCGTCTTCCCGGCAGCGTTCGGTGAAGAAAGCATAGATTTCCTGAACGATGATCGGCGCCAGGCCCAGAGACGGCTCATCCAGCAACAGCGTGGACGGATTGCTGATCGTCGCGGCCGAAACGATCAGCATCTGCTGTTGCCCACCACTCAGCAGACCCGCCAGCGTCGCGCGCTTTTCATTCAGAATCGGAAAGGTACGGAAGACCCGGTCCAGTGCGTCACCCCATGTCGTTCGGCGGCGGCCGAACCGCCAGGCGAGTTGCAGGTTTTCCTCGACCGTCATCTGTCGGAATATCCGCCGCCCCTCCATCGCATGGGCCAGACCCAGTTCGGCGCGCCGCGACGCGGGGACGTGGGTGATGTCCTTGCCATCCAGCAGAATTTGCCCGCCGCGGATCGGCGCGAGGCCCGAGATCGCCCGCAGCAGTGACGATTTCCCCGCCCCGTTCGCCCCCACGATCGCGGTGATGGCGCCCTGGGCCGGCGTCAGGGTGACTCCGCGCACCGCCTCGATGGCGCCATAGCTGACGACGAGGTCCTTGATTTCAAGCATGAGCGGCCTCGGTTTCGCTAGTGCCGAGATAGGCCTCGATGACCGCTGGGCTCTTGCGCATCCCCTCGATATCGCCGTGGTAAATGACGCGGCCGCTGTCCAGCACCACCACGTCGTCGACCAGTTCGGCCACGAAATCCATGTGGTGCTCGATCAGCAGCACCATCAGGCCGGCGTCCTTCATCGCCCGGATCATGCGCGCCAGCAGCGCCATCTCGGCCTCCGACAGGCCCGCCGCCGGTTCGTCCAGCAGCACCGCGCGGGGCTCGGCCAGCAGGGCGCGCCCGACCTCGACCAGCCGGCGGTAGCCGTAGGGCAGGCTTTCCAGCGGCCGGTCGGCGACGTCGGCGATTCCGGCCATGCGGGTCACGGCGTCGACCGAGGCGAGGAACGTCGCTTCCTCCCGGACCGCCGAGGGCAGCGACAGAGCCGCCGCCAGACCGCTGGTGCGGTACCGCCGGTGCGCGCCCAGAAGCAGGTTTTCCCGCACCGTGAACCGCGGCACCAACCGCGGATCCTGGAAGGTGCGCAGCAGTCCCTTGCCCGCGATACGATGGTCCGGCAGCCCGGTGATCGATTCGCCAAAGAACCGGATGGCGCCGGCCGTCGGCTGATAGATGCCGGAAACCACGTTCACCAGCGTGCTCTTGCCCGAGCCATTGGGGCCGATCAGCGCGGTGATGCGGCCGGGATGCAGCTCCAGCGAGACATCGTCGACGGCGGTCAGGCCGCCGAAGCGCATCGTCACGCCCTCCACCACCAAGGCGGCGTTGCGGTCGCTGTCGACCGGCCTGATCGCGACACCGGCGGTGCCCGCGCGCCTCAGGCTGGCTGGCTTGATGAAGCGCGGTGGCAGCAGCAGCAGCCCGGCTAGGCCGCGCGGCAGCAGGATCAGCGAGAAGGCCAGGATCGCGCCGTACACGATGAACTGATACTGCGCGAAGACCTGCAGCTTCTCCGGCAGGAACGTGAAAACGATAGCCGACAGGATCTGCCCGGCCATTGAGCCCAGCCCGCCGACGACGGTCGTCACCAGCACCTCGATCGAGCGGGCGAGGTCGAAACTCTCCGGCCCCAGATAGCCGATCATGTGGGCGTAGAGCCCGCCCGCAAGACCGGCCATGCCGGCGCCGATCGTATAGGCCTGACGTTTGGTTCCCGCGCGGGGAATGCCCAGACAGCCGGCGGCGACCTCGCTGGCGTGGATCGCGTAGAAGGCGCGCCCGTGGCGGCTCTGGATGAAATTATGCACCAGCCACATCACGATGGCGGTGACGATGACGACGATGCGGAAGTAATCGATCGCGTCCAGCGTGACGCCGAACACCGACAGGTTCTTCAGCGTCGTCGAGGGCACGTTCGACAGGCCGACCGCGCCGCCGGTCAGGTCGTCCCACTCGCGGACCACCTCGCGAAAGATCAGGCCGAAGGCCAGCGTCATCATCGCGAGGTAGAATTCGCGCACCCGGCCGGCGGGGAACGACACGAGGTAGCCGCTGAGCGCGCCAATCGCGGCGGCCAGCGGAATGGAGACCACGAACGGCAGGCCGGCGGTCTTCATCAGGATGCCGGACGCATAGGCCCCCATGCCGTAGAAGCCGGCGTGGCCCAGTGAAATCTGGCCGGCGATGCCGGTCAGCAGGTTCATGCTCTGGGCCAGCAGGATGTTCAGCATCAGGAAGGTCAGGATCTGCACGGTGCCGCCGGAGAGCCACGAACAGCCGAAGAACAGCGCCGCGATGGCAGCCAGGATGAACGCCGGGTGCGTCAGCAGCCGCGTCAGGACGGTTCGCGGCGCGATCATACCTTGTTGATCTCCCGCTGCCCGAACAGACCCTGCGGCCGGACCACCAGAATGAGGATCAACAGCGCGAACGCCATGCCGTGCTGCGCGGCGGAGGAGATGTAGCCCCCCACCATCTGTTGCAGCACACCGGCGACGATCCCGCCCGCCAGCGCGCCGGGCGTGCTGCCCATGCCACCGAGCACCGCCGCGACGAAGCCGAAAATCACCAACTCGAACCCGAAAGCCGGATCGACGGTGCCGCCGATCTGCGCCACCAGGATGCCCGAAATCCCCGCCAACAGGCCCGAGGCGATGTACGACCCCAGCACGATCGCGCGGACCGGAATGCCGATGACGGCGGCGAAGTCCTGATCCATCGCGACCGCCCGCATCGCCCGGCCCCAGACGGTGCCGCGCACCAGCAACTCGAACACCACGACCAGCGCGAGCGCGAGTACCACCACGGCGATATATTGCAAGGACACGTGGACGCCGAAGATGACGACGTTGTCGACGGCGGAGAAGATCACGTCCGGAAACGCCACCGCCTGCGACCCGAACCACAGAGCCGCGCAGCCCTGCAGGATGATCCCCACGCCGAGGGTGGACACGGCCCACCCCATACTGCCCTCGATCTTCAGCGCGGGCCGCACAGTGTACATTTCCGTGAACACCATCAGCACGACGATGACCGCCAGCGCGGCGAGGATCGCCAGCCCCTGCATCCAGCCGCGCGCGATCAGGTTCGCGGTCAGCATCGCGCAGAGCATCATCACCGAGCCCTGACCGAAATTCATCGTGCGCGTGGTCCAGAAGGTCAGGTTGAGCCCAATGGCGATCAGACCATAGACCGCGCCCACGCTGACTCCGGCCAGGAGCAGCGTCAGAAAGTCTTCCACGCGCCGCTCGTCAGATCGCGGTCGGAACGAGCGTCATGCGGCCATCCTTCTTGACGAACTCATAGGTCGTCAGATCGCCGATCTCGATCGCGTGGTGCTTCTCGGGCGTGAACTCATACGCGCAGTTGCAGCCGAGGAATCCCTTGGTCGCGTCCATCGCCTTGATCACCGCCGCCGCCTCGGTCGTGCCGGCGCGGCGGATGGCATCCGCCATGACCAGCATGCCGTCATAGCCGGTCGCCACCGTGCCACCCATCGACGGCGTCGGTACCTCGGGGTCGGTGCCCCACAGACGGTCGGCGCCGTACTTCGCCTTGTAGGCGTCGAGGAACTCCTTGGTTTCCGGCGCTGGGGGCACCGTCGAAATCTTCTTGAACTGCGATCCCTTCGTGCCCGCCGCGAGGTCGCCCGCGCCTTCCACGTACGGCGGGGACAGACCACCGGCCGAGGTGAAGAACGGGATCGTCATGTTCATCCGGGTCATGTTCTTGCGGATGACCGCCATGTCGGCGCCCAGACCGACGACCATCAGCGCCTCGGACCGGGCGCGCTGCACCCGCACGAGTTGCGCGGTCATATCCTGGTCTTTCTGGTTATAGCTTTCGTTCGTGACCACCGCATCCTTGTTGGCGGCGGCGATACCGGCCTTGATCAGTTCGCTCCCGGTCTTGCCGTAGCCGGTGCTCTCATTCAGCAGGCCGATGCGGGTGAATTTCTTCGCCAGCAGGGTGGCCATGAAGTTCGCCTCGATATCGTTCTGGATCGAGAACGTGTACACGTTCGGCCGCGGCTTGCCGCCCGGCCCGTTCGGGTAGATCACGGTTGGCGTCTGCGCCTGCGGGTTCATCGTGGGGCGGCCGTCGGCGGCGATCATGTCGATGACCGCGAGCGTCGGGCCGCTGCCGGACGGACAGAACAGGCCCACGATCGATTTATCGTCGAGGATGCGGCGCATGTTCTGCACCGAACGGTCGGGGATGAGCTGGTCATCCAGCATCACGCCGATCTCGATCGGACGGCCGAGCACGCCGCCGGCCTTGTTGATCTTCTCGATCGCGATCTCGATGCCGCGCTTGTAACCTTCGCCAAATTCGTTGAACGGCCCGGTCAGCGCGGTGGTGAAGCCGACCTTGATCGGATCCGCGGCGCGCGCGCGCCGGGCGAATCCGAGCGTGCCGCCGGCGGCGGCGGCGCCTGTGAATGACAGCAATTCACGCCGTTTGAGCGTCATGTCGGCCGTTTCCCTTTGATACTGACTTCTGTGTCTTGTGACGGGCCGGAACGTCGCAGAGGCGCGGGGACGGGTCAAGCCGAGCGCCGCCGACGCGCCACTCTTGCCTCAGCCGCGGAAACACGCCTCAATCGGTCCAACGCCCTCTTTCAATAAATTCCCCGAGGCAAGATCCAATGAATGACGCCGCCACTCTGGTGATGGAAAAACCAGCCGCCGAGAAAGCCCGCGACGCGGTCGTTCAATGGCTTGGACGCTTTGAAACGGCGCTGACCGCGGGCGATCCCGCCGGCGTCGCGGCGCTGTTCGCCCAGGAATGCCATTACCGCGACATGCTCGCGTTCTCCTGGACGATCCGGCCCGTATTGGGCGTGGAGGCAATCGCGAAATTCCTGACCGAGGCTCAGAAAATCACCGGCGCCGGTGGCTTCGTACTGGCCGAGGGCCGGACGCCGCCGCGCGTCGTCCGGCGCCTTGGCGTTGAGGTTTATGAAGCGATCTTCCGTTTCGAAACCAGGATTGGTCGTGGTTTCGGCGTGGTGCGTTTGCCGACCACGACTCCCAGACGGGCCTGGGTGCTGATGACCTCGCTCGATGAACTGACAGGCCATGAAGAGAGGATTGGTTCGCGCCGGCCCAGTGGCGATGCTTATTCGAGGAATTTTGGTGGCCTGAACTGGCTGGATCAACGGAACAAGGCCCGAGAATTCGCCGATCGGGATCCGGAGGTGTTGGTGGTCGGCGGCGGGCAGAACGGTCTGGCGGTCGCGGCCTGTTTGGGACAGTTGGAGATCGATACGCTGGTCGTCGATAAATATCCGCGGATCGGGGACAACTGGCGGGTGCGTTACCATTCGCTGGCATTGCACAATCAGATCCAGGTCAATCACCTGCCTTACATGCCATTCCCGCCGACATGGCCGAAATACATTCCCAAGGACATGCTAGGAAGCTGGCTGGAGATGTACGCCGAGGCGATGCAGCTCAATTGCTGGTCGAACACCGAGTTCGTCGGCGGTTCTTATGACCCGGCCACCGCGCGATGGACCGCTCGCCTGCGCCTGGTGGATGGGACCGAGCGCGTGATGCATCCACGGCACCTGATTCTGTCCAATGGCACGAATGGCATCGCCCAGATCCCCGACCTGCCGGGCCTGAAGGATTTCGCCGGCGACATGTTCCATTCGCACGGATTCAAGAGTGGCGCCCCCTGGCGCGGCAAGAAGGCCCTGGTCCTGGGGACGGGCAATAGCGGGCACGACGTGGCGCAGGACCTGCACAGCCATGGCGTGGACACCACCATCATCCAGCGCGGCTCGACCACTGTCGTCAGCATCGAACCGAGCGCCAAGATGAATTACGCGCTGTACGAGGAAGGCCCGCCGCTGGAGGATTGCGACCTGATCGGCACGGCCACGACCTATCCGCTGATGATCCGCGGCTATCAGGCCGGCGTGAAGCGCATGGTGGAAGCCGACAAGGACATGATCGAAGGGCTGAAATCCATTGGTTACAAATGGGACATCGGTGAGGACGAGACCGGTCATCAAATGAAATACCGCCGCCGCTGCGGGGGGTACTACCTCGACGCGGGATGCAGCCAACTCCTGATCGACGGCGAGGTCGGGCTGCTGCAATTCGACACGATTGAGCGGTTCGGTCCGCAAGGTGCGTTACTGAAGGACGGCACAGTCAGGCAAGCCGATCTGCTGGTGCTGGCGACCGGCTATCACTCCCAGCAGGAGATGGTGCGGCGGCTTCTGGGTGACGAGACCGCGGATCGCGTGGGTCAGGTCTGGGGCATCGACGCGGAAGGCGAAATGGCGAACATGTGGAAGCGGACCCCGCACGAGGGGTTGTGGTTCATGGGCGGCGGCCTGACGCAAAGCCGGATCTATTCGAAATACGTGGCTTTGCAGATCAAAGCGATCGAACTCGGTTATATATCGGCGGCGATGCCGGCCTGACCGGATCAGGTAGCACCCGCATCACTGACGTGACCGAAACGTTTTACCTGCTGTTCAGGTCTGCCCCGGCGGGTCGGGCCTGATGGCAAAGACGGACCTTCCCCAGACGCGGGTCCAAGGCAAACGTCGCCAGCCGCGCGCCGTGGATGGACGAAAGTAACTCGATGAAGTAGCTCTGGCGGTCCCGACGCACAGGCAGAGGAAGCGCCCGGCGACAGCACCGGGCCGCGGCGTCACGATGACAAAGGATGAGATCATGGACTCTCAATCAATCCTCGGCGGCGGTGAATTCAGATATCGATTGATACCGGAATGGGCGCGGTTGCCGGATGGCTGGGATTTCCATGAGGTGGCGGCGGTGGCCGTCGATAGCCGGGATCAGGTGTATGTGTTCAGCCGGAGCGCGCATCCGGTCACCGTGTTCGACCGTGATGGCAACTTCCTGCGTTCCTGGGGCGAGGGTGTTTTCAAGCGGGCGCATGGGCTCAGCATGGCGCCCGATGACACGATTTTCTGCACCGATGACGGCGACCATTCGGTGCGCCGCTGCACCCCTGAAGGCAAGGTCCTGTTGATCCTCGGAACGCCCGGCACTCCGAAAGCCTACATGGGCGGTGAGCCCTTTTGTCAGTGCACCCACACGGCGCTCTCGCCGGACGGCGACATCTATGTCTCCGATGGCTATGGCAACGCCCGTGTGCACAAATATTCTCCCGATGGCCGCCTGATCATGTCATGGGGCAAGTCAGGCGTTGGCAAAGGGGAGTTCAATCTTCCGCATAACATCTGCTGCGACGAGGACGGCTGGGTTTATGTCGCCGACCGCGAGAATCATCGCATGCAGATTTTCGACGGTCAGGGCAAGTACGAAACCGAGTGGCATGATCTCCATCGCCCGAGCGGGCTGTTCATTCCGGCGGGTCGTTGCCCTTACTGCTATGTTGGAGAGTGTGGGCCAACATTCGGGTTCAGCCGGAACGCTTCGAATCTCGGTCCGCGAGTCTCCGTCGTCAGCAAGAAGGACGGCAAGATCCTCGCCCGGCTCGGCGACCGGACGCCGGGCAATTTTCCTGGACCGTTCACCTCACCGCACGGAATTGCGGCGGATTCACGTGGTGACATCTACGTGGGTGAGGTCGCGAAGACCGGTTGGGGCAATCTGTTCCCTGGGGTAACGCCGCCGAAGCCGCGGGCCGTGCTGCAAAAACTTGTCAAGGTGGAATGAAATCTGACGCCCCGGCCCGGCTATCGCTTCGCCGGCTCGTCGGGTCCAATCAGGCCTGAATGGTCGTCATGCGCGGCGGCTCAAAATGAGCACGTTTCGGCGGTTTGATTACGCGGAAGCCGCTGACACTTACTAGGCGGTACCGCAACCTCCAAAAGAACCCATGTGGCGCCGGCGGAGTTCGGTTGCCTCCGGAAGAAAAGGCATGACCAGGCCAATCCGCGGCGCGCCAGATTCCTTCAGCGTCTCAGGCGCGGCGATGTCCGTAACAATGTGCGAACAGCCCGGGTCAACGTCCCCCACCGGCAGGTCGAGGAAACCCGCTTCTCGCGATAGCCGTCACCCGGTAGGCTGCAATCAGGTGGCCAAGAAACCGCGGACGGTAAAGTGGAGCGGTTATCGTCCATCCAGGACACTCGGATGGGCCGGGCATATGGGGGATGTCAGTTCAATCAGGCAGGGAGGGACATCATGCTGACGGATCGCTTCGGTCTCGCCGTATCCACCGCCTCCGCCGCCGCGCGAGACGCCTACGTCGAAGGCTGCGACCTGTTGCTGACTGTTTACCCAGGTGCGGCCGCCGCCCTCGACCGGGCCATCGGGGCGGATGCCGGCTTCGCCCTGGCCCATATCGCCAAAGCGCGGGCGCGACAGCTGGCGGGCGACCTCCCGGCGATGCGGGACTCGCTGGCGGCGGCCCAGGCCCTGACCGAGGGACTACCGGCGCGAGACCTCAGCCATATTGAGGTTTTTCGTCTCCTGTTGTCCGGACAGGGCGCCGCCGCGCTGACCGCGATCCGCGCCCATTTGGACACCTGGCCGCGCGATGCACTGGTGCTCAGGCCATCTGCCTGAACTCCGGGCAGGACCTGATCGGAAAACGCTCAGGCGCGGTTCCTCCAGACGCGGGATCCGCGATTACCAGACGCGTCAGCGCGGCCGCGATCGTTAGCGATGCGCTTACGCCGGTTGCGTGCCAAACATTTCGACCTGCCAACCGGCCGCGGTCAGCGGAAATGCCTTGATCGATCGGCGTACTCCAATCTGATAGATTGGCTGGAACAGCACGATCAGGTTGGCCTGGTCGACCATGATCTGCTGATATTCCTTCCACATCTCGATCTGCTTTTGCTTGTCCGACTCGGCGGCCGCGCGGTGCACCAGCTTCACCACATCGTCCGGCGGTACCCAGTGCACGCGCTTCGCCACCCGCTCCACGGTCGCCGCTGCCCAAAGCTCGCTTTCGATGGCCGGAGGGTTCCAGAAGGTCAGCGCGGACGTCGCCTTGTACGTCGTGCAATTAGTGCGGAAGGTCACCTGGTCGAGCGGTGCGAGTTTTGCCACGATGCTGACGCGCGCCAGGTCGGACTGAAGCTTCTGTGCCAGCACCTGGAACGACGTTCCGGTGATCGCTCCGTTGCCGTATTGCAGATCGAACTCGAAACCGTTCGGAAACCCCGCCTCTGCCAATAGCTTTTTCGCCTTGTCCAGATCCTGGCGAAAACCGATCTCGCGCGTAAGCTCCTCCGTGGAGCCGTTGGTGCCGACGGGGAGAAAGGTCACGGGGCGGACCGCGCTGCCCGCGAGCAGAGAGTTCTTGATGCCGTCGTAGTCGATCGCATAGCCGATCGCCTGCCGTGCCGCCTTGACCGCGAGCGCCCTGTTGAAGGCCGCTTCCGAAGTCAACCCCAGATAAACGAAGTCCGTGGAGACCAGCGAGTCGATCCAGATGTCTTTGCTGTCCTTCACGATCGCGACCTGCTCGGGGATCAGGGTTGCCGCCTCTTTTGGCCCGAAGTGCCTTATCGTCCGGAATCCGAGATGCTGGGTATCCGTCTGGCGAAGACCACCTTGCCCGGCTGGGCTGAACGGATGATTGACGATGCAGGTGAGGTCTGAGGTGGACCCCGAAAACTGGACAGGTTGCTAAGAGAGAGTCTCCCCTTGGAT
>CALFNB010000609.1 GCA_937902425.1 uncultured Acetobacteraceae bacterium | reverse complement strand
TCGACGCCTTGTCGTGACCCGGGAGAACGAGAATGACGCGATGACTCCGTGGGTCGAGAGCGCGGTACCGGACGCCGGGGTGGTGCGCGAGGTCGGCAACACACTCCTGGCGATAGGCGATCACGAAGCTCCGCGGAGCGGTCGAGGTTGTGGCGCCTGCTTCCCTTCGGAACGATGGAAAGGTCATCGCGGACGAACGCCCGTTGGGGTAGGCGCGACGCTTCACCATGGTGCTGTCATCACCCGGACACCTTGTCGGATCCAGGCCGGTGGTCGCAGTTGGCCAGGGATGCTATCAGATCCGTCAAAGAAACCCGCCGTGAGGAAATCGCCATGAACCCACGCTCGATTCTTCCGACACCAAGGCGCCGGCTGCTGAAAACCGCGGGCGGCCTCGCCGGCATCCTTGCGTTTGGCCGCGCCCCGGCTTTCGCGCAGGCGCAACCCAAAAAACTCGTGCTCCCCAGTATCACGCCGCCGCCGGAGGCGAGTGGGGTGGTGCTGAAGTGGATGGCGGATCAGATCACGGAACGGTCGAAGGGCGAGCTGCTGGTCGACTTCCACGGTGGCACGCTGCTGACCAAGGAGATCGACGTCCTGAACGCCGTCAAGTCAGGCAACGCGGCCATCGGCACGCCGTCCGGCGCGGCGGCGACCATCTTTCCGGAAATGGGCGTGTTCCTGGTCCCGTATCTTATTCAGAACTATCCGCATGCCTACAAGGTCCTGAACGGCGAGGTCGGCGACAAGCTGGACGCAATCTTCCAGCTGAAGTACGGCGTCAAGGTCCTCTTCTATTTCGATCTCGGGTTTCGCCATTTCTGGAACGCGAAACGGCCGATCAATGAGCCGCGCGATCTGCGCGGGCTGAAAATGCGTGCGCAACCGTCCAAGGTCTTCACCGACACGGTCAACGGCCTCGGCGCCGTCGCGGTGCCCTTGGGATGGGCCGAAGTCATCACTGCGGCGCAACAAGGGGTCATCGATGGCGCCGATCTGCCGGTCGTCAACATGGTGCCTCTGAAAGCCTATGAGGTCTCGAAGTATTATTCGCTGACCGGTCACAACTATGGTTCGACCCTGACGGTCATGAACCTGGGCATCTGGAACGGCCTGACCCCGACGCAGCAAAAGCTGGTGCTGGAAGTCGGCCGCGAGGCGCAGGGCCGCAGCCGCGAGGCCATGGAAAGCGTCGACAGCGAGGCGAGCGCCAAAAGCCAATTGGAACCGCTCGGCATGGTGGTCAACGCGCCGAACCGCGAGCCGTTCCGGAAACTGGCCATCGAGAAGGTCTGGCCGGCCTATCAGAAACAATACACCGAACTGTGGGACCAGATCGTCGCGGTCAAGGTCTGATATCGCGGCGTCTCCGCTCCTCCGCACCTCCCTGGTGGCGCCGAGGGTGCTCGTCAGCGACCTCGTTCCCGGTGCAATCGGCATCGCGCTGAACAGCGTCTTCGCCCGTTATGTGCTGACGCCCATCCTTGGCCGCCGACAGCGCGCCCGCGCCGCCGCGACGTTGCCTTCCCGCATCAACACCTGGGCTTTCCTGGCATGGGCCAGGGCGAAACCGGGGGCGGTGGCGATGGCTCGATCGAACGCCTCGATCGCGCCAGGGTAGAGGGTCAGCGGCAGGCTGCTCCCCTGGACGTAGGCGTCGCGTGCGGCGGACGACGTGGTGGACAAGGCGAGGTCGTATTGATCCACCAACATGATGGGTCCTCCCTCGATGGCGTTGGCTGGTACCATACGGTCCTCTTCACACCGCGCGGAAGGGACAGTCCACCGTGAGCGGCGTCTTGGCCGGCGGCGCGGTGCCTATCGCGCCCGTGGTCCTGTGCGGCAAAGGCGGCATCCTTGCTATCAACGGTGCCGGCACCATGGCGTTCGCCGCCTTCGCGAGGGTCGGAGTGCAGGGCGGTTCCGGCAACGTTGGGACGTTCACGATCGCGGAGGACTTCAGCCCCCGAACCGGAGATCTGACCACGACCGAAGGCGGCGGTTGAGACACCGTGCAGACGGACTGCCTCACGATGGCCAGGCGGCTCCGCCATCGCCGGGACCAGCGCCAACTCGCCCGTGGCCGACGATCCGGGCAATGGCTGGGGGGTGGCTATCGGGTGAAGGCAGAAAATCGACAGGCAGGGGATTGTATCCCCCGCAACCCAGATCGGACATTCCTTGATATCGCCGCTGACGATCGTATCGGCGCATGTCCCGCCCCAAGGCTTCCTGACAACGACTGCCCGTTTTTGGCCGCCGCGCACATGGGTTTCGACTTCGGTCGTCGCGGTTGTCTCATCGATCGAGTTACCCGCGGGGGGAAGACACGCCAATGCCTCGCGTGCCATATTCGGAGTGCGGCGGCGTTACTGACCGCCGGAGAGACAACGTCCGGAGTGCAAATGCAACGCCGTCACTTACTGGCGGGCACGGCCGCCCTGGCGGCCCGACCCATGTTCGCGCAGGCCGCCATTGGGGGCGCCAGTAAGACACTGGTGTTCGTGCCGACAACCAACCCGCCGAGCTTCGACCCGGTTTGGAATCCAGCGCAGGCGACGCGAACGCTGGGGCTGATGATTTACGAGACGCTCTACACCCGCGACATGGCGTTGAACCCGCATCCACACATGCTGGATGGCCACCTCATCGAAGATGACGGCAAACGCTGGACGATGACGCTGCGCGTGGGCCAGACGTTCCACGACGGCACGCCCGTTTTGGCGCGCGATTGCGTGGCATCGATCCGGCGATGGATGGTGCGCGATCCAATCGGCACCTATGTCAACGGACGTCTCGACGCGCTGGAGGCGGCGGATGACCGCACCATCGTCTGGCGCCTGAAAAAGTCATTTCCGTTCCTGGCCGCGATGCTCGCCAAGACTCAGCCGACCTGCGCCATGATGCCAGAGCGGCTGGCCGCCGATCCCTACAAGCAGGCAGCGGAATGTGTCGGCAGCGGACCGTTTCGCTGGGTTGCCAATGAGTTCGTCAGCGGCAGCCGCGCCGTGATGGCGAAATTCGACCGTTATGTACCACGTCAGGAGAAGGTCGAGTACGGCTGGGGCGGGTATCACGTGAAAGTGGACCGGGTTGAGTGGCGCATCATCCCGGATGCCGCGACCGCGGCCGGTGCGCTTGCCACCGGGGAGGTCGACTGGGTGGAAAATCCTCTGCCGGATCTGCTCCCGATGCTTCGCAAGGCGCCGGGGGTCACGGTCGGCCGGCTCGACACACACGGCGTGTTCCCGGTGCTGCGGCCGAACTTCATCGTTGGGCCGACCGCCAATCCCGTGGTCCGGCGCGCCATGCTGGCGGCGATCAACCAGACCGACGAGATGACGGCGGTGATGGGCGACGATCGCGAGGGGTGGCGCGCTCCGGTAGGCTTCTTCGTCCCCGGCACGGAAAGCGCGAACGACTCCGGCATGGAGGTGACACGCAACCGCCCCGGCCCCGACGCGATCAAGAAAATGCTGAAGGAAGGGGGCTATGACGGCGAGCGAATCGTGTTCATGCACCCTACCGACCCTTCGGCCTACGACGCGATGTGCCTGGTCGCTGAGGGCGCCTTCCGGACGGTCGGGCTGAACATCGACGTGCAGACCACCGATTGGGGCACGGTCACGCAGCGGCGCGCCAGCAAAGAGGCACTGGACAAGGGCGGTTGGTCGGTCTTCCCCTCCGGGTTTCCATCGGTCGATTACGGCAATCCGGTGCTCGGCGGCGGATTGCGCACCAACGGCAAGGACGCCTGGGTTGGCTGGCCGGAGAACGAGCGGATCGAGACGCTGCGGGATGCCTGGATTAACAGCACCGACCCAATGGAACAAAAGCGGCTGTCCGAGCAGATCCAGATCGAGTGCTTCGCTTTTGTCCCGTACATCCCGCTCGGCCA
Source organism: uncultured Acetobacteraceae bacterium (assembly GCA_937902425.1). Lineage (GTDB taxonomy): Bacteria > Pseudomonadota > Alphaproteobacteria > Acetobacterales > Acetobacteraceae > Rhodopila. The sequence goes on along the minus strand of CALFNB010000609.1, from coordinate 206 downwards.
GTATATTCCGGCGGGTGCGTGGCGGAGCAACGTTACCGGCCAGCTGCGCGGCCCGGCACCGGTATTCTGGAATGTCGAAAAGGCCTGAGCGCCCGACCCGAACCGCCGCAGTCGACCCAAAGCGGTCATTGCTGACCCGCGCCGGCGGGGCGCGCCGTCAGCCGATCTGGAAATTCTCGAAGATCGCCTTCATCCGCGCCGCCGCC
>CALFNB010000608.1 GCA_937902425.1 uncultured Acetobacteraceae bacterium | reverse complement strand
TCCAGCGCTCGCCGGCCTCGTCCTGCTGCCGGTAGATCGGCACCGCGGGCCGGACATGCTTGTGCATGAACGACTGCACCCGGTTGAGCCATTCGCGCTGACGGTCAGACATGTTGAAGTCCATTGGGCGTTCCTCACATTTTTAGGCGGAAATTGTTGGCGGCACTGTCTCCCCGCAGCCTGTTCACCGCAAGACTGTTTATCAGACTATTTATCGCGCCTTTCGGCGCGGCGATGACGGCCAGCGTGGCATTAGAACCTCCGTTCCGAATTAATCGGAACGGAGGCTCTATATCTTTTTTTGACGCGTTTCCTTCACGCGAACCGGGACCCACCCCGCATCGAGTGCGGGGCAGGCTTTCACTCGGAAACGCTCTGGCCGGCGTGGCACTGCGTGTTTTGCATTGACATTCCAGCCTTCAAACCATAGTTTCATACAACTGTTTGAATTGCAACTCCCCGCATTTCGCTGATGTCGCATAGTGGGCATGACATGCCGACGGACCATACAAGAACCGCGATCCTGAGCGCCGCCGAACGGCTTTACGCGGATCGCGGCTTCGCCGACGTCACGCTGCGCGACATCGTCGCCGCCGCCGACGTCAACCTTGCGGCGGTGAACTATCATTTCGGCTCCAAGGACGAACTGATCGCCGAATTGTTCGTCACCCGCAGCCTTGCCACCAACCGCGAGCGGCTCAACGAATTGAAGGCCGCGGAAGCAGCCGGCGGCGGACGCGCCGCGATCGACGCCATCTTCCGGGCGCTGGTCGGGCCGACCCTGCGCGGCTGCCTCGGTCCCGACAATGAGCGCTCGGCGGCGGCGCGTTTCATGATCCGGGCCTCGATCGAATCGGTGCCGCCGATCCGCCGGATCAAGAACCGCGAAATCGATCATTTGCGAAAATTCGCCGCCGCGATGCGCCGCTCGCTGCCCGGCCGCGATCAGGTCGAGCTCTATTGGGGGCTGCATTTTGCGCTGGCGATGGCGCACCAGACCATCCGCGACAGCGAGCGACTGATCAAACTGTCGGAGGGATCATGCGATCTCAACGACGTCGCCGGCATCCTCGACCGCATCGTCGCGGTATCGGTGATGGCGCTGACCGGTGGCGAGGCGGAGAAGAAAGCGCCGGCCAAGCTGGTCGCGCGCGACGCGCGGTGATTGTCCTGAACTTAGAGCATGACCCAAAAAGCAGCGGGCATTTCCAGACTCTTTCATCTGGGCGAGATCAAACGGCTGCTGGTGTCATTTGAGCACGGCGGCGACGGACACCGACGTAACGCATGGTGGCGTAGACGATCAGGAACAAGGCGGCCTTGCTCACGATGCCGTAGATCAACATGAACGAAGCCCAGGTCACCACGCTGAAATTCAGGGCGACGATTACGTTCAACGCGGCGGAAAAGAACATTAACCCCGACCAGACGAAACCGAACATAAACGCGATGTCTGGCACCACCTCCATGGCGACGGGTGGCAGATAACGATTCATCCAGCCCGGCTTGAGCATGACCACGCCGAAGATGGCGTAGATCAGGCTCGGCTTGACCATTACAAAGCGTGGATCGTCAGTGATCAAGGTGGCCGCACTCGAGCCCAACACCAGGAAAAGGCTCATCCACTGCATGGTGTCGGTCGGCTTCCTGCGCGCGAACTGCCACCCGATCTGGGCGATGCCCAGCGCCATACCGAGGATTGCTGACAGGGGGATGCTCTTGGTCGCCAGAAAAACGACGAGGAAAAGGAACGTTGACGCCATGTCGAGAAGCAGCAGTTTTCCCGCATCGAACAGGTTCTTCATCGGAAGGTTGTCTCCGTTCGGGAATACCAGCTCTTACAACACACGGTGGTGTTTAGCCTTGAGAAAAGCAAGGCATGCCGGCCGGGCAGTTGCGGTCTACAGCAGCGTTCCCCGCAGGATGAGGGAAGCGACCGAGAAATAGATCACCAATCCCGTGACGTCGACCAGGGTGGCTACGAACGGCGCCGATGCGCTCGCCGGATCGAAGCCGATCCGCTGCAGGATGAACGGCAGCATGGATCCGGTCAGCGAGCCGAACATGACGATGCCGATCAGGGCCACACCGACGGTCAGCGCGACCAGCATCCAGTGCTCGCCGTAGTCGTAGAGGCCGAGATACTGCCACAGCGAAATGCGCACGATGCCGACCAGGCCGAGCATCGCCCCGAGCGCCAGTCCATTGGGGATTTCCCGAAGCGCCACGCGCCACCAATCCCCGATTTCAAGTTCGCGCAAGGCCAATGCACGTATCAGCAGCGATGTGGCTTGCGATCCGGAATTGCCTCCCGAGCTCATGATCAGCGGAATGAACAGCGTCAGCACGATCGCCTTCTCAAGTTCGCCTTCGTAACCCTGCATCGCCGATGCCGTCAGCAGTTCGGACAGGAACAGCGCGCACAGCCAGCCGCCGCGCTTTCGCATCATCTGCCAGAAGCCGATCTCCATATACGGCTCGTTGATGGCCTCCATGCCGCCGAATTTCTGCACGTCCTCGGTATTTTCCTGCACGATGGCGTCGATGACGTCGTCGACCGTGACAATGCCGATGACCCGGTCGTGGTCCACCACCGGCACCGCGAGCAGGTCGTATTTCGAGATCAGCCGCGCGACCTCTTCCCGATCCATCAGGGCGGTTACGGTGATCACGCGTCCCGGCCGGGCCACCGAAAGCACCGGCGCTTCCGGATCGCCGGTGATGAGCCGGCGCAGGGAAACCGTCTTGACCAGCTTCTTGGTGACGGGATCCAGCACGTAGATCGCGTAGACCGTTTCCCGGCTGCTTTCCACGTGCCGGATATAGTCGAGGGTCTGCCGCACCGTATAGGTCGAGGGCACGCTGGCAAATTCCGTCGTCATGATCGATCCGGCGGTGTCCTTGGGATATTGCAGCAGCCGGCGGATGTTGACCCTGGTGTCGGCATCCAGGAGATCGAGCAGCTCGGAGCTGTGCGGTTCCTCCACCTGGTGGAAGATATCGGCGACCCGGTCGGCCGACACGCCGGCAAGCAGCTTTGCCGCGATATCCCGCGGCATCAGGGCGATCAGTTCGGGTTCGCGGTCCAGTCCCGGCTGGTCAAGCACTTCAATGGCAAGATCCGGCGGCAAATGAAGCAAGATCCCGGTTGCGAGTTCCGCAGGCACGTCGTTGAGGGCTTCGACGATGTCAGGGGCGCGTTCGTCGATCATGCTGGCGGCGAGAAATGCCGGATCGATCATGTCGTCGGGCTTCGCCACCGGATCCTGGACGTCAAGGTCGGTCATGATTTCACGTCTCCCCGCGGAAGACAGACCGATATCACTTCAAACCCACCCCGATAAGCAGGCAATTTCAACGCCGGCCGGCACTTCGCAAATGCCACCGGGTGACGACGTCGATTGACAGGTTTGCGGGCGCGCCAAGGTTGCGCAGTGGCCGCTTGTCGTCGAGGGCTGTGTCCGGGTTCTGGCGCCGGCGCACCATTTGCATTCGGCGGCGTGCCGACGAATTCGCGCCCTACACCACGGCGACGCGGTCGATTTCGATATCGAACGGCCCGGTCCATTCCGGAATGCATACGAAAATGCGCGCCGGCGGATCATCCGGGAAGTAACGCGCATAGATCGCGTTGACGGTCGCAAAATATCTCGCCGAGGTGCCGTAGATGTTGCATTTCATCACATTCTGCAGCGAGGTGTCCGCCGTCTCCAGCGCGCGCCGGCGCGCAAAACAGCCGCGGCCAACGCGGATGGGTCAGACGGATGTGATGCCCCTTAAGGAGTGACCGGCGAGCCGGCCGGCAGCGTAACGCCCGCCTCACCGGCCGCTTGCCGCAGCAAGTCCGGACGATCCGAGATAATTCCGTCCACTCCGATCTCGATCATCCGCGCCATATCCGCAGGCTTGTTGACGGTCCAGACCACGACCGAAAGGCCGAGGCGATGAGACGAGGATATCAGCTCGGCATCGACATCGCCGAAATAGGGCGACCAGATCGCGCCACCCGCCGCCTTGATCGTACGCGGCAGCGAATGGCCGTAATCGGAAGGATCGAAACCCGCCGTCCACTCCGAAGCCTTGTCCAGCGAGATGGTGGCATCCGATCCTTTTTGCACAGTGAGATAGACCGTGGGTACCGTGGGCGCCAGTTTCTGCACCAGCTGCAACGTCCGCCAGTCAAATGACTGAATCGTGACGCGGTCGCTGAACTTCTCGGCCTGCAGGAGATCCAGCAGCAGCGTGACGAAGCGTTGCGGCTCGAGTGACTGCTCGGGGTGATTGGGATCGATTTTGGTTTCGATATTGAGACGCACATGGCTGTCGCCTGATTTCCGCACCAGGGCCAGGACTTCGCTCAGCATTGGAATCCGCGTTCCCGGCACGGTGTGTTGATCGGGAAACTGCGCCGCGTAGGCGCTGCCGGGCCTGATCTGACCGACATCATAGGTCTTGACCTCTGCGAGCGACAATTCAACGAACGGAGTGCCGGGCGGCGCGACATAGACGCCGTCTGCGTTACGGGCGAGGTCCGGGTTGAGCCCGCGCTCATGCGAGACCACGATCGCACCATCCTTGGTGACGCCAATATCGAGTTCCAGTGTGGTCACGCCCATCGTGAGCGCGTTCGCAAAGGACAGCAGCGTGTTCTCGGGAAACAGCGCCCGCCCCCCGCGGTGCGCCTCAATGTCAAAAGCCACGTTATCAAAAGCCACGGCGGCTCCATGGATGAAAGAGCAAAAGACGAGTGCGGCGATTGCCAAAGCACGCGTGACGACCATGACGGATTTCCCCTTTCAGCGATACGGGTAAGCGCCTGCGGTCTGGGCGCTGGCAATGCTCAAACCAATGTTGCGGCGCCGGCGGTTCGTGGAAACCTTGCTATCGGCTCTCCCGGCGTCGTCGGCTCAGCTGCGCCCGTGCCCTCAGACATGAACGGATGATGCCAATGCAACTTAAACATCTCAATCTCGCTACCTCCGATGTGGGCGGCCTCGCCTTGTTCTTCGAGCGGTACTTCGGGTTCAAGCGCCTCGCCGCGCGCGGACAGGATGCCTTTGCACTGATGTGCAATCAGTTTTCCAATGACAACGACGGATCGTTCTTTCTGTTTACATTCAACGATTTCAACATTCAGCGAAAGTGCAGTGAGAGGGAGCGGTAGACCAGGGTAACGCTCGGGGTAACAAAGATGTGA
>CALFNB010000607.1 GCA_937902425.1 uncultured Acetobacteraceae bacterium | reverse complement strand
CGCGTGCGTCGTTCACTGAGGAGCGGCATCTGATGGATCAGGCATTGCCCCTACCAATTGCCACAAGGCCCGAACCTCCGGTGTCGCGTGCAAGCCCAGCGCAAGCCGTAACAACCGCCGGGACGCCGCCGCATCGCCCAGAGACAAACGATGCATGGCCGCGCCAAGCAACGCCTGGTTCTCACGTTCCACACGCAGCACCGTCTGAAGCTCCGCCTTGCACCTTCGACATGTCTCGGCGCCATTCAGCATGGCGCGGCAGAGCGGGCAGCGTTCCATCGATCACGTCTCCAGATAGAACAGCAGATCCTGAAGTTGTGAGCGCGCATCTTCAACCGCGGCGCGGTCGTCACCGGTCCTGGCGTCCCGGATCATCTCAATCAGGTCGATGATCTCCGACCGGTCCTCCTCACCCACCTCGTCTAGCCTGGCGCCCGCTTTCGCCAGTAGCGCGTCCAGTTCAGCGTCCAAGGCTTCGACGCCCGCGGCCGGCACCTGCTCATCGAACAGCGCGCCGATCCGCTCCCGCGCTTCGTCCAATTGTCCCTGGTCATACCGCGACATCGCCTTGTCTATGGTGATCCGCCGCTCCAGACCGGTCGCCTTCTCACGCGCCGAGACCTGAAGAATACCATCACGGTCCAGGGCGAGATCGAGGATCACGGGATTGCCCGCCCGTGCCTTACTAAGCCCGGTGACGCGGAATTCGCCAAGCTGGATGTTTTCCAGTGCATCCTCGTTCTCGCCCTGGAATATCCGCACATCGACTTCGGTCTGCGCGTCGGAGACAGTGAAGAAGACCTCGCTCCTTCGCACCGGGATCGGCGTGTTCCTGGGAATGATCGGAACGTAGCAATACGGATAAATATCGCCATTCCGTTCACCCAGAGCGCTCGTGCCGAAGGTATAGGGCGTGACGTCGACCAGCACCGCGGAGACCTCGGTGCCCGCCATCGCCGCTCCCTGGATGGCCGCCCCGAGGGCGACGCACAGGTCCGGATCGACCTCGCCGCGCGGCTCCTTGCCGAACACCTCCACCAGGCGGCGTCTGATCATGGGGGTTCGCGTGGCGCCGCCAACCAAAAGAATCTCGTCCACCTGGGATGCCGTCAGGCTGGCCGATTCAAGTGCGATATGAATCGCTCCCAACGTTTCCTCGATGAACGGCGCGATCATCTCCTCGTAATCGTCCCGGCTTAGCTCGAGATCCAGATTGACCGGCTTGCCGTCCTGCTCGGTCAGGTATTCCTCCTGGATGCGCGCGAACGGATGATCCGACAACTGTTTCTTCGCCGTCTCCGCCCCGCGGACAACCCGTGCCATCGCGGTCGCCCTCCCCGGAGCCTGGTCAGCGATATCCACGCCGTGTTTGAGCTTCAGATGCTCCAGCACATGCTCGACGATCTTGTGATCGAAATCATCGCCGCCGAGATGGTTGTTGCCATGGCTGGAGATGACCTCCACCACGCCGCCCTCGATCCGCACGACGGAGACATCGAACGTCCCGCCGCCCAGGTCGTAGACGAGAATGCGTTTGCCCTGATGCTGGGACGCTTCGTAAACGAGCGCCGCCGCCGTGGGTTCGTTTATGATCCGCACGACTTCCAGACCGGCGATTTCCCCCGCCTCCCGCGTCGCCTGGCGCTGCGTGTCGGAGAAATAGGCCGGCACGGTGATGACCGCCTTCTGAACCGGACGTCCCAACCGCTGCCGCGCGATCTCCTTCAGCCGCGACAGGATCATCGCGGAAATTTCCTGCGGCGTGTAATCGCGCACGCCCAGACGCACCTTGTCGTCGCTGCCCATGCGCCGCTTGATCGAGCGGACGGTCCGTTCGGGATACAGCAGGTACTGGTTGCGGGCCTCCTCACCGACGAACAATTCGCCGGTTTCCGACAGCGCGACGACCGACGGCAGGATGATCCGGCCGCGCTCATCAGCGAGCACCTCCGGACGGCCGTCGCGATAGATGGCAACCTCCGAATTTGTGGTCCCAAGGTCGATGCCGAGGATCTCGTCCGTCATGGGGTCTCTCCTGTTCGGGTGGCGGCTTTGCTGACGATCACCTCGGCCGTTCGCAGCACCTGGTCGTCCCAGAGAAAGCCGGCGCGGACTTCCTCGATCACCGTGCCATCCGGGGCGGCACTGCCCGCCGAGGTGGCGACAACCCGCGCGATCCGCGGATCGAACGGCTGGCCTTCCAGCCGTGGGGCGACGACGCGCCGGTCGAGCAGCACCTGGTCCAAACGGCTCAGCGTCATGCGCAAACCTTCCCGCCATGCTTCGCCGCCGGAGGCGTTCCGGCGTACTAACCGATCGAGCCAGCCGGTCCGCGGGGGCCCGGAGAATTTCAGGGCCGCGAGCAGCCGGTCCCGAAGATCGATAACGTCGAGCAACAATGGCCGCACCGCCGCGCGCGCCTGGTCGCGCGCCTCGGCCCGCGCGCGTTCAAGCTCCTGTTGCACGGTCGCCTGACTCGCCCGCAGCGTGTCGAAAACGCCCCGAAACTGGTCCAGCGCCTCTTTCACCAGGCGCGATTCCGTCCGCACCTCACTCCGCAGACCTGCCATCTCGACGAAGAGCGAATAAAGATCGGTCGCGGGCGTCGGCTCCTCCGTCGGATCTGGACCGTTCCCCGCCGCGTCCAACCAGGCGCTGAACTGGCTGAGCAACGCCTTTTTCGTACTATCGTCCACGCTGTCTCCCGTCTCCCGTTCGCGGCGGGCCTTGCTCCCGCGAGGCCAGCGCGATCCCCTCTGCGAGCAGGGCCGCGACGGTCTGTCTCGTCGCGCGCGCAGGTGGGCCATCGGTGGAGCCGGCCCGCAACGCGTCCATGCTCAGTCGCGACAGCGCGGCCGAATTGGTGTGCAGCAGCTTCGTCGCCAGCCGTTTCCGCTCATCGCTCAGGGCCTCGTACGCGGCGCGTAATTCCTGGAAACGTTCCGGGGCGCGATCGGGCGGGAAGTCCCGCACCAGAGCCAAATAGCGACGCCGGATTTCCGCGTCGCCGGCATCGTCGGCCACGCCGAGAACGGTGAACGGGTCGCGCATTAAAAGAAACTCCGCCGCCGGCCGCCGCTGGACTTTGGCGTGCCATCCTGCATGGCCTTCGCCACCATCGCCGCGCAGATTTCCCGCAACAGCGGCTCCGGCATCCCCGGTCCCATCGGCGAGGACTTCAGTTGACCGACCAACTCCGTCAGAGCCTGCTCGCGACCGAGTTCATTGACCCGTTTCCGCAGATTGACGGCCGCCGACCTGGGCATGTCCATCAAAGCGGCGCTGAACAAGGCCATGATTTCGTCGTCATCCAGGTCCTCCGGCTCGTCAGCCGGGCCCCAGTGGCCGCGGCGCCGGGCACCGCCATCCAGGTTGGCATCCCCGTCCATGAACCGGCTGATCCGGCTGAGCATGTGGAAGTCTTCCCGTTCGACAGCCGCCTTGGCGAGCACGTCCAACTCATCCTCCTCCCGCGCGGTCAACCGGTACGGGTCGCCCTGGTTACGTGCGACGATGGCATGGAAACGCCAGACCGGGTTCGCGGGATCGCGTTGGCGAGCAGCCTCCGCATAATCCCGCAGCAGATCATACGAGTCGAACCGGGTGAACATCTCCGCCACGGCCTCGAATTCGGCGGGCTTCCAGTCGATTGCCGCGGCTTGCTGGAGCCAGGAGCGCATCCCCAGAAGCAGGGCAGCGACCGCCTTCTTATTTTCAATGGCCTCGGGCTGGCTGACGGTGGAGACGATCGCCATGACCGCGTCCGGTGCGGGTGGCGTTTCGCGCGCGCGGATGAACTCCCGGTGCAGCCACGAGGTGTCGCCGTCCTTCATTAATTCGGCTTCAAGCCGAGCGCGGAACCATCCCGCGACACCGCCGCCCGCCAGCGCGACCCCCTCCCGCAACGTCGCGTCGCCTGGAGCCTCCCATGGGGCCTCCTCTGGGGTCACCGCATGGCCCGCCGTGCCGGTCCGCCGCTCGACGAGGCCCCGGACGATACGGAGCGGCGCACTGGGGGCGTCGGCCCGTTCCCACGACGAGGCCTCGGTCAACGCCTTCAGCGCCAGATCGGTGCGCTTCGCGCGCACCTGCTTGCGGGCATAGGAGATTTGTAGCTCGATCATTTGCCGCCGTACACCGGGATTGATCGAATTGACCTTCAGCAACCGGCGTGCGAATCCGTCAGCTTGCTTGTAGGCCTTGCGCGCGAGCGCTGAGTCCAGCGCCTGTTGCAGGACCAAGGCATCTTCGGGAAAACGCCGCACCGTCTCATCCACCAGCCGGTGCCAGTCCTTGGATGACGACTTCCCGGGAGATGATGAATTCCCGGGTGTCGCCGCCTTCCGATAATGCCCGATCAACTCCAGGTGGCTGGGAAGATGGTCGGGATCCACCTCGCGGGCGCGCTCCAGAAAGTGGATCACCGGATCCTCGAAGAACTCGCCGGCCTGAACCTCCTCATGTTTGGCCGCGAGCCCGGCGAGGTGGCGCAGGATGACGCCCTGGGACAGCCTCGCCTCGCCGCCGGGATTATCGCCGTCACCGACCGCCGCGACCATGCTCTGCCAATGCCGTCCCGCCGCCTCCCAGTTGCCGCGGGCCTCCGCGGTGAGCGCCTGGACCCGCCGGCGCTCTATGGCGGACAAGGCGCCGAAAACCGTTTCGAACTGCGAAATACGGTCGGGGATTTGCGGCAGCAGGTTCAGACAGGCGCTTCGGAGGTCAGCCTGGGGTAGATCGGTCTGCTTCACCAGGAGATTGAACAAAACCCCCGGGCCGCCGCGCTCGGCCGCCGCCAGGCGCGCAAGGAATTGCGCTGCCGGGGCCGCCAGCCCGCTTGTCTCGGTCACGAACGCTTGCTGTCCAGTGGTCAGCCGGTTCCAGGTGTCGGCGTTCAGCTCAGTCTCGCGGCGCACCGCGATCATCACCGCCTGACACAGGGGATGGAACGGGGAACCGGGTGGTATGGTCTCCAGCAGCTGCCGCGTCCGCTCGGCATCGGCTGGCGCGGTGATCAGGCTTTTCAGCAGCAGGCGGAGCGGGCGGAAGGCGGAGCGGAGTGAAATCGCATTGAGGAGCCGGTCGATCTCCTCCGCCGGCGCGCCGGTGCACCAGGCCGCCAGCGCCGCGCGGGACGCGACCGCGAGTTCCCGCCAGCGAACCTGTTCCGGCGTCGCCCCCGGAGCGGGATCCGGAAGCCGCGGAATCGCCACGAGCAGAGCCGCCGCCAGGGCTTCGAGATCCTCGGGCCCGCCCCCCGATGGCGCGGGGTGGCTGAGAAGATACGCCGCCGCCTTTTGCTGCTGGCCGTCCCGTATCAGGCAGGTCAAATAAAGCTTTGGATCCCGCACCGGTCCGCCTGACGCGATCGTGTTCTCAAGGACCATCGCGGCTTCTTTGAACATACTTTTGGCCGCCAGGCCGCGCGCCCGGCCGCGCCAGGCGTCAGCAAGCGACTCCTTCCATGCCGGCCGAGGCTCCTGCCGAATCGCCAGCTTGAAAAGCTCGATCGCTTCCTTGAACCGCTCCTGCAGCAACGCGTCGGTGCCCCGGGTCGCCAGAACGTCCGGTGGCGCGGAATTCCCTGAGCCGTGGCGAGGGGGTCTCTTCAACGGTTGGTCCTCCGCCTGGTTTGTGGACGGTGGCGGCGCCAACTGTACCTTGCTCTGGTCGATCGTTGCGCGGCCCCGGGTGAGTGGTCGGCACCGCGGATGCTGAGAGGACGAGGCCCAGGGGCTTTTGCGACCGAATCACCGTATGCGCAGTCTAATTGCGCCCGGCGCATCGCGCCAGCCATCGGGAGCGAACGCGCACCCGTATCCTCCGCGCCGGGCCGATCTCGCCTTGCCGGCGCCGCGCGAGCCGGCCAGGATACGGCATGAGGCTCGTGACGGGTGATCAGGGAATACCGTTTGGCCCCGGCATGCCATCGCGGCCCGCGCGTCACCGCCAGCCGCAGAGGCAAGCCACCGTTACCATCAGCGCCGAGGCGATCGCCGCCGCGACGGTTGGCCGGATCGATGGCGAACGCGTCATCGCGGAGGCCATCCACGCCGCGCGGCCGGACGTGTGCAACGTCGCCTTGGACATCGCCACGATCCGATGGACCGATCCGAAAACCAGCCGCCGCGTGACGTTCGCCACGCCGGTCGTGGTCCGCGACGCGCTGCTTGTCCTCGCCGGTGGTGCCGTGCCAGAGCCGTTCCGGTTCATCCTCGGGCGGGTCGCGCGGGTGACGCTCCGCGACTGACGCGCGCGGCATTGGATCAGTCCGGTCGGTGGCGTGCGGATTTCACGAAACAGCCAAACCAAACGCGACGAACAGACACGGGCCACGCAGTTGGCCAGTCGTAAGCCGCGACACGTCCCTTCAGGCGGACGGCTCCGTTGACGGCGGGCTGACGTGAATGGGGATGAAGATGTCCTCATGGAGTCCGGCACAAACCGGAGGTCCTCAAGCTGGCAAACACGAACCCGCAAGCCGAGATGATTGGCTGCCAGCGAGACTAGCTATCCCCACGTCGATCGTAGAACAGCACCTGCAACCCTGGAACCAGCTGCGCCAACACATCAAAGTCTTTGTCCTCTGTCACCACGGTAAAACCAGCCTGGCGAGCCAGGATCGCTGTCAGCGCGTCACTGATCAGCTCCACCCGGTCGAACGCCGTCGCGATCTTGCCGCCGCCGCCGGCCACCACGCGGGCGGCGTGTCCGGCGAGTTCGCCCGCCGCGAGCCAGTCGGAATCGACCGGAACAAGCACTTTGGCCGGATCAATACGAGACAGGAGCGCCTCGTAGGTGGCAAGCACGCGAACCGTGCCAGGATGGTCAGGATCCAACCTCCCGCGCACCCATGCGAGTTCAGCACGGGCCGGCGCGGCCACGAACAACCGCGGCAGGGCTTCCAGCAGCTCGCGCAGTACCGGCGGACCTCGGCCAGCTAACGCGTTGATGAACACATTGGTGTCGAGAACTACCGGTCCCTGGGGGACGGCCGTTCCCAGTTTCGGAAGTGCGGCCCGCTCGGTGCGGGCCACGTTTGCCGTTGGACGACGCAACCGGCCGGCTCAGAGATCAATTTGGTCGAGCAGCTCGGCGGGCGCATCCGCCAGTACGCCCCAGTTCCGGGCAAGCCAGGGACCCAGCTCGTCCTCGGTCGCGAGCGACGCGAGGGCAGCGTTGATCACGGCCGCCGGCGACGTGGTGCCGATGCGCTTCGCGGCCGCCTGGAACAGCCTTGGCGAAACCTTGGCATTGAAATGCTTGGTTTTTGGTCCCGCGAGCAGACCCATGGCCGCGGCGATTCGGAGTGCGACCGTGCCTTTTTCCACGCCGACCTTGGCCTTGGTCGTCGTGCGGCGCCGCGCGATGGGCGGCTGTGCGCTTTTGACCCCAACCATACGAGCTGCCCTTCCTCGTGTTACCTAATGCCAGCATTGGTAACACCAAAGGCCGCCGTCGCGCCAGACGCACTTGCTCGGAGCGAGATTCTCGCGGGGAAAGAGCGACCGGCCATGCGCGGAATCGGGGCTTGCTTCGGTCATCAGCGCGAAAACCCGGCCCGCATTTGGGCGAAGGCAACCGGAATAATTCCATCACGCGCGATATGCGGGCCTTATCACGCCTAAGCCCCTCCCCTTGAGGGCTACTCAATCGCGGTTGGTGTCGATGGCGGCTGACCGGCGCGTCCCCGCGGAGGGCGGGGTAGGGCTTTACTCGCCGCGCTCCCCGAGCCGCTGAAGCGCGCGTCTCGGCCCTTCGGGTAACAATTCCTCGCGCAAGCGCACATGAGGCCGCGGACGCGGCCCGCCCCTGCTTCGCAGGGC
>CALFNB010000606.1 GCA_937902425.1 uncultured Acetobacteraceae bacterium | reverse complement strand
AACTTCCGCGTCATCGACCCGAAGGATTTTCGGATTCTCGCGTGAGCGGGGTATAGTGCAAGAGGATACAGCTCTAATAACGGATAGCGGAACCCCTTGGGTGGGCAATAACTGGACACAGGCGGAAACACGTATGGCCGATTATCGTGGTCGGTTAGAAATACTGGCAGGCATTGCAGAAAGGCTGAAATAGATCAGATTCATGGCCACCGAACTGAAACACCACTTTGTCGCGTTCCTTGATATCCTTGGTTTCTCCAAAATGGTTGAGACAGATATGAGGAGCGACGAACAGGTCTTTCTTCCAAGACTATTCCGGTGCCATAATAGCGCATCTCAAATATTTCGTGACGACCTGAATTGCTCTGTAACACAATTCTCTGACTCAATTGTAGTGGCAACCCCATTTAATAGGGAGACGTTTAAATGGTTCGCCACTCACGTCGCTGAATACCAGCGACTGCTTCTGGATGAAGGTCTCCTTCTCCAGGGTGGAATAGCGGTAAACAAACATTTTTCAAATGGTTCGTTTACTTTCAGCGCCGGCGTGATTGCCGCGTACCACGTTGAGAGCCAGAGTGCCCGTTACCCAAGAGTTGTGGTTTCCCCAGATTTGCTTCAGTTGGTTTTTCCAGATTCGAAGACACCGCCATCTTATCTGGTTCAAGAGGACGACGGCCTCATGTTCATAGACTATATAGGTTTGTCCGCAAGGAGGAAACGGGACTCGCTAAAGAGGACAATCACGGAAATCGTTGGAAGACTGCTCAAAAATCCAAGCGCTTCCGTACGTGGAAAAGGGCTTTGGCTCGCATCATACTCGGACGCTGTTCTTGGTACTTCGCTAGCTCCACCAAGATTTCTCGGTAGTTCGATTCATGATAAGACCATACCATCGAGAAAGAAATAATAGCCATGGACCCTGAATATGCTTTCATACGATTGTCGCTGCTCATCGTGATTAAATAGACTCTCCCTTCCGCTTATCCTAAATTCTGTCATCCCTGCCTTCGGCGCTTAAGCGCTACCCTTGCCTCCCCCGGTCTCCCGGCCCTTAATCCCCCAGCCAACTCAGGAGGATTCCCCATGTCCCTCGCCCTCTCCGGCGTCCGCGTCCTCGAACTCGCCCGTTACCAGGCCGGCCCGCGCGGCGGCATGATCCTTTCCGACCTCGGAGCCGAGGTCATCAAAATCGAGCGCCTCGGCGGCGAGGAAACCCGCAAGAACCCGCCCGTCGTGCGCGGCCAGAGCATTTACTTCACCGTCTACAACCGCGGCAAGAAAAGCATTTGTCTTGACATGCGCAGCGCGGAAGGCAAGCAGATCTTCACCGACCTCGTCAAAAAATCCGACATCGTGCTGGAGAATTTCCGGCCCGGAACCATGGCCGCCATGGGCTTCGCCTATGAGCAACTGAAAGCCATCAACCCCGGCATCATCCTCATCTCCGTCTCGGGCTTCGGCCAATATGGTCCGTACACGGATCGACCCGCCTTCGATCCGCTCGGCCAGGCCATGAGCGGCCTCATGTCCCTCACCGGCAAGCCCGTTGGCCAGCCACTGGGCGTCGCCTCAAGTGTCGTCGATCGCTACACTGCGCTGCACGCCACGATCGGCGCGCTCGCCGCGCTCCGCCACCGCGACCGCACCGGCGAGGGTCAGGTCGTCGATGTCCGCCTGCTCGACTCCGCCCTGACCATGGTCGAAATCCCCGCCGCCTATTACCTCGCCACCGGCGAGGAAGGCGGCGAGGGTGGCCGTCCCCCGTACAAAACCAAAGACGGCCACGTCGTGATCTCCGCCACCAGCCGAGACATGGCCACCCGCCTGATGACCCTCGTCACCGGCTCCGCCGGCGACGTGTCACCGATCAATTCCTCCACTGCCGACGACCGCCGCCGCTTGCTGGAGGAATGGTGCGCGACCCGCGCAACGGACGATATATGCGCAGCTTTACTAAAAGAAGGCGTCCCCGTCGCCCCCGTGAAAACCATTCCGCAGGTGGTAAAAGACCCCCACATGTGGGAGCGCGAGATGATGGTCAAAATGGACGATCCCGTCGCCGGCGAGATCTACGCCCCCGGCGTCACCATCAAAATGTCCGCCACTCCTGGGCGCGTCGGTCCGGTTCCGACTCCCGGCCAGCACACGGACGAGGTGCTCGGCGGAATTCTGAACCTGGACACGGCAAAACTCGCATCATTGCGCCAGGCGAAGGTCATTGCCTGATGCGCCCAATGTGCGGCCTGATTGGCATCGTGGCGTCTGAAACTACGTAAGCTTTACCACAGAGACACTAAGACACAGAGAATAAGTGAAATTCTTCTTAGTGCCTTAGTGTCTCAGTGGTAAAGATTTCTCGCAGAATCAAACCAACAGCCGGCCTCGAAATTTTATAACTCGCCGCCACTCACCCCAGTTTCACCAACTTCTGCATGCAGCGTACATGTTGTTCCGGTGGCACAACCACACCCTTGTTACGCATCGACGTGCGCGACACCTCGCCCACGTAGATGTCACCGCGTGAGTCCACAGCCACCCCATGTGGTGCCATGAACTGACTCGCCGTCTCCCGCGTCGCATCGCCGACCGACGCGATATGCTCACCGCCCAGGGTCCACAGACTGACACGAGGCCCGATCCCCGGCACCTTCGCGTTGACTGCGAGCCCCGGCCCGCTCTCACCGATATAGGCGATGGGGTTGGCGCCGCGCGTCATGCACAGCCCGCACGGACGATGCATGTTGTTCCACTGCGTTTCGAACCGGCCGCGCCCGTCGAACACCTGGATGCGGTGGTTCTCACGGTCGGCGATATAGACCCAGCCGGCCTCGTCGCAGCAGACCTGGTGCACGATGTTGAACTGACCAGGCTTCGTGCCGGGCCCGCCCCAGGAGAACAACAACTTGCCGTCCGGGCTGTATTTGTGCACCCGCGCGTTGCCGTAGCCGTCGCTCACGTACAGATCGCCCTCCGGTGACAGCGCGGTATGCGTGCACCGATTGAACGGGTCGCCGCTCATATACGGCGCTGGTTCGCCGGGCACGCCAATCTGCGACAACATCCGACCGTCTTGCGTCATGTGCCGCACCGTGTGGTCGCCGTCATCGGTGCACCACAGCGTGTCGTCCGGCGCGACATCGATGCCATGCGCGCGCACGAACAAGCCCTCGCCCCAGGAGCGCAGGAACCGCCCCTCGCGGTCGAACACCATCATCGGGTGCGCGCCGCGGTTAAAGACAAAAACGTTGTCGCGGCTGTCGACCCCGACCGCGGCGACCTCGCCATAGGACCAGCCAGGGGGCAGGGTGCCCCAGTCCTCGATCACCTCATACCGGTGCGCGCCGTCGCCGATTACTTTCGCCATGACCGAACCCTCCCTGGATACAAACCCTCCCTTGATACAACACCTGCCTTGATACAACCATTGCACCGCGTTCCGATCCGTGCTTCAAGCCGCCCCTTCCCTGCCGGGGGCGAAGGCATCGACCCCGGCTATGCCCACCCTCCATCCCGGAGCGCGGCCCGATCCAGGCCATGGGCTGACACAAGCCAGAGGGAGACGCATATGCCATTGTATGAAACCGTGCTCATCGCACGGAACGACGTCACGCAACAGCAGGTCGAGCAGATCGCCGACGACATCGCCACCGACCTCACGACCGAGGGTGGCGAGATCAAGAAGCGCGAGTACTGGGGCCTGCGCGGCCTCGCCTACCGGATCAAGAAGAACCGGAAGGGCCACTACATGCTGCTCAGCATGGACGCGAAGCCGGCTTTCATCACGGAAATGGAACGCAAGCTCGGCCTGAATGAGGACGTGCTGCGCTACATGACCATCCGCATCGAGGCGATCGATGAGGCCCCGTCGGCCATCCTGTCGCGCAAGTCGGATGAGCGGGAACGCACCTTCCGCGGTCCGAAGCCGGCCGGCCGGTTCGATAGCGGACGGCGCCGCGGCTACGACGACCGTGAGGAATTCCGCGCCCGTGACGAATTCGCCCCGGCCTTTGGTGGCATCGGGGAGGAGGAATAAGCATGTCCGAGACCGAAGTATCCCCCGCCGGCCGCCGCGCCGCGGTTGGTGCGCGCCGGCCGTTCTATCGCCGCCGCAAATCCTGCCCGTTCTCCGGTGCCAATGCCCCGAAGATCGACTACAAGGACGTGCGGCTGGTGTCCCGCTTCCTGTCCGAGCGCGGCAAGATCGTGCCCAGTCGAATCACGGCCGTTTCGGCCAAGAAGCAGCGGGAGCTCGCGGTCGCCATCAAGCGCGCGCGGTTCCTCGCGTTGCTTCCCTACATCGTCGTTTAAGGAGACGGGACCTCATGGCCGCCGTTGAACTGATCCTGCTGCAGCGGGTCGAAAAGCTCGGGCAGATGGGCGACATCGTGAAGGTGAAGCCTGGTTTCGCGCGCAACTTTCTGTTGCCGCAAAAGAAAGCCCTGCGCGCGACGACCGAGAACCGCTCGTATTTCGATAACCAGAAGGCACAGCTCGAGGCGCAGAACCTGCGCCGCAAGGAAGAGGCTGAACGGGTCGCCGAGCGGGTGGCCGGTCTCTCCGTGGTCGTCATCCGCCAGGCGGGCGAGTCGGGCAGCCTGTACGGCTCCGTGTCCAACCGCGACATCGCAGAGGCCTGTACGGCGAGCGGCCTGACCGTCGACCGTTCGCAGGTTGTGCTGAACCACCCGATCAAGACGCTTGGCCTGTCCCAGGTGCGGGTCGTGCTGCATCCGGAGGTGACGCTCGCGGTGACGGTGAACGTCGCGCGTAGCGCCGAGGAAGCCGAGCGGCAGACCCGCGGCGAGTCGGTGGGTGCCGCGGCCGAACGGGAAGAGGCGCCGACCGCTGAGGCCCTGTTCGATCCCGGTGCCGGCGATCAGCCCGACGTTCCCTGACGTCACGTCCTGGCCCGGCTCATCCGGGTCAGGACCGGTCGCCCACACATGCTCGGCTATAATTCCAGCTCCCATTCCTCGCCGACCATCGGCGGGCCGAAATCGCCGTGCGGGGCGCTGCTCACGAGGTCGAACCCGGCGGCGCGATAGATGGCCCGCGCCGCCACCAGAATGTCGTTTGTCCACAGCGTCATACGGCGATACCCGGCGTGACGCGCGAACCCGATGCAGTCTTCCACGAGCCGTTTGCCAATTCCCAGACCGCGTGCCGACGGCTCCACGAGCAACAGACGCAGCTTGCCGATCTCGTCCGTCTCGCGCATCAGGAACACCGAGCCCACGCGCACCCCATCACGTTCGGCGATCCAGCCCCGCTCCCGCGCCGGATCGTGTTCATCCAGGAACGCCCCCGCAACCTGGGCGACCAACGCCTCGAACTTGTGATTGAAGCCGTATTCTTCGGCGTACAGCGCGCCGTGCCGTTCGATGACCCAGCCGATATCGCCGGGCGCCGGTTCCCGGGCGATCCACTCGGACGAGGGGCTGTCCGACAAGAGCCGGGCGATGGTTCGCATGCCCCCGAGCACAGCCTCCTGCGCGGGCTCCGGCAGGGCGGTGAGCATCGCACTGATTTCTTGCCGCGACCGTTGGTCCAACGGCGCGAAGGCGGCGCGTCCGGCATCGGTCAGCGTCAGCAGGTTGTGGCGCCGGTCGGTGTTGGACGGGTCTCGTGCCAGCAGTCCTTCCCGCTCAAACCGGCGCAGCATGCGGCTGAGGTAACCCGCGTCCAGATCCAGGGACGTGCCGATCTGGGTCGCGGTGAGACCGTCGTTGTGGGCGAGTTCGTACAGCACCCGCGCCTCGGTCAGCGAGAAGCGGCTTTGCAGATAGCCGTCGCGCACGACGCCGATCCGGCGCGTGTAGAAGCGGTTGAAGGCACGCACCGCGGCGACACGGCGGTCGAGCGCGGGATGCGGCAGGTCATCGAGCATGGGCCGACGATCGCCGATAAATTTGACTGAGTCAACTAATGTGAGCGAGGCGAGCGCCGGGGTTTCAGGGCAGAGCCCTGACGCTTACCTCGCTCAGACCTGCAACTCCACGCACACCGGCACGTGATCGGAGCCTTTCGTCCAATCCCTCGCATGGGTCAGGATTGTATGTTGACGCAGCGCGCCTTGAAGATCAGGCGTCACCCAGATGTGATCCAGCCGCCGCCCGCGGTTGGCGACCTTCCAGTCCCGGTTACGGTATGACCACCACGTGTAGACTTTCTCGGTCTCCGGAACGAAGTGCCGCACCGCGTCGACGAAGCCGGTATTCATCCAGTCCAGCAGCCCCTCGGTCTCCGGCGGCGTGTGGCTGACCACATCCAGCAATTGCTTGTGGCTCCAGACGTCGTGTTCGAGCGGCGCGATGTTGAGGTCGCCGACCAGGATCGTACGTCGAAACCCGGAGCGTGCCGCGAACCAGGCCCGCGTCTCGGTGATGAAATCCAGCTTGTGGCCGTATTTCGGGTTCGCCTCCCGGTCCGGCACATCGCCACCAGCGGGCACATAAAAGTCATGCAATTCGACCGGACCGGATTTCATTGCCAGTTCGACCGCGACATGCCGGCAATCACCCTTGGCGCACCAGTCCGGCGCGGTGTCGACCCGAGTGATCGGCACCCGCGACATGACCGCGACGCCGTTGTAGCCCTTCATCCCGCGGAACACGACATGCGGATAACCCAGAGCCTCTGGGCCATCTCCCGGAAACAACTCGTCCGGAACCTTGGTTTCCTGCAGGCAGATCACGTCCGGATTGAGCGTGGCGACCAGGTCACTCAACAAGCCAATGCGCAACCGGAGCGAATTGATGTTCCAGGTCACGACCCGCAGCGTTTCCGACGGCATCAGACGATGCGGGTCCGTATCGTACCGACGCCCTCGACCACACCCTCGAGCAGATCGCCGCGCTGCACGGCGGCGACGTTCTCCGGCGTTCCGGTGTAGATCAGATCACCCGGTGCCAGCCGCACCAGGCGGGACAAATACGCGATCGTCTCCGGAATGTTCCAGATCATCTTCGACAGGTCGGACGTCTGGCGTACCTTGCCGTTGACCTTCAACTCGATCAGTCCGGTGGCGGGGTGACCGACCTTGGACGCCGGAACCATCAGGCCGATCGGCGCCGAATAATCGAAGCCTTTGCCCATATCCCAGGGCTTGCCCTCCTTCTTGGCGGCGTTCTGCAAATCGCGGCGGGTCATGTCGAGGCCAGCGGCATAACCCCAGACATGGCGCAACGCGTCGGCTTCCTGGATGTCGCTGCCGCCTTCGCTCAGCGCCACGACCAGCTCCATCTCATGATGCAGGTCCTTGCATTGCGGCGGATACGGCATGTCGGCGTCGTTCAGCAGCAGAGCATCGGCCGGTTTCATGAAAAAGAACGGCGGCTCCCGATCCGGATCGCTGCCCATCTCGCGCGCGTGTGCGGCGTAGTTGCGGCCGACGCAGAACACGCGGCGGACGGGGAAGGCGCCACCACCAGTGACGGGGACAGCGGTGACGGCGGGCGCGGGGATCACGAAATCGGCCATGCTTGAGGGTCCTGGTTGGGGGTCGAGGTCGGGTAGCGTCAGGTGTTCATCGCATCGAAGAATTCGTTGTTGGTCTTGCTGTATTTCAGCTTATCCAACAGGAACTCCATCGCATCAACGGTGCCCATCGGATTGAGGATGCGGCGCAGCACCCACATCTTGGACAGCACGCCCTTTTCGACCAGCAACTCCTCCTTCCGGGTGCCGGACTTGGTGATGTCGATCGCCGGGAACGTGCGTTTGTCGGACAATTTGCGGTCGAGGATGATCTCCGAATTACCGGTGCCCTTGAACTCCTCGAAGATCACTTCGTCCATGCGGCTGCCGGTATCGATCAGGGCGGTGGCGATGATGGTCAGCGAGCCGCCTTCCTCGATATTGCGCGCCGCGCCGAAGAAGCGTTTCGGGCGCTGCAACGCGTTGGCGTCCACGCCGCCGGTCAGCACCTTGCCGGATGACGGCACGACAGTGTTGTAGGCGCGAGCGAGCCGCGTGATGCTGTCCAGCAAAATGACCACGTCGCGCTTGTGCTCGACCAGCCGTTTGGCCTTTTCCAGCACCATCTCGGTGACCTGCACGTGCCGTGTCGCGGGCTCGTCGAAGGTCGAGGCCACGACCTCACCTTTGACCGAGCGCGCCATATCGGTGACTTCTTCCGGCCGTTCGTCGATCAGCAGCACCAGCAGGAACACTTCCGGATGGTTGGCGGCGATCGCGGCGGCGATGTTTTGCAGCATCACCGTTTTACCGGTGCGCGGCGGCGCGACGATCAAGGCGCGCTGGCCCATGCCGATCGGCGAGATCAGATCGATCACCCGCGGCGTGTTGTCCTTCTGCGGCCCCTTGGCGACCGACTGGAAATTCTCCATTTCCATTTTCAGCCGGCGATCGGGATACAGCGGCGTCAGGTTGTCGAAATTGATGCGATGGCGCACCGCGTCGGGCGGCTCGAAATTGACCTGTTCGACTTTCGCCAAGGCGAAGTAACGTTCGCCATCCTTCGGCGCGCGGATCTGGCCTTCGACGGTGTCGCCGGTGCGCAGCGCGTAACGCCGCACAAGGTTCGGGCTGACGTAAATATCGTCGGGGCCAGGCAGGTAATTGGCTTCCGGGCTGCGCAAATAGCCAAAGCCGTCGGACAGAATTTCAAGCGTGCCCTCACCCAGGATGATCTGGTCGGATTCGGCGAGGGATTTGAGAATGGAGAACATGATGTCCTGCTTGCGCAAGGACGACACGTTTTCAATCTGCAAGGATTCCGCGAAATTCAGCAACTCGGCGGGGGTTTTGGTTTTCAGCTCAGCGAGATGCATTGGTGTCTCTCGGAGTTTGTCATGGGTGTTCTCTCATGGGGTGTTTCGTGCCGGGGAAAGTCCGGTGGGGAATTCCAGTCCGGCGGTGGAGCATGTCGTTTTGGAGGCAAAAAGATCATGCCAGCTTCGCGTTCTACCTCGGACGACATTCCCCGATTGGTGGTCACGCATCGACCCGGTGGCATGACGCAACGAAGACGTCACGATATGGCAAGAATGGAGTAGCGGCGGGCTCACGGCCTCGCGGGCCAGCCGGCCGCACCCTAGGGGGGCGTCTGACTCGCGTCAACGAATTCCGACCGGCGAAATGCATCACTCTTCGGGTGGCGTGGCGGCGATGGGTATTTCACGCGCTTCGGGTTGGTCGCCCGTGCCAGGCGCGCGAATTTCGGCTTCCTCAGACTCCTGGCCAGCCATTTGGGGCGTTTCTTCCCCGTTCTGGTAGCCTGGGCGATACCGCTGCTGACCGCCGCCCTGCTGGCCCCCTTGATGGCCATTCACCTGCCCCGAACCGCCCTGGCCGCCGCCTTGGCCACCACCCTGGCCTTGCTGCGCGGCCGCCTGGTTCATCAGGTTGAGCACACGGAAGTAGTGCTCGGCATATTGCAGATAGCCCTCCGCCACCACGCGGTCGCCACCGCTGGTCGCGTCGCGGCCGAGTTGCAAGTATTTCTCGAACAACTGCTGTGCCGTGCCGCGGACTCGGATGTCCGGGCCATTGCTGTCGAAAACGTGGTTGCGGTTAAGCGGGATGCCACCCGCCACATGGTGGCGCATTCCGCCGCCACCGACACTGCTACCGCCACCACCCCCGCCGCTACCCCCGCCAGAGCGGTGGTTGCGGCCACGCATGCGTTTCATGTTCATACTGTTGCCGTCGTGCTTTCCCGTTGTGTCGCGGCATTCGGGGTCGCGGGACCGCCATCGTGGGGGCCCCGAGGGAGTGTCCCCCGGCCAACCGCAATTGATCGGCGTTGGTAGCGTATTGCCCCGGCCTGGTAGAAAAACCCTGGGCGTTCAGACGCCGCCGCGTATAGCGGCTCGGTCTGTTATCACACTATCCCGGTTACATGGTGGTGCCAATGGGTATTTTCAGGGGGTGACATGAAGAATCATCGCTCTGGAGGTTCCGGACAGGTCGGATCGCGTCTCCACCCGAAACCCGGCGGCCGCCGAGATCGCGCCTACCGCGTCGGACTGGCCTGCTCCCAGCTCCAGCACCGCCGCGCCCGCCGGGGACAAAAGCCGCGGCAACGCGGCGATAATGGCACGATAGGCCGTCAGACCGCAACTTCCGCCATCCAGCGCGGTGCGCGGCTCATGCACCGCGACATCGGGCATCAGAGTGGCGAGCGCGGCGGTCGCGATATAGGGCGGATTGCTCAGCACCAGGTCGAATCGGCCGCCGATCGCGTCGGCCCAATCGCCACACACGAAGACAGATCGTTCGGCGAGGCCCAGATCTCGCGCGTTCCGGTGGGCGAGATACGCGGCCGACTCGGATCGGTCGATTCCCACGCCGAACGCGAACGGCCGCTCATGCAAGAACGCCAGGAGCAGGCAGCCTGTGCCGGTGCCCAGATCGAGGACGCTGATCGGTGCCAGCGGGTCGGAGCGGAGGGCGAGCGCCGCCTCGACGACCGTCTCGCTGTCCGGACGAGGGATCAAAGTCGCGGGCGACACGTGGAACCGCAGGCTCCAGAACTCGCGCCAGCCCAGAATGAACGCGAGCGGCTCACGCGCGGCGCGGCGAGCGATCAGGGCGTTGAAATCGGATGGCGCCGCCTTGGCGGTCAGGTCGCGGATCAGGTCCGCGCCGGGGCGTCCGAGGGCATGGGCGAGCAGCAGGCGGGATTCCAGCCGCGGATTGTCGATGCCCGCCTCAGCCAGGACGCCTGCCCCGTCACGGAGCGCCGCGGCGATGGTTTGGACCCCGCTGGTCCCCACGGCGACAGCGAGGGCGGGAGCGGGCCGACGCTTGTCATCGCGGCTCAAACAGACAGCCCGGCATGCACCGCGCAACCGCGCAGAAAGCCGGCCAGCGTGCGGTGGAAGTCCGGTTCATCGAGCAGAAACGCATCGTGCCCCTTGTCGCTCGGGAACTCCACGAACGACACGTTGGCGCCGGCGCGATTGAGCGCACGGGCGATCGAGCGGCTTTCGGCGGTCGGATACAGCCAGTCGGAGGTGAACGATGCCAACAGGAACCGCGTTTTCGTGCCGCGGAATGCGTTGGCCAGATCGCCCTGGTAGTCCGCCGCCAGATCGAAGTAGTCGGTGGCCCGCGTGATCGTCAGATAGGAATTCGCGTCGAAGCGCTGCACGAAGGTGCTGCCCTGGTGACGGAGATAGCTCTCGACCTCGAACATCTCGCCGAACAGGGCGATCGCCTCGGATGGGCTTTTGGGGGCGTTTTGCAGCCGCCGGCCGAATTTTCGCGTCAGCGCCTCTTCCGAGAGATAGGTAATATGGGCGCACATCCGGGCAACCGCCAGTCCCTGGGCCGGGATTCGTCCAGTCTTCCAGTATTGGCCGTTGGCCCAGTTCGGATCGGCGAAGATCGCCTGACGCCCGACCTCGTTGAAGGCGATGTTCTGCGCTGAATGATACGCCGCGGTAGCGATCGGCAGCGCCGCGAACACGACGTCCGGGTAGGACGCCACCCACTGCAGCGCCTGCATCCCGCCGAGCGAGCCGCCGATCACGGCGAACAGCCGCTCGATGCCCAGATGGTCGATCAGTTGCTTCTGCGCCCGCACCATGTCGCGGACGGTGACCGCCGGGAAATCGGTGCCCCACCGTTCGCCCGAACCGTCTGGTTTAAGATCCACCGGCCCGGTGGAGCCCATGCAACCGCCGAGGATGTTGGCGCAAATGACGAAGAAGCGGTCGGTGTCGAGCGGGCCGCCCGGTCCGACCACGAGGTCCCACCAGCCGGGCTTGCCGGTGATTGGGTGCTGTTCGGCCACATACTGGTCGCCGGTCAGAGCGTGGCAGACCAGCACCGCGTTGGATTTGGCGGCGTTGAGGATGCCATAGGTGCGGTAGGCAACCGTGTGGCTGTCCAGTTTGACCCCGCACTCCAGCATGATCCCCTCGTCGAGGCGGACGTGGGTGTGCTGGATGTCCGGAAGGGTGGCGCTGTCATTCATGAGGCAGATCAAATAGGACGGAGCCAACGGCATCGCAATGCCAGGGGCTCCCCAGGGGACGGTTCGGGCTGCCCTGGGGGATCGCATTTGTGACTGGACCGGCCGGTCTGACGATGCGTATCGCTTCACCCCAGCGGCGCACGGCTCGGACAGCGGCGGCAAGATGCGAACGCGCGTGCGCGTGATAAGCCGCCTGGCGGGGTTGGGAAACAGTTTATCGATGTCCGGTATCGCACACGATCGTCACAGGCCTGGCCGCGATGTGGTGCTGCTCATTTTGGCTGCCCTGGCGGCGGCGAGCTTCCTCAGGGGCCTCACCAGGGAGATCCAGTCCACCGCGGCGCCCTACTGGTTCATCAACTATCGTGACGGGTTTGTCCGGCGAGCCCTCCTCGGTCACCTGTTTGGTCTTTTCGTCGACCAGCGTGATCCGGCGCGCGTGCTGCCGGCGGCGATGGGCGTTCACCTGACGGCCTGCGCGATCCTGGTACTGGGCCTGTTGTGCTGGCTTCGCGTGGCTCCGCGACAGGGCGGCGCGTTGGGTTGCGCCGCCTTCGCTCTGTTCGCGGGATCGCAGTTCCTTCCGACCCTCGCGTATGACGCCGGATTTCTGGACGTCTACGACTATCTGCTCGTCCTGGCGGCGGCGGCGGCGGTCATCAACGGACGAGCATGGCTCGCGGGTGGGATCGGCTTCGCCGGACCGTTCCTGCATGAAGGTTTTGTGTTTGTTTGGCTGACGCTGGTCGTCATGGAGATCTGGCGGGCTCGTGGCCCGCGTAAGGCGGCATTTCTGATCACGCCATTCGTCGCGTTGGTGCTGGTCTATTTCTTGCCGTCAGCCGAGGCCGGCGTCGCGCAGATGAGCCGTGCGCCGTTGCCTCCGGAAATGAAAGATTTGTTCATCGCCTATCAGTTCAATCAGACGTTGTCCGAGAGTCTGCGAATCATGGCCTGGAAGTTCACTTACAACTTCCCGAGCTTCCTGATGGCCGCGGTCTTTTTCGGGTTCCCCGCGGCGGTCTCGGTCATCGCCGCCGCGCTCACGTTCAAGAGCAAACGCGACAGCCTGGCAGTGGCGCTGGCGACGCTGGCACCGGCTTCGATTCTCATTGTCGGTTGGGATTTGTCCCGCTTTCTGGTGGCGACGGCGTTCGCGAACATGCTCTGCATCCTGTTCATGCGGACGTTGCGCCCCGCCGCGCCGCCATCGCGATCGGTCATCGCCGGCTGCTGGGTGGTTGGCTCCGTGTGTTTTCTTCAGCCGCTTGTGTATGCGCATTTTCAGGTGGCGAGCGTGAAAACCGACGCGCCCGTCAACTTCGCGCACATGCCGATCGGCGCGGCCGTGATCTCCTGGGTGGCATTCTATTCCCGTGACATCGGGCCACGCATGGTGCCGGACGTCGGCGATGAAGACCCACCCGGTAACGTCTGGCGGGAGGAGGAGGACGCCTGGTTGAATGTCTGGACTCGCCGGCCAGGTACGAACATCTTCGATGCCGTCGGACAGAAAGGCGGCATCACGATGAAGTGCACGCTGCGCATTACGCGCGGTGGCGACCGCGTCAGGGTCGTCCGCACCAGTTGCGACGATGGCAACAACCTCATGTACCAAGGCGTTATCGCGGGATCCGAGGTCAGGGGAACTTATCCAGGTGGCGTGTGGCATGCGTGGATCGAGAGGTAGGGGTGATAACCAATGCCGCGTGAAGGCTCATGCCAAGGTTGGCGCCCCAAGGTGATTCGATGAGATGTTAACGCGCATTAGAAATGTCCCCTGGTTCCCCACAATAGAGATGTCCC
>CALFNB010000605.1 GCA_937902425.1 uncultured Acetobacteraceae bacterium | reverse complement strand
ATGGGCGCGAAGCCGCCGGTGACGGACCGGCGACCTACGTCCGGTTTCCACCCATTGCGGACCTTCAAACTGGCCCACCACCCGGAAGTTTGATCGTTTCGTCTCCGGCGAGCGGCGTCAACTCATTCTCGACCCCGGGATTTTCGCCGCCGAACGCGTGGAGCCGGTCGAAGGCGTGCGGGAATACGGGGACCCAAAGAACGACAAATACCTGACGCTGGCCGCGACCGGCAACGCGGATGTCATCGTGGGCAGCGACGCGCGCCACTTGCTCTCGATGCATCCCTGGCGCGGGATTTCGATCCGGTCTCCGGCGGATTATCTCGCACTTGCGTAACCTGGTCCCGCGGAAGAGCCAATTCCCATTATTTTGATCCTCTCCACTACCTCCTCATTGACTCCCCCCACCCCACACGGAATCCTCCCCTCGGGAGTCTTCCGAACTGGACCAATGATGACGGACGCTCTGGCGCGTGTGGAGCACGCGGCGGTATCGCTGCTGGTGGCTCTGGGCGTCGCGCTGATCGGCGTGCCGCTCGTGCTGACGCTGTACCTCAGCGTGTTCGACGAAAAGCTGATCCTGTTCCCGCCGCACGCTTATACGTTCGACTGGTACGCCCAGATCCCCAAGACATTCGGCGCGCCGATCTGGACAAGCCTGCAACTCGGCATCACCGCCGTCATCCTCAGCCTCCTTCTGGGCGTGCCCGCCGGCATCGGCCTCTCCCGCCACACCTTCCGCGGCAAAACGCTGATCAGCACGTTGTTGCTCGCGCCGATCACCGTGCCCGGCATCGCTCTCGGCCTCGCTGTCTACATCGTCCTGGTCGCCATCGACACCAACGCCGGCTCGGCGCTGACCGGCTCGCTCACCGGATTGATCCTGGCGCACGTGATGATCACCACGCCCTGGGTGGTGCGGCTGTGCCTCGCCAGCCTGGCCACGCACGACCGCACCGCCGAGGAAGCCGCCGCCAGCCTCGGCGCCCATCCGCTGCGGGTCATCTGGCGAGTCACCCTGCCCGCGATGCGTCCGGGCATTATCGCCGGCGCGCTGTTCGCCTTCGTCATCTCGTTCGAGAACCTCGAGCTGGCGCTGTTCCTGAGCAGCCCAGGAGTGACGACATTGCCGGTCGCGGTGCTGCAATATCTTGAATACCATATCGATCCGATGGTCGCCGCGGTGGCGGTGGCGCAGACCGCCGGCATCGCCGTGCTCCTCCTCGTCCTCGACCGCTTCGTCCGACTGGGCCGCGTCGTCCAATGATCGCGACGAACCCGGACGCCTCGTCGCTGTCACTGCGAAACCTGACCAGGCGCTTCGGCACCCATGCCGCGGTGGACGATGTCAGCCTGGAGGTCACCCCTGGTGAGTTGGTCGTGCTGCTCGGCCCATCCGGCTGCGGCAAGACCACGACACTGCGGCTGATCGCCGGGTTCCTGTCGCCAGACGAAGGCGATATCCGCCTCGACGACAGCAGCATCATCGGCCTGCCGCCGCACAAGCGCGATATGGGCATCGTGTTCCAGAGCTACGCGCTGTTTCCGCATCTCAGCGTGGCGCGTAACATCGCCTTTGGGCTGGAGATGCGGCGCACCGGCCTGGCCGCGACCAACGCCCGGGTTCAGGAGATGCTGCGGCTGGTCCGGCTCGAGGATTTTTCCCAACGGCTGCCGCGTCAGTTGTCCGGCGGTCAGCAGCAGCGGGTCGCGCTGGCCCGCGCGCTGGCGATCCATCCGCGCGTGCTGCTGCTGGATGAGCCGCTGTCCAACCTGGACGCCGCTTTGCGCCAGGACATGGCGCGTGAGATCCGCCTGCTGCAGCAGGGGCGCGGCATCACCACGATCATGGTGACGCATGACCAGACTGAAGCGATGGCTCTCGCCGACCGGCTGGTACTGATGCATGACGGCAAGGTGCAACAGATCGGTCCGCCCGAGGCTCTGCATCTGCGCCCGGCCAATCCTTTCGTCGCCCGCTTCATCGGTGGCAGCAATGTTGTGCGCGGCCGGATCGATGCCGGCACGAGACTGGTGTTGAACGACGGGCCGGCGATCACTCTGGCCGCGGGCTATCAGCAAAGCGGCGCGGCGAGCCTCGCGGTGCGACCCGACAGCATTCGGCTTGGCGCACCCGGCCAGAGCGGCGCCCGTGCCGAAGGCCAGGTCGAGCTGTGCAGTTGGCTCGGCGCCACCATCGAGCACGTCGTGCGCCTCAGCCCGGACCTCGCCATCCTGGCGCGCGGTCCTGGGCTTGGCCCTGACGCCGCGCCGCGCCAGCCGGCTGGGACGCGGGTGACGCTGCACTGGTCGCAGGACGACGAATTCCTGTTCGACGCCAACGACCGCCAGGTCCTGGCCGCGACCGCCCACTTTACCTCAACAAGGGAGACCAACCATGCCTAAGTCCATCCTGTCCCGCCGCGCGGCTCTGGGCTTGTTGGCGGCACCCGCTCTGCTGGTGCGCCGCGCCGCCGCGGCGGAGACCTGCGTCGTCGGCACCTGGGGCGGTGACTACGCCCGGCTGCTGCGGGAGAACATCGACGATCCGATCCTGAAGCCGGCCGACGTCACCGTGATCCAGGATGTCGGCGATGAAACGCCGCGCTATGCCAAGATGACCGCCCAGAAGGCGTTGCCGCGCGGCACGGTGGACATCGTCTGCCTTGGCGCGCTGAACGGCTACCGCGCGACCGAGGCCGGCCTGGTGGAACCGCTCGACGAAAGCAGGGTGCCGAACCTGAAACACGTGCAGCTCAATCTGCGCGCCGCCGCCTTCGTGCCGCACATCTACAGCGCCCAGGTGATTGTTTATAACCCAGGGACGGTGACCGATCCGCCGAAAAGCTTCGCTGATTTGCTGGACCCGAAATGGAAGGGCAAGGTCGGGATGGTCAGCACCGTGGCGCCCTGGGTGATGATGGGCGCCAGCCTGCTGGAGAGCGGCACTACCACCGACTTCGATAAGGCGAAGGCGTTCATGCTGAAGCTGAACGCCAATGGGCTGCGGCTGTATGCGGAAACGGACGCTCTGGCGCCCGCTTTCAAGTCGGGGGAGATCGATGTCGGCGTGATCTGGCTGGCGCGCAGCTTCATGTGGCACAACGCCGGCTTCCCGGTGAAAGGGCAGTTCCCCAGCGAAGGTGCGATCCTTTACGTCTCCGGCATGGTGGTGCCGAAGAACGCGCCGAACAAGGCGGCCGCGTTCAAGTACATGAATGCGCTGCTGGAACCGTCGGCGCAGCAAGGTTTCGCCGCGCATATGGGCTATCTGCCCACGGTCGACGATGCGCCGCTGAGCGGGGACGTCGGCGACCAACTGGCGTTCCCGGACCCGAAACCCAAACTGGTCACGCCCGATTATTCGGTGATCAGCAAATCGATGTCGGAGCTGAACGATTGGTGGCTCAAGAACATCCAGCACAGTTAGCGGCGCGCCGGCGGGAGGCCGGGGCCGCGATTTCGCTGCTCGGCCCCGCCAGTTTGCTGATGCTGCTGACACTGGTGGTGCCGCTCGGCTTCATGCTGCGCGACAGCCTGAACCATTTCGATCCGTCGGAGATGATGATCGCGGCGGTGACTCCGGAGAACTATCTTCGTTTCTTCGTCGATCCGTTCTATCGAGGTGTGCTGTACACGACGATCCGCGTCTCGGTCATCGTGACGGTGGCGTGCCTGGCGTGCGGCCTGCCGATGGCCTGGCGGTTGGCACGCGCCACCGGACGCCGGAAGCCGTTGCTGGTCGTGTTGACGGTGCTGCCGCTGTTCATCGGCTCGACCACGCGTACCGCCGGCTGGATGATCCTGTTCAGCCGCGGCGGCATGCTGGACATCGTGTCCCGCGGTCTGTTCGGCACGTCGCCGATCAACCTGATGTACACCGAGCCGGCGGTCATCCTGGGTATTATCGCGATCAACCTGCCCTTCACCGTGCTGACCTTGCAGAGCGTGTTCGAGGGGATCGATCCGCAGTTGGAAGAAGCCGCTTCCTCCCTGGGCGCGGCGCCGTCGCGGGCGTTCTGGCGCATCGTGTTTCCGCTGGCTCTGCCGGGCGTGCTGATCGCCGCGGTGCTCTGCTTCATTCTGTGCATGAACGCCTTCGCCACGCCCGTGCTTCTCGGTGGGCCGCGGTTTCAGATGATGGCGCCGCTGCTGTACTGGGCTTTCTCCGGCGACAACAACTGGCCGTTCGCGGCGGCGTTGGCGTTCATCCTGATGGGGACGACTCTGGGCCTGACGGGGCTGGCGAACGTGGCGATCCCGCGCCGTTACCGCGGCGGGTATTAGTGGCGTCAGGCGTGCCGGTTGCGTCCGCGCCGGCACGGCGAGCGGAACGCGGCCAACGGTCGCCGCCGCTGTTTTCGCCGGCAGCCGAGCGTTCGTTACGCGTTTTCCCCTAAAAACGCCGCATAGGTTTTCGCCAGTTCCGCTATGGCGGTGTCGTGGAAACGTTGGCCCTTGTCCGGAGTGGCAAGCCCAGGGTTGGAGCCGATACGGCCGTCCGGAAATCGCCGCCGGTAGTCGGCGGGGCCATGAAATCGGCCGGACGGCGCGCGCGGTGGATCGAGCGTCACGTGCTTTATCGTGTCCGGGAGAGCGAATTGGGTCAGCGCGACTTCGCTGGCGGTGGCGTGGCTGCCCTCATTATCCCCGAACACCTCCTTGGCCAGTTCGTGCATCGCGCGGCCGTCCCACCAATTGGCCAGCCTGCATCTCAACTCATCGTTTCGCCGCTGATCGAAGACCCCCTCGAAGGCGGCGTAGATCTCGGAGAACGAAGCCTGGATCGTCGCGATATTTCCGCCATGCCCGTTGATGAAAAAGAACCGGCGGAACCCGTGCCGCGCGAGGGACAGCACGTAATCGTGAATGATCGCGATCAAGGTCGACGGTCTGACGGTCATGGTGCCGGCGAAATCCATGTGGTGGACCGCGACGCCGACACCGATCGTCGGACCGACCATCGCACCCGCGGCCTCACCCACGCCGCGGGCAATGACCTCGGCGCAGATCGCGTCGGTACCGATCAACCCGTTCGGCCCGTGCTGTTCCGTGGAGCCAATGGGCAGGATGATGCCCTTGGAACGCCCAAGGTATTCTTCGACCTCCTGCCAGGTCTGGTGTTGCAACAGCATATGATCTGATCCTCTCGGGCCACGAGCTTACCGCACCCGGTGGCGGGACGCGACCGCCCAGGCCGCGAGTGTTGGGGTCGCAAGGTCGTTTCCTGAATGGAAGTCATGCGTTGTGTGCAGACCGGTCTCGCCCCCGCACCTCGAGCCGCATGCCCTCCATCGCGGTCAATGATCCTGGGCGTCGCGCCACGATGGCCCGCGCGATCGTATCCATCGTCGTGTCGTCATGACCCGGATCATGGTGGAACAGCACCAATTGTCCGATCGCCGCCGCGTCGGCGAGGTCCGCCGCCGCCCGCCAGGTCGAATGCCCCCAGCCGACCCGGGATTTGTATTCCTCTTCGGTAAAGCTGGCATCGTAAATCATGACATACGAGCCCGTTACGAACCGCGGCAGTCGCTGATCGAGCCCCCGCGCCGGAGGCTCGGTGTCAGTGATGTAGCAGACGCTCGCTCCGTCCCATTCGATGCGGTATCCAATCGCATTTCCCGGGTGGTTCAACGCGACCGTTCCGACCTGCGAACCGGGATGCGGCTCCAACGCGTCACCGGCGGTGAAATTCCGAAACGCGAGTTCAGCCCGGAACGCGGCGTCCAGATCGGGCATCAGCGGCGCCCGCCAACTTCGCGGCAGCGCCTCGGCGATCCCGTCCGGCGGGGCAAGGTGACCGCCCCGAAAACGAAGCTTCGCGGCTGGGTCGATCATCGGGGCGAAGAACGGCAACCCGCGGATGTGATCGAGATGTGTATGGCTTAGCGGAATATCGGCATCCAACGGGACGCCGGACGCGGCGAGTTCACGGCCAAACTCCCTTGCCCCACTGCCGGCGTCGAGGATCAGGAGATGCGGACCGCGGCGCAACTCGACACACAGCGTGTTTCCGCCATGGCGCACCGTCGCGAGCCCAGGGGTGGGCAGGCTGCCGCGCACGCCCCAGAAGTGGATTGTCAATCCAGCGTCATTCCCGGGTGCCGGCGGCTCCGGGTTCGTTTCTGTCACCAGGTTGCAGCCTTTTGGTTCAGCCGGTCCCGAGCCGGATCACGGCTCCCCGAAGTTAGCCGCGGCGGGTTATTCTGCCAGCAATGACACTGTGGTGGCAGCGAAAAGTGACGCGCCGAGCCCGGTTCGCGCGGAAGCACGGAATCCCCGCTCGACCGCCGGGTCGCACATAAGTGGGGCGCCGTTGGCACGGCCGTGGTGCGGGGAGCGCCCCAAACCGTTGATCATTCGCAATAATATGGGCGTGTCCGCGGTTCAATTGTTTTCTGACGTTATCGAAACGACAAGAATCCCGGTGGCGGCACGGCTCAGGTCGTGCGGGGAGTGAGCTGTACGCCGCCGCGCCGGTTGGCTGCGACCCGCGCGAAATAGCATTGGTTCGCCAGGCAGACCCATGACCGAAGCACGACGAACCAGGCCCGAGCGTGCCACTCGGAACGGTAAATGCGCAAATCCGGCGCGGCCACGATCAACGTGACGATCGCGGATCACTGGGGCGACGTGAATCGCGGCCGCCGTGTCGCGGTATCCCGCGCGGTGGCCCCGACGCAACACGCATGTGTCAGGCAACAGATGCATCGGCCGGCCAGTCGCGCCGCGAAAGGTCTGAGCTCGTCAGATTGGGCGCGCCCGGGCGACGCCGGCCTTCTGCATATCCGTGTATGAGAAAAAATCCGGATCACGTAAACAAATGTTCATGTCGTTAACGGTTGATTAACCATCGTGGTTTAAATTTTCCAATTGAAGGAGGCGGCGGATCAGACCTGGCAACGGCCAGAGAAACCCACCGAAGCTCCAGACGGAGCCGCCATGCGAAGTGTCCGTCAGCCGGCCGGCAGAATGCTCAGGCATGACTTTCATTCAGTTTCGCGACGTGGCGCCACAGCAGCGTCGCGCGGAAGCAGCAAGGACACTCAAGATGTGTACGTTCCTCAACAACCTCCGTGCGTTGGTCAAGGACGAACGTGGCGTGACCGCGCTTGAATATGGCCTGATCGCGGGTCTCATCGCGGTGGGGATTATCGGCTCGGTGACCGCCCTTGGTACCGCGCTCACCACAAAATTCACCGCGATCGCAGCCGCCCTGTGATCGCGACAACGGCGGCCGCCTGACAAGGAGGCCGCCACAACATTCAGGCAAGGTCTCTAAAACCGGTGACCGATCCCGCCATGTTGCATTCTTTGGTCCTGATCGCCGCGGCAACGGCTCTGCTGTTCGCCGCGGCGCACGACGTGGCCGTACGCACCGTCCCCAATCTCGTGTCGCTGATCGTGGCGATAGCTGGATTGGGACTGAACACATTGGACGGACGGCTGCCGCAGGCGCTGTTCGGCGGCGGCCTGGTATTCGCCGCCGCATGGTATTGCTGGCGGAGGGGCTGGATTGGCGGCGGCGACGTGAAGTTGCTTGGCGCCTGTGCGTTGCTCGTTCCGCCCGCCGCGCTACCCGAATTCATGCTGAGCACCGCCATCGCCGGGGGGGTGCTGGCATTGCTCTATTTGGCCCTCGCGCGGGTGCTGCCTGGCGGTGTCGGGCCCCCGCGGGCCTACCCCATTCCCCGTGCCAACCTGGTTCCGCGTATTTGGCGGGCGGAACGGCGCCGAATTCGCCGCGGTCAGTCGCTGCCCTATTCTTGCGCGATCACCGCGGGCGTCTTGCTGACCCTCTACGTTCCATTCGGGTAGCCCGCGATGTCCCTGCGCACTGCACTGTTGGCGGCGATCGTGCTCGGTCTCGGAGGTCTGGGTACCGTCGTGTGGATCGGCTCGCAGCTTCCCTCACAAGCCACGGCCTCGGTGGCGGTCGCCCCCGCGCCGCCGCCCACCACCAAGATTCTCGTCGCCGCGCATCCGTTGCACGCTGGCAACCTATTGAAATACGACGACATTCAGCCTCAGGATACGCTTGTGTCCGAGGTGCCCGCGGGAGCCCGCGCCGATACACCGCGGGAACGGGCCGAACTGGTCGGCTCCATGGTCCGCCGCGCCCTGCAGGCACTGGATGTCTTGTTGCCCGCGGACGTATTGCGGCCGGGCGATCATGGGTTCCTGGCGGCTGTTCTGCAGCCGGGGATGCGGGCCACCACGGTAGGCGTCGACGCGGTCAGCGGCACCGCCGGGCTGATCTGGCCGGGTGACCATGTCGACGTGTTGCTGACCCAGGTGACCGAAGACCAGACCCTGCCGGCTTCCCGCCGCGCCTCGGCCGAGACCGTACTGGGCGATGTCCGTGTCATAGCGATCGATCAGCAGCTGATGCAGGGCGCCACCGGCAACAGCACCGAGCAAAGCTCCACGCACACGGTAACGCTGGAGGTGACTGAGGCGCAGGCCGAACGCGTGGCGCTGGCCGCCCGGCTTGGCCACCTCTCATTCATCGTGCGCGCCGCCGACGCGCTTCCGGATACCCAAGGATATCGGCCGGAAACGACGTGGGGCGGGGATGTCTCACCGGCGCTCAATCAGGGTCGCACCGCCGGCCGGATCATGCGGGTCTACCAGGGAACCACTGACGGCAAGGAGTTCCGGTTCTGATGACAGGACGTCAACGGTTCGTCTGTCTTTTTCTGTTGCCCGCGATCTGTCTGTTGCCTGGCTCGGCCGCCCATGCACAGCCGACACAGTCTGGCGACCTGCCCAGCGCGATCGCGCGGACCATTACCGGCGCTACGCTCCCTCCGACCATCGCTCCCACGAGCGCGTCCCCAGGTCACTCGATGCCCGGCGGCGGTCCAATGGCCGTATCCGAGTCCGCGGCAGCCTCTCCCACCGGCACCGCGCCGCGGCCGCCACTCCGCGCGACGCATGTGCAAGGCCTCGCATTGGAAGCCGGCACCGGCCGCATCGTCGTGATGACCGCCCCGGCGGCGAGTGTGTTCGCCGCCGATCCGCGCGTGGCCGAGGTGCGGCCAGCCTCACCGACCTCGCTGTTCGTGCTCGGCGTCGCGCCGGGCCGCACCACGATCGCGGCGATCGACGACAGTGGTGCGGCGATCGCTGAATACGACGTAACCGTGCGGCCATCCGGCTACGCCGCCGCGCAGGCGGAGAGCGCGATCGACAGACTGATCGCCGGCCGCCACGTGCACGTGATCACGCAACCCAATGGGTTGGTGGTCAGCGGGACGGTGCAGACCGCGGCCGACGCCGAAGTGGCCATGCGGACCGCGCGCCAGTTCGTTGCCGCCGGCCAGTCGGTGGAGAGCGAGCTGGCCGTACTGGGCAGCCAACAAGTGAACCTGCGGGTGCGCATCGCCGAGGTGAGCCGTAACGTCATCCGCCAACTCGGCATCAACTGGAATAATCTGGCCAGTCTCGGAAAGTACGCGGCGATCGGCGTGGTCACCGCCAACCCGCTCGCCATCACGACGGTTGCCGCCAGTGCGGCCAGCCTGGGCTACAACTTCCCCACCGCGGGCCACACGCTGGACATCAACGCCTTCATCGACGCGATGGCGCAGGACCAGTTGGTGCACGTCCTGGCGGAGCCAAACCTGACCGCCATGAGCGGTGAGACCGCGAGCTTCCTGGTCGGCGGCGAGTTTCCGATCCCGGTCGCCCAGCAAAACAATCAGATCACCATCGAATTCAAACAGTACGGGGTCAGCCTCGCCTTTGTGCCGACCGTGATATCCGGTGCGCGCATCAACATGAAGGTGCGCCCCGAGGTCAGTGCGCTGACCACGGTGGGGGCGGTGCAACTCGGCGTCGGCAACAGTACGATCCAGGTGCCCGCACTGACCGTGCGGCGCGCCGAGACCACCGTCGAGCTGGCGAGCGGACAGAGCTTCGCCATCGCCGGGCTGCTGCAGGACAACACAACGATGGTCGGCAACGCGCTGCCCGGCATCGGCGAACTGCCCATCCTGGGCGCGCTGTTTCGGTCCGACTCGTTCCAGCGCAACGAGACCGAACTGGTGATCGTGGTCACGCCGTACCTGGTGAGCGGGGTGGCCAGTCCGGGCCAACTGAAGTTGCCCACCGACGGCTGGAAACCGCCCAGTGATCTGGAGCGTCTGCTGTTGCTGCGGCAGAGCGCGCGTGACCCCGGGAAGGTCGCGGCGGCGCCGCACATTCCAGGCGACGCCGGCTTCGTGATCCGATGAGGAGGGCATTATGATGTCGCGTTCGATCGCGCTGCTTGTGCTGCTCTGCCTTGTCGGTTGCGACCGGATCGACCCATATTCGCGCGCCGGCGCCTGGCGGCCGAATGGGGCCAACGACGCTGATCTTCGAGCCATGGTGACGGTGCCGTCCGACCTGGTTTTGGCGACACCCGCGGGTCCCGCTGACGGCGCCCTGTCGGCGGCGGCGCTGACCCGGTTGCGCCGCGGCAACGTCCGATCATTGCCCGACAGCGGACTGGCGCAAATCGTACCGGTCAGCAGCGCACCCCCTGCCGCCGCACCAGCCACCCCGTCGGCCGCACCATCGTCGGGGACCGGCCAATAATGCCTCCCGACGCCGTCGTCACCGCGGAATCACCGGCGCCTGAGCGCGAGCGTCCGGACCGGCCGCGCGTCATCGCCTTCGTCAGCGATCAGGACACCGAGACGGCGCTTCGCGAGGGCCTGCTCGAAGCGGTGCCGCGGGGGTTCGAGATCCGCCGCGGTACGGTGCGCGCGGCCATGGCGGCGTTGCACAAGATGCCCACGCCGCATGTACTGATCGTCGATGTCAGCGGCGAGGACCAGCCGCTGTCGGCATTGAGCGAATTGTCCGACGTGGTTGAGCCCGACGTGCGCGTGCTGGTGATCGGCGATCGCGAGGACCTCAATTTCTACCGCCAGATGACGCACGGTCTGGGCGTGATGGAATACCTCTATCAGCCGCTGATGCGTGACATGGTGGCGCGCTATTTCGGCCCGCTGATCCTGCGAGGCGGTCAGGCGGCCGAGGCCGTGGCGGGCGGGCGCGTCGTCACCGTCACGGGGGCGCGCGGTGGCACCGGGGCCAGCACCATCGCCGCCAACCTCGCCTGGCATTTTGGCGTCGAGGCACGCCGGCACACCGTGCTGCTGGATGCCGATCTGCATCGCGGGACCACCGCCATGTTGCTCGGCGCCAAGATGGGACCCGGCCTGCGCACCGTGCTGGAGGCGCCGGACCGCATCGATGAACTGTTTGTCGAGCGCGCGGCACAGCCAGTGAGCCAGCGGCTGCACGTGCTGGCCGGCGAGGAGAAGCTGACCGAGACGGTCGCCTACACGCCGAACGCGGCGGAGCGGCTGCTGGACGCGCTGCGACGGCGCTATAATTTCGTGGTCATCGACGTGCCGTGGTCGGCGCTGCCGCTGCATCGCGACCTGCTGGCGATGGCGCATCAGCGCGTCGTGGTCATGGATCCCACGCTCGGCTCGGTACGTGACGCGCTACGCCTGATGGCGCTTCCCAACGCCCCTAAGCAGGCGGCCCGCGCCGTACTCGTATTGAATCGCGAGAACCTCCCCGGCGGTCTCAATCGGCGGCAGTTGGAAGAAGGGCTGAAGATGCAGCCCGACGTCGTCATCCCTGACCTGCCCAAGGTGGTCGGCCTCGCGGCCAGCCTGGGCGAGGTCGCGATGGCGGGGCGCGGCGGATTCCGCAGCGGGATCCTGCTGTTGGCGCGCGAGGTGGCATTCGTGCGGCTGCTGGACAGCAGTGCACCGGGCACCGTTAAGGAGAAAGGCGGCGGCGGCAGGCTGCGCCGATTGCTTGGTCTGAGTTCATGAGCATCCTGCCCAACGCCTTTGGCCGGCGCAGTACGCAAATCGAACCGGTGGCGCCGCCGGTGCGCGACGCACCCAGGCCGGCCGAACCTGTCCAGACCCAAACCCCAGAGCAGCCGGGGCCGACCACGCAACTGCGAATGGCGTGCCTGGCGCAGCTCGATCCCGTCGCCATCGCCAACATGTCCGCCGACCGGGTGGTCGTGGAAGTGGAACGTGTGCTGGGGGAGATCGCGACCGCGCGCCGCTTTCAATTGAACGCGCGCGAACAACACCAGCTCGCCGGTGAACTGGTCGACGACATGCTCGGCCTCGGCCCGCTGGAGCCGCTGCTCGAAGACGACAGCATCACCGACATCATGGTCAACGGACCAAACCGGGTATTTATCGAGCGTAGCGGCAAGGTGGTGCTGTCGGACATCCGGTTCCGGGACGCCGCGCATGTCGCCAATATCTCCCAGCGCATCGCCTCGGCGATCGGCCGACGCATCGACGAATCGAGCCCGATGGTGGATGCGCGGCTGAAGGACGGCTCCCGCGTCAACATTGTGTTCCCGCCGCTGGCGCTGGATGGGCCATATATCTCGATCCGCAAATTCGCCCGCCAGCAGATCGATTTCGCGAAACTGATCGGTTACGGCTCGCTCACCCAGTCAGTCGCGCGGGTGCTTGAAGTGGCCGGGCGGTGCCGGCTGAATGTGGTGATTTCCGGCGGCACCGGCTCCGGCAAGACCACGCTGATGAACGCCATGTCGCGGCTGATCGACCATGGCGAGCGCATCATCACCATCGAGGACGCCGCGGAACTACAATTGCAGCAGCCGCATGTCGTGCGCATGGAAACCCGCCCGTCCAGCCTGGAGGGGCGCGGCGAGGTCACCCAGCGCGATCTGATCCATAACGCGCTGCGCATGCGGCCCGACCGTATCATCGTCGGCGAGGTGCGCGGCTCGGAGGCGTTCGACATGCTGCAGGCCATGAACACCGGCCACGACGGCAGCATGTCCACCGTCCATGCCAATACGACCCGGGACGCGGTCACCCGGATCGAGAACATGGTGCAAATGGGCAATATGGGGTTGCCCTCACGCTCGATCCGTCAGCAATTCGTCGGCGCGGTCGACCTTATCGTTCAGGTGGAACGCCATCGCGACGGCAAGCGCCGGGTGACGCAGGTGACGGACGTCTGCGGGCTCGAAGGCGACACCGTCATCCTCAACGACATCTTTTCGTATCAGGTGGAGGGCGAGACGCTCACGGGCGGGCTGGTCGGCCGTTATCGGGTCAACCGCGCCAGGCCAAGCTTCCATCAACGCCTGTCGTATTTTGGCCTCGACCGAGCCTGGACCTCCGCGCTGGAGGAGCCAGAGACGTGAACCCCATGGTGTCACTGCTGGTCGGCGGCATCTGCGTGTCGAGCGCCGTGGCGATTGGCGTCAGCGCGATCATGGGGGAGCAGAAGCAGCGAAGACGCTTCCAGGAGCGGCTGGAGCGGGTGGTGGGATCGTATATGCGGGCCAATCCGCTCGCTGTGATGGGACGCGGCACGGCCACCCGATCGGTGCGAATGGTGTCGCTGATCACGGCGGCGGCGCGGCTGTTCGGCTATGATCCAACTCACGCCGAGCATTATTCGTTGCGTTGGTGGCTGGTGCTGAGCATCGCCCTGGTGCTCGCGCGCGCGGTCGCCGAGATGCTGCACATCTTCTTCGGGACATGGTCGCTGCTGATCGTGCCGGTGCTGTGGGTAATGCTCAGTCGTTTCGCATTCCATTGGAGCGAGCAGCGCCGGCGCGACGCGCTCTATGCGCAGTTCCCCGACGCCTTGGCGATGATCGTTCGCGCGGTGCGCGTCGGCATCCCGTTGAGCGAGGGCATCCACACCGTGGCGCGTGAGGCGATGCCGCCAACCGGGCCGGAGTTCGGCTTGCTCTACGATCGGGTCTCGATCGGTGTCACACTGGAGGACGCGCTGCGCGAGATGGCGGAGCGCAACAAGCTGCCGGAATACCGCTTCTTCGCGACCGCGCTCGCGCTGCAAAGCCGAACCGGAGGCGGATTGTCCGAGGCGCTGGAGGGGCTCGCCGACGTGATGCGGCGCCGCCTGGCGCTGAAGGCGCGTGGCCTCGCGCTGGCGGCGGAGGCGAAGACCTCGATCATGATTCTCGCCTCGCTGCCGTTCCTCTCCGGCGGTGCGCTGGCGGTGTTGAACCCGCGGTATATGGGCCGCCTGTTCACCGACCCCGGCTGTCAAAAAATGCTGATCGCCGCGATCGTAATGCTGGGCAGCGGGCTGCTGGTGATGCGCGGCATGATCCGCAAGGCATTGTCGTGATCCCGGCCACGATCCCTTGGTTGCCTCTGGTGCTGACCGGCGGGCTGGCCCTGGTGCTTTGCCTGTCGACGTTGCTCTGGCGGGACATGGGCCGTGCCGATCGGCTGTCGGCGCGGCTGCGCATGGTGCGGCATGGCGCCGGTTCGGTCGAAACTGAATCGGGGGAGGGTCTGCCGCCGATACTGCGCATCATCACGACGATCGGCGAAACCATCGCCCGCAGTGGCGTCCTGCCCACCAAGACGCTGGAGGAGTTGCGCCAGACGTTGCAGGTCGCGGGTTTCCGCGGCGCGCATGGTCTGGAGCTGTTCGTCGGTGCGAAGCTGCTGCTGGTCGTCGGGCTGCCACTGACGACGCTGGTCGTGGAAGCACTGCCGCGCGTCAACCTGCCCTGGCCGGGCGCGTTCCTGGCCGTGGCCGGCACCATCGGGCTGCTGGCGCCCGACATGGTCGTGCGGCAACTGCGCAAGCGCTACCTGCGTGCGCTCGAAGCCGGCATGCCTGACGCCATGGACATGATGGTGATATGTGGACAAGCAGGCCTTGGTCTGGAGGCGAGTGTCGAACGGGTCGGCATCGAGATCCATCACGCCCATCCCGTGGTGGCCGAGGAGCTGACCCGGACCGCGCATGAAATGCAGGTCAACGCCGACACCAGGGTGGCACTCGTCAACTTTGGCAAGCGTACTGGGCTTGAGAACGCGCGCCGCCTGTCCGCGATGCTGATCCAGTCCATTCAGTATGGCACGCCGCTTACCGTGGCGCTGCGTACGCTGTCGGCCGAGCAGCGGCAGGAGATGCTGGCGAGATTCGAATCCAAAGCCGGGCGGCTGCCGGTGCTGCTGACCCTGCCGATGATCATTTTCATCCTCCCATGCGTGTTCCTGATCGTCGCCGGTCCGGCGATGGTCGACGTCTACCGGACGTTGCGGGGATGACGAACCCACCCAAAACAGGTGATGCGATGATGACCCGGATGACAACGATCAATGGCGGCTGGATTGCCGTGCTGCTGCTCGCCGCATGTTCCTCGCCTCGGTCGCCGGATGTGCGCGGTGGTACGGCCGGCGTCGATGTCGCCGACGCCGCTTTGAGCGGCGGCATGCCGGATACCGCGCTGAACATCACGCGATCGATGCTGCAGTCAAACCCACGCGACGTCGCTGCGCTGGAGCGCCAGGGCACGGCGCTGGAACAACTGAACCAGCCTGACGCGGCGATGGAGGCCTGGCGGCGCGCGCTGGCGGTTGATCCAGCGGCGGCGGTGGCGCTGCTCGGCCTCGGCCGGCTGGAGTTGTCGCGCGGCAGCGCGGTAGACGCGGAACACAGCTTCACGAAGTTGCTGGCCGGCGAGCCCAACGATGCGACGGCGCTGAATGATCTTGGCGTGGCGCTCGACCTGCAGGGACGCCATGACGCGGCGCAAGCGATCTACGGAAAACTCCTGGGCCTCGATCCGAACGACCGTGCGGCATCGGTCAATCTGGCGCTGTCGCTGTCGCTCAGCGGCCAGGCCGGCCGGTCGGTGGAGATACTGCGCGGCCCAGGATCGCAGCCTGGCGCGGCACCGCGCCTGCGCCAGGACCTGGCGATGGCGCTGGCGCTGTCAGGCAACCCACGCGAAGCGGAAAAGCTGCTGCTCACCGATCTTTCCCCCGGCGACGCCGCCGCGGCGTTGGCCGGATACCAGGCACTCGATGCGACACACAAGTGACCGAGGCAGACATGCCACCTGACGATCGAAACAGCTACGCCGGACGGACCCCGTTGATTGGCCTGAAACGGCTGGTCTGGAAACCCGGCTCCAGGGCGACCCGCGGGAGGCGCGCCAGCATCGCGGTGGTGGGCGCCGCGGTCATCGCCATGCTCGCCGGCCTGGCGGCGGTCGCGGTCGATCTCGGCACGGCCTATCTGGCGAGAACGACCGATCAACGCGTGGCCGACAGTGCCGCTTACGCCGGGGCGCTCGCCTACAACGCCAGTAGTTCGACCGCCACGATGAATGCGGCGGTCAGCAATCTCGCCTCATTGAACGGACTGGCCGCCGGCGCGGTGGCGGCGGTCCTGGTCGCCTCGCCCAGTGGCGACGGCAACAACGCGGTGAAGGTGACGGTCAACACCTCCGCGCCGCTCTATCTGGCCGGGGTGTTCGGAATCGGCACCACACTTCCGGTGACCGCGACCTCCTACGCGGAGGTCAAGCCCGGTGCGTCGACCTGCATTATCGCGCTACAGGCCGGCGCCAGCGGCGTGACGTTGAGCGGCGGCACCTCGGTGACCGGCGCCAGTTGCACGGTCGCTTCCAACGCCACGGTCTCGGTGCCGTGCGGCACGACGATCACGACGAAGACGCTCGACTACAACTCGGCCGCCGTGCCGAGCCAGCCGTGCAGTGGCATCAAGCCGCCGGCCGGCACCCCCTCGGTGAACATCGTCAAGGTGGCGACGGCGGATCCTCTCGCCGGCAGCGCGGCGGTCACGAGCGCGTTCACCCACCTGGTGACCGTGGCGAGCCTGACCGGGCCGTCCGGGCCCGTGGTCGCGGCCGGCACAACTCTCGTGTTCGGCTATGGCACCCCGACTCCGGCCCAGCTCACCACGATCGGCTGCACCGGCAGTTTCGCCGGCTCGACCTGGACGGTCACCTGCCCGGCGGGTGGAACCTATCATTTCGCCGGCATCACGATGAACGGCGGCATCACGGTGAACTTCGCGGCTGGTGGTTCGCCGACCAACACCTACGACTTCAGCGGCGCGATCAATGTCGGCGGCTCTCGCGCGAGTTTTGGGCCTGGCACCTACAACGTCGCCGGCGGGATCATCACTGGCGGCGGCTCGACCACGACCTTTGGGGCCGGCACTTACAACGTCGGTGCGGGCACCGTGAGTTGCTCCGGCTCGTTCTACAGCATCTGCAACCTCGGCAGCGCGCTGACCTTCGGCGCCGGCGGCTACACCATCGCCGGCGGCATCTACAACACCGGCGGCGCGACACTCAGCATCGGCGCGGGCAGCAGCGCCAACAGCTTCAACATCGGCCCCGGCAGCGCCGGTTACGCCATCTATACCAACACCACCGCGGTACTGGGCGACATGACCAGCGGCACGTTCCAGGCGGTTGGGAACATCTCCACGTCCGGCGGCAGCACGCTCACGTTGAGCGCGGCGCCCGCGCACGACCTGAAGGGTACATTCAACCTGGCCGGCAGTGCGACACTTGGTGCCGGGACCTGGACCATCACTGGCAACGTTTCGCTTGGCGCGGGTGGGGGCGGCGGTACGGTGACCGGCAGCGGCGTCAGCCTCATCACGTCCGGCACGTTCAGTGTCGCCGCCGGCTACAGCAATGTGACGCTGACCGCGCCCACGTCCGGGACGCTGCAGAACCTGGTGGTCGCCAGCAACGGGGTAGGCGGCGCCAGTTTCTCGGAAGGGGCCAGCGGCAATTCGCTGTCCGGTGCGTTCTATTTCCCC
Organism: uncultured Acetobacteraceae bacterium; assembly: GCA_937902425.1. Taxonomy (GTDB): domain Bacteria; phylum Pseudomonadota; class Alphaproteobacteria; order Acetobacterales; family Acetobacteraceae; genus Rhodopila. The sequence continues at coordinate 11,738 of CALFNB010000605.1, read as the reverse complement.
AGCGGGCCGATCACGCTGAGCGGCGCCGGGAACGTCGGCAACGGCACCGGACAGTGTCTGGAACTGATCGGTTCGACCATCACACTCTCGGGTGGATCGGCACTCGCGTCCACCTGCGCGGGTCTGGGCGGCGCGGCCGCCGGCGGCTCGGTGGTACTGGTCCAATGAGGCGGCCCCAATGAGTATGCCCAGGTCCAGACGGGGGTTGCTGTGGCGGCGGGAGGGCACGGCCGCCGTGGAACTGGCGCTGATCTCACCGATGCTGATGATCCTGTTCGCCGGCATCATCGATTTCGGGCGCGCTTACCGTGAGGAGATTGAGCTTTCTTCCGCTGTCGCCGCGGCGGCGCAATATGCGCTGCTGAACGTCGCCTCCATCAATTCCGCCGGTGCCGCGTCGCTTGCCTCTGTTCTCAGCGGCATCGTCGCCAACACAAATGGCGCCGCATGGGCTGGTGCGAGCATCACGGTGAACGACGGCGCCACCAACGCGATCACGGGCGGCGTGACGACCACGAGCGGCGTCGCGGCCAATGCGAACAGTTGCTGGTGCCCGACCGGTGCGAACGTGAGCGGGAGTTGGGGCTCGGCGGTCAGTTGCGGCGCCGCCTGCGCGGGTGGAGGAGGCACGCTGGCGGGCAAGTTCGTCACCATAGCGGGCACGCGGTCGTTCACCGCGATTTTCACCGGCTACGGCGCGATCGGCAACATCACCCTGCGGCAGAGCAGCGTCGTGCAGGCACAATGAAAGTCGGTTCGCCTGGCCACACCCTGAACCCGGGGGCGCCGAGTGGAGGACGCCTCGCGGCCCTGATGCGGGCGCGGCGAGGAACCACCGCGGTGGAATTCGCCGCTTGCGCCCTGGCCATGGTGCTGATCGTCGTCGGGTTCGTGGAATTCGGCCGGCTGGTCTGGACATCGGAGGTGCTGCAAGAAGCCGCCGCCGAAGGCGCGCGCTGCATGGGCCTGCGCGCTGCCTCCTGCGCCGCGGCGGGGATCTACAGTTCCGCCAACGCGACAGCCTATGTCGTCAGTCAGGCGACCTCCCGCGGCGTGGTCATCACCGCGGCGACAGTCGCACTGAACAACGCGGCGATCTGCGGTGGAGCGGCCGGTTTTTCGAAGGTGGTGATCAGCTACGATTTCATAACGGTCGTACCGGCGCTACTGACATCACTGGGCGCCGGTTTCACCGTGCCGGCGTCCGCGTGTTTTCCGAATAACAGCTGAACGTTCAGTCCTTGCCTATCCGGTTAACACAGACACCCACTACATGTGGGGTGCGCCCAATTGCCTGAATATAGCTCGGCATAGGTCGGTGTCTTTATGTACCTGGCGTTTTTGTGCAACGAGCGGACTCAGACCCTGTCCAGAAAGACACTACCCCTGGTAGGTGTCTGTGTTAACCGGATAGGCAAGGTTCAGTCGCGCGACGACGGTTGAGGCCCAGGAATGCCAGACCGGACGGCGACGATGCCGTCCGGTCTGGCTCCCATAATCAGGCGGCGTGCATCAGTTCCAGCGCCTCTTCGAAGACTTCCATGTTCTTGCCGAAGGAAATCGCCGCCGCCTGGGCGCCGCACACCAGATGCATCCAGCGCCACGGCTCCCGCGTCGCGTGGAATTCTTCCACGATCGCGTTGTGATGCTTGAACGCGTGCATCTCGGTGAAGTTGTCGTGGCACACGATGACGCCGAGCCGCGTCATGAACGCCTGAGCGTCGTAGCCCAGATCAACGTACTGTTGGGCGAGGTTCACGGTGACCTTGACTTCCGGCACCGCGCGCATGCGGCCCAGATTGGAGACCTGCGACCAGTCGGTCGGCGGCTGGTTGTAGATGCTCTGGGTGATCGCATCCAACAGTTCCGCCTGGGTGCGATGCGGCAGCGCGGCAACGGCTTCCGGATCCGGCTGCGGACCGGCTTCCATCCGGTGCTGCGTCGACTTTATTTCCGGGCCCATGTGCCAGGTCAGCAGGACGAGCAGCTTGCTCTTCATGCTGAGGCCGTCGAGCTTCAGCAGCCAGCGCCGGATGTTGACACTGGTGTGCAGATGCACATCCATCGGGTTGCCGGAGAGCGAACGCAGGAACAGGCCGGCCGCGCCGATCGACAGCGCCTCGCCGGCGCCTTCCATGGACAGGCCGTCCACCAGCGCCTGCGCGGTCATCTTGGGGATTTCGTTGAAGTCGTCGCAGTCCCGGATGGCCTCGCCCAGTCGGCCGACGGAGGCGGTCTCATCGTCGCCGGTACGCTGGCGCAGGATGCGGCCGAGCAAGTCATGCTCCTCAATCATCCGGTCGATCTCGGGATACGCCCGGACGGTCGGGAAGCGCGTCACATAGCGCACTACCGGCCGCATCAGCACCTTGAGGTACTGCTTGTCGAAGAACGTCTCCAGCGCGCGCCAAGCGGTGGCCGGATACATGAAGTAGTGGTCGTCGAGGCCGTTCTTGGGGATCGCCACGCTCATCAGCAGGTCGAACACCTCGATGGCGGGCATGTTGTCCCACATCCACAGGAACAGATGGTCGGCCTTGTTGGTCTCGCCGCGGCCGACGGCTTTCAGGAAAGCCTCCTTGGCCCCTTCGATGCCTTTGCCGCGGGCCATTTCGCCCTGGCCGTCGCCGGCGAGGAATTCCGCCTTGGACTGCGAGCCGCCCTCGGCATCCAGCGCCTCGAACTCCAGCAGCATGAACGGCGAGGTCACCGGGTCATGCACATGCTTGTTGGACAGGGCAACGTGCTGCAGGACAGGGAGGAACCTGTCCTCCCCCTCAAGCCGCTGCACCAGCTTCGAGATCGCGTACAGGCCGGCCACGGGATGCAGCGGGCCGCCGTGATGGCCGGGTGGGAGGTCTGAGGACCGCGTCACCGCGAGGGCGGACGCGGTCAGCATCGTTTCGATCGGCACCCCGGCACGGAGCTTTTCCAGCGTGCGATCCACGATTTCAGCGCGAGGCGTTTCCTCGATGAACTGGACCAAAGGCTCTATCTCGGCGGGATATTGGACACGGGTCGGCATGGCGGACTCTCCTGGGTGCTTTTAAGTTTTGTCTGGCTGGTGTCAGGCTTTGGAATGGGATTGGCGCGGACGCGTCGCCGCGGCGCGGTCGCCCGCCCGAGGCAACTGCATCGCGGCTTAAGGGTTTCGTTCCGTTGAAGCGGCGGCTTCCGGCGAAACCGCGTGAGAAAGCCGACAGAGCATGAGCGCAACCGAGGCCTGAGCACAGGCGGCTGTCGGGGCAGTCATGGTCCAAGGGCTGACTCCTCCATCGGTGGTCTGCCGGCACACAACACTGAATGGAAGACCTGGCCATGCTCCGCCTGCCTCAACCGTCAACGGAGGGGGCGCAACAAGGGGGTCTTCAACGCTTTCAAGGCGATCCTCGCGCGCGAAACATGGGCTTGTCAATACCAACGTGAGGTTGGGCAGGCCGGCGAAGTAAAAATGGCATGGTGAATTGCCGCGCGGAGGCCCGCGGGCGAATGTTGGCGGCCGATTTCATCTTGCCACGACATCGCGATGACTGATGTGCGCACCGGTTTTCCGATCGCAGCCGGGATTTTCCGGGCTACGCCGTCCGCTTCCGTCCGGACGCCTTCGCGCGCGCGGCGCGTGCCTGACGCTCACCGTATTTCATGCCTTCCAGTTTCAGACCATCGGGATCGAGGAAGAACACGGCGTAATAGTCGTCATAATATTCCGCTGCCGGATCGACGATGGCGGCGCCAAGGTCGTCGCGCAGGAAGCTCTGCAACGCATCGACGTCTTTGCGGTTACGTAACTGAAATGCGTAGTGATGGAAGCCGACGTCGCCGATGCGATATTTGTGCTCGCGGCCTTTGACGTCGGCCGGGCTGATCCAGAAGCGGGTCTTGCCGTTGGTCCAGCCGATCGCATCGTCGTATTCATCCGACAGCTCAAAGCCCAGGAACGTGAACAGGCGGCTGTAGAATTGCTTCGACTTTTCGTAGTCGCTTACTCTGATCGATAAATGGTCGACTCCGACGACGCGCATCATGTTGGCCTCCCAGCCGGTTTGGCCCTTGTTAAAGATGGTCGACGCCGATCGCCTCGATGACATGGCGCGAGTCCAGCGCCGGCATGGGTGTCATCGCCGGTTCGCCGATCCCAACTGAATTTTGATACGCAACGATCAGGGTGGCGTGGCGAGCCGGTGCGCCAATGGTCGGGACTGCTCGATGGGTTCATTGTATGAAAAAGTGTTTTGTCATCCGATCTTCCTACCTCGGCCAGCTGGCTGTCAAGCAGAGCGAACGCGATGATACCAAAGGGCCGCCAGAAGGCAGCGCCGGAAGGAATTCCGCCATGATCGCGGCGGATGCCGACCGTTGAAGCGTCTCGGCGGTGGACCCAGCGCTCGACGTGTTGAATGCTTTCACGCACCAGCGGCCGGAGCTGTCGCTGACCGACATCGCCAGACTGACAAACCGGTTCCCGCTCCCGCGAAAGCAGCACGAGCCTTTCCATGCGTTTTTGCATGAAGAAGGGGATTTAGTGCGAATTCGCAACGCTGAAAAGGCGGTCAGCCAGAGCCCCACAGCCGATTCCGCACGAACTCCCCATCCAGCATGATCGCCTCCAACCGCCCGCCATCGCTCCGGAACACGCCGAGATCCCGATACGGGTCCCCATCCACCACCAGCAGGTCGGCAAACGCCCCCGGCACCAGTTCCCCGAGCTTCCCCGCCCGTCTCACGATCTCCGCGTTCACCAGCGTGGCCGAGCGGATCACCTCCTGAGGGGACATCACCCCAGCCCGCAAGCCAAATTCGGCACAGTGGTCGGTCTGCAACTGGCCCAGAAGATCGCTGCCGAAACCGATCTTTACGCCCGCCTCCCGGCAAATCTCCAGGGAGCGCAGCCCAGATTCCAGCACAACCTCATTCTTCGCCAGGCTGTAGGCCGACAGTCCGTAATCCGGCCCGCGCCGCCGCAACGCGTCGTATGCCACCAATGTCGGCACCAGGAACGCATCACGCTCCGCCATCAGCGCGGCGGTAGGGGCGTCGATCAGATTGCCATGCTCGATCGTCCGCACCCCGGCCCGCACCGCCCGCGCGATCGCCTCGGCGCTGTAAGCATGGGCGCAGACATAGGTGCCCCAACGGGTCGCCTCCTCCACCGCCGCCTCAATCTCATCCACACGATATTGCAGGCTCTCCAGCGGATCGAACTGCGAGGCGACCCCGCCGGACACCATGATCTTGATGTGGTCGGCGCCCTTGCGCAGCTCATCCCGCGCGGCCTTGATCACGTCCGGCACGCCGTCAGCGACACGGGAAACCCACGAGAGCCCGGAACAGCACGCGCAGAACGTCTGGGTCTGCGTGCGTTTGCGGAAATCGCCGTGGCCGCCGGTCTGGCTCAGCGGCTGACCGGCGATGAACAGCCGCGGCCCGACGAACAACCCCTGCTCCACCGCCGCCTTGACGCCCCAGTCAGCGCCGCCGGTGTCACGCAGTGTGGTGAACCCGCGCTCCAGCATCGCGCGCATCGCCACCGAGGCTTTCGCCGCCAGCAAGGTCAACGGCACGTCGGCCAGCAGTTGCAGGTTCACCTCGGTCAGGCAGAGGTGAATATGCGCGTCGATCAGCCCAGGCATCAGGGTGCGGGCACCGATGTCGATGCGGTGGGCGGAGGAGGTGGTGATCGGACGTTCGGAGACCTCCTTGACCAGGTTGTCCTCGACCAGTACCTCGATGCCGTCGATCAGTTCGTCTCGCCGCGGGTCAAGGAAGCGTCCGCCGGTGAACAGATATGAACCCATGCGTATCCCCCTCTGTGGTTGGCGCGGCCGGGACACCCGGTCGCGGTATCGCCGCCCGGCGAAAGGACGCCTGACCAGAGCGCCGGTGCCGCCACCAATATCGGCACAGAGATTGTCAGACGCAAAGGTGCGATCGCGCGGCTTGCGCCGATCGGCACCGTCCAATGGGGAAATATGCGCGGTAGCCGCGCCGGTTCTCAAACGGCGGCCATCGTGGAGAGCTGGCACCACGGGACGCGACGACGACGGTCAAAGTTTCCGCGGACACCGTGCGGATATTATTCGAGTAAGTTATTCGTGCGGATATTATTCGAGTAAGTTATTTGGGTGGCTCATGAAATGCTGAAGCCATGGTGCCAGCGCACAGACCTGAACTGTGGACCTACTGATTACGAAACCGACGGGTGGCAGGTTAAGGTGTTGAAATACAATGCACGAGTTTCCCACGCCTACCTGAATGCGAACGGTGTGACGACGAAGGTGAACCGGCACGGTATCGCTAATAGTGGAAGCGACAGGCGGCGATTTCGAGGACCTGCTCCCGCGCCGTCCCGACAATGCGATAGATGAGGCGGTGCTCATCCGTAATTCGGCGAGCCCACCATCCAGCAAGGTCTCCCTTGAGCGGTTCGGGCTTGCCGATTCCCTCAAAGGGGATCGCCAAGCGTCTTTGATCACCGCATTCAGCCTACGCAGGACCTTCCTGTCAGCCACGAGCCAGTGTTGATAATCCTCCCGGGCCTCACCCGAAAAGCGCAGGTCCACGAGGTTATGCCGCGTCGGGACCTCCGTCCTCGAGGAGTTCGCGCGCATGACCCTGGCCCGCGTCCAATTGGCGGATAGAGGCGAGCAGACGCGCGGCATTCTTCGGGCTGCTCAGCAGATGCACCGTTTCCTGCCATCCGGCGAACTCTTCTTCGGACAGGATCACGACGTTGCCTTTTCCGCCCTGGCGGGTGACGAGGAGCGGCTCCCGATCGTCCGTCACGCGATCAAAGTAGGTCGCCATGTTCTGGCGCAAATCAGTGAAGGATACGTGGGCCACGGAGGACGCTTTCAGAAGCTCTGTACATAATGATGTACCATAAATCGGTCCGAGGTTAAAACGCTTTCGCGGGCACGACGCGGCCTATCTTGGAACCCGGCTATCCTGCTCAGCATTTTTTCGCCGATTCTCCTGGGTTCCGCATATAAATTGCCGTTGCGCGCCTCTCGATGGCGACGTGGCGGAGGCTTTCCTCAAACATGAGACTTCGTCCAAGCAATTATTTTGCGGTTTGCGCTTGTAGGTAGGGCGAATAGACCTAACTGACCTCCAGTTCGAAAACGACGGGGTTCACGTGCAGACAGAAATTCCACGACTGGTGCGGCGACCGGCAGACTTAAAAACCGCGCGTCGGCTCCTGGGCATGAGCGCTGAACAGTTAGGGCAATTTCTCCGGGTCGATGGTGGTGGACGTACTGTCCGGCGATGGGAGGCCGGCGAGAATGAGATCCCTGGACCCGCGATCGTCGTCCTGGAAGCCGCGATGCAGTTTGTCGCGCGGCGGGACTCGATTTTGCAGCAGCTCAATGTGTATTTGCCTGGAGCCATGCGAACCGGCGAACGTAAGTTGCCACAAGCAGCAGTGGTGGACACCACGGACGCCTACGTCACCCGACTCCTGGAGCACAAGCAAATGTTTGACGACCTCTTAACGAATCTGACGCGGCAGCCTTCCGGTGAAAGTCAAAGCTCCTTCTCGGTGCATTGGTATCACTTGAAGCGGATGACGCCGAAATACGCACCACCCAAGAAGGATGACTGGTCACTCCCAGGCGAAACGAGTCCGGAGGCCGCTCTGGCGTTCTTTGAGAGGCACTCGCATCTCGGACACGGACTGGAATTGTGTGACGAGGGAGACATGCGTGCCGACTTCCTGTTGGAACAACTGCATGTCCTGCGGAGCCAACACGGCGCTTCCTATCGAATTCAGCCTGGAGAATTGGTGAAGGTGTTCTACGTCCGTCCGATATGATCAGATAAGCCGGTGTCGTGAGGCGGATTGCACCGCCGTGCCTCGGTCGACGCCAGTGCCTAATCGGTGCCAAATATCCTTGGGTCTGGCCAGTAATGTCTTGATTTTATTGGTGCCGGCGCGCGGGATCGAACTGCGGACCTACTGATTACGAATTAAGAGATCATACGTTAAGCGGACTTTCCCTCAGTGTCTCTGGTCATCTCAGACCAATCAAAATATGGCTAGTTTCCGTGGCCAGTGAAGCGCCATAAAACATTTCCGATTGCCTGGACGCCCCCGACTGTGCCACGGTGTCCCAGCCTTTGTGAAGCCCCAGTGAAGCCCCGGAAATAGTCATCAATCATGCAACGGAGTTCATTCCATGCCGGTAAATCTGACCGAAGGCGCTATCGTCAAAGCCGCGCGCGAAGTGACGGCAGACAAGAAGCGGCGGGATCTGTCGGACGCCGGTTGCGCTGGCCTCCGCATCCGATTGACGCCCAAGGGCGCGGCCACCTGGGTTCTCGCCTGCCGGGACCGGGAAGGCCGGATGCGCAGGTTCGTCCTCGGTCAGTATCAAGGGAAAACAGGCATGGGGCTGGCGGCCGCCCGCGCCGCCGCCAAAAAACTTCATGTCAAGATCAAGACCGGCGGACCCGACCCCATCGCTGAGAAGCGCAAGGCGCTGGCCATCGGGAAAGACGCGAAAGAGGGTATTGGCACCCTGGCGGGGTTACTCGATCTTTATCAGGGAAAGGGGAAGCCGGGCGCCACATTGCGCTCATGGAAGCAGCAACGGCAGTCAATTGAGCATGTGTTCTCGAAGCATCTGAACCGGCCCCTGGCGACGATGGCCGTGACGGACCTGCGCGTAACCGCGTCGGAACACGAGGCCCGGTATTCCGCCGCGCTGGCCGTCCGGTGCCTGCGCCCGATCCTGAAATGGGCCGCTGACCACGGATATGCTCCGGCTGGCCTGGCCGACATCAAGCCCCCCGCCACGGTCGGACGTCGTAAACGCTTCCTAAGCCGCGATGAACTGGCGGCGCTATTACCCGCGCTCCGGGCGTCTCGACGACCCTACGGCGCCGCGCTGCTCTTCATGCTGCTGACCCTGACCCGCCGGCAGGAAACGGCCATGGTCCGCTGGCGTCACATCAATCTCGAGGCCCGGACCTGGACCATCCCCGAGACCAAGAACGGAGAGCCTCATACCGTTCCCCTGTCCCAGCAGGCACTGGACCTCCTGCGGTCCCGCCTGCCGACTGGCGATGACGGGAAGCCCATCACACCTGATCCAGACGCCTTGGTCTTCGCCACCTCAACGGGCGCGCCTCTTGGAAACTGGGATCGCGAGACAAAGGCCATCCAGGAGGCGAGCAAGACCGCTGACTGGACCCGCCATGATCTCCGGCGGACGGGGGCGACGATGCTCGGGGAGATGGGGGAAATGCCCGACATCGTCGAAGCGGCGCTAAATCATGTCGCCATCCATTCAGCCCTGGCCGCGACCTACAACCGGAGCCGCTACCGTCCGCAGGTTGCCTCGGCCCTGCAACGCCTCGCCGACGCGCTGGACGAGACCGAGGCGGCGGCGCCCAAATGACCCCACACAGAAGGACCTTCGGCTTGGTCTTTGCCGGAAAGATGAAAGTAGTTCTGCAACCACTGGGAGAATAATATCCGGACATTTGCAACTTACTGTGACGGTATTACGGCGCCGGGTTGAGCGCTCGCGGACCCACCGTTGGTGGCCCCCGAGACGTGAGCCTTCTCATCGCTGGTTCTCACCCACCGTCGCGTCCCAGGAGCCTGAGACGATGCGACCGTCCGGCAGCACCGTGACGGAAGTCACTTCCTGAGCGTGACCCTCGAGGCAGCGCAGTTCCCGACCGCTCGCCGCGTTCCCGACCCGCACCGTCTTGTCGCCAGAGCCCGAGACGATGCGCCCATCCGGCAGCGCCGCAACGGCCATCACGTATATCGCATGGCCTTCGAGGCGGTGCAGTTCCCGCCCGCTGGCCGCATCCCAGACCCGCACCGTCTTGTCCCGGGAACCCGAGATGATCCGACCGTCCGGCAGCACCGCGACGGAGACCACCCAGCCCTCATGGCTTTCGGGCCGGACCGGGTCCCGCCCGCTCGCCGCATCCCAGACCCGCACCGTCATGTCACTGGAGCCCGATACGACGCGTCCGTCCGGCAGTACAGCAACTGACCTCACTGGGGCCGTATGGCCTTCGAAGCGGCGCAGTTCCCGCCCGCTTGCCGTATCCCAGACCCGCACCGTGTTGTTCACGGAGCTGGAGACGATGCGACCGTCCGGCAGCGCCGCGACGGAACTCACTGCGTCCGTATGGCCTTTGAGGTGGCGCAGCACCCGCCCGCTCGCCGCATCCCAGACCCGCACCATGTTGTCCCAGCAGCCGGAGACGATGCGACCGTCTGGCAGCACCGCGACGGAGACCACCCAGTCCGTATGGCCTTCAAGGCGGCGCATCTCCCGCCCGCGGACATCGTCCCAGACCCGCACCGTTCTGTCCGAAGGGCCGGAGACGATGCGCCCGTCCGGCAACACCGCGACGGAAGTCACCAAGCCCGTATGGCCTTCGAGGCGGCGCATCTCCCGCCCGCTGACAGCATCCCAGACCCGCACCGTGCTGTCCGAAGAGCCGGAGACGACGCGCCCGTCTGGCAACACTGCGACAGAACTCACCCCGTCTGTATGGCCTTCGAGGCGGCGCAATTCTGGCCCGCCCGCCGCATCCCAAACCCGCACCGTCTTGTCCCCGGAACCTGATACGATGCGCCCGTCCGGCAGCGCCGCGACGGAAGTTACCCACCCCGTATGGCCTTCGGCGGCGCAGCTCCGCCCCTGGCGGCGTGAGGCTCGGACGAAGCGGCAACAGCGTTTCCGGAGACGCCATCGTCCGCATCACGTTCAGGGTTCCAGAAAGTCCCGGCGCATCCTCCGCTGCCAGCCGCCCGATGATCTGGCCGGGCAATTCCTCTGGAGCGGCAGCGAGTGGCCCCGCCGCCAGATCCAGCGCCCGCCCCACCAATCCTGCCGCCCCATCCGGTGGTCCTGCGTACTGCCGGTAGTCTCCCAGCAACGCCTGGACGCCCGTCCCGCGCAGCTTCGCCACCATCCAGCCGGCGTCGAGCAGCAGGTCGCGCACGGCTTCCGCCTGCCCGGCCTCCGCCAAGTGCCGCAGCAGGTGTCGCAGGGCGTAGTCGTCGCGCAACTCCCGCCAATCGGCGCCGCACGCCGCACGCCACGCTTCGGCGACGTACTGGTGCAGCCGGGTCAGTGCCTTTTTGCCCAGCACTTCGGCAAGCACGTCGCGGACCGCCATGTGCAGTTGCAGGGTGCCGGTGCCACCCTGGTAATGCCGCAGCAAGGAAAGCGTGTTGAGATGGCTGCAAAGCGTCCTGGCGGGCGCCGGCGAAACACCCCACAGCCGCGCCGCGCTTCCCACGGTCGCGTAGTCTTCCAGCGAGAAGACTGCCAGTTGCCGATACAGCGTCGCATCCTCCGGCCGCAGCAGCGCGATGCTCAAGTCGAGAGTGGGCTGCAGGCGGCGACGAACGTCACCCGCGGCCTCGAACGCCATGGTCTCGTCCAGGCCGTCCTCACTCAGCGCCTCGTTCAAATCCTGCAAGATCTGCGCTAGCGGCTCCCCGGTATTCAGGCGGTGCATGATGTAGCCATTGCCGAGCTGCAGAAGCAGCGGCCAGCGGCCGAAGCGCTGCTCGGCCAGCGCCCCCAATGCAGTTTCCTGCGGCGCCACTACCGCCAGATCCAACCCGCGCAGCAGCATGCGCTGGGCCTCGGCTTGCGCCATTTCCTCCACCGTCACCACCGGCGCGCCAGACGGCAGCGTGCGCAGGTCCCGCGTCGTGATCAGGACGCTCAAGTTGGGGTTGAGCGGGGCGTCCTCAG
>CALFNB010000604.1 GCA_937902425.1 uncultured Acetobacteraceae bacterium | reverse complement strand
GTAAACAGCGCAAATTTCGCGATTTCAGCCGAACCTGTCAGAGAGGTTCGCCATATGGGATAAACACCTGAAATAACAGGGATTTCACTACGGCGGCGGCAGCCGGGTCATCCAGACCACCTCAGCATCCCGCCGTGGCGCCGCATCACCGCCGCGCCGGCGATCAGTGTTGAAAAGCCCGCTCCAGGGTCACCGTGTATCTGATCCAATACGTTGAAGATCATCCGCTATCTTAAATAAGAAGTCCGGCGACGCGTGGGAGAAAGCGTGAATTTGTCTTCCGTTCTGGCATTGTCAGTCACGATCGCCTCCTGACTTGCAACGACCTGGATATTGCTGTTCCCCGCGGCGGCCCGTGCTCGCCGAGACGGCATGGCGATCCCCTCGGACGAATGCCATGATCCGGCGCCAGACCCACCACACACGCCGAAAACAGCGGGGACGCGCCCATGGAAATCATGCCCGGATTTACCCTCACCGACATCGACACCAGCGGCGCGCGCATCCGCCTTCGTCACGGCGGCAGCGGCCCGCCACTGCTGTTACTGCACGGCAATCCGCTGACGCATGTCGCCTGGCACAAAGTGGCGCCACGCCTCGCCGAACGATTTCACGTCGTCGCCGCCGACCTGCGCGGCTATGGCGACAGCTCCGCGCCGCCCGAGGAACCGGACCATTCCAACTACTCGTTCCGCGCGATGGCGCAGGATCAGGTCGAGGTGATGCGGGCGCTCGGGTATGATCGCTTTTACGTCGCGGGCCATGATCGCGGCGGGCGCACGGTGCATCGGATGTGTCTCGACCATCCGGAAAAGGTGATCAAGGCGGCGATCATCGACATCGTGCCGACACTCGACATGTGGGCGGCGATGAACAAGGAGGGCGCGATTGGCGGCTGGCACTGGCCGTTCATGGCGCAGCCGGCCGACTTCCCCGAGCGCATGATGGGCGGCGTCCCGGCCGACTGGTTCATGCGCAAGAAGCTGCTGAAGCTGACCGCCGATCTGAACCACATCCCGCCGCGAATCTGGGACGAGTATGTTCGTTGCTTCAACGAGAAGACGATCCGCGGCTCATGCGGCGACTATCGGGCAGCCGCCACGATCGACTGCGACCTCGACACCGCGGATCTTGGCCGCGAGTTGACGATGCCGATCCTGGTGCTGTGGGGCAAGACCAGCAGCGTGGGCAAGCGGTTCGCCGATCCTCTGGGCTTGTGGCGTCAGCGCGCGGAGGACGTCCGCGGCGAAGCGCTGCCGAGCGGCCACTATGTGAACGAGGAAGCGCCGGAACAGCTGTTGGACTGGTTCCAGCGGTTCTTTGGCGGCTAAGCCCGACCATCGAGACCGGACGCGTGTTTCCTGGGTTGCCTTCACCGGCGGTCGCGACCGCCCTGAGGTGGTTCCGGCGTGCCGCGATACGGACAAACGAGGTATCTTCTGCCTTGGATGTATGATCCAATTAAACTGACACTTCGGACATTCCGCATGGTGTATGGAAGCGCGCGGTTTTGCCGCCACCGAAAAATGCGGCGGAGTGACAGCGCGATGATGGTCTCGGCCAGGTTTTCCAGAACGACGCGAAATGTGCTTTCGTATCGGTTATGATATAAAGTCTGTTTCGTAATCTCCCGGGGGAGCAAGACAATCCAAATGACGTCGAGTCGCTGTTTGGTCGTAAGCGTCAGATCTGGACCGGCTCAAAACCAAAGCGTTCCCAGTGGCCCGCGGCGACGCGACTCAGAGAAACGTCACCCCCCAATTCGGCGGAGAGATACAGGCCAGCGCCGCGGATCACGAACGTCTGCGGGGTCGCGAACTCGGTCGCCGTGACGCTGAACGTCGACACCACCCCCTCAGGCGTCAATGACGCGGGGTCGACCTTGGCCATATGCGGACCCTCCGGGCGCAACTCAACGCCGAACAGGACACCGTCCGAAGTGACGCGTCTCAGGTTCGCCCGTTGCCTGCCGCAAACCAGGACCAGGTTGCGTGGTGCATCCGCCCGAGGGGCGTGTCGCAGACGGCCAGAGCGGAGATCGGCATAGACGATCGTGTCATGACAGGTGCGGACCGTGAGGGGTGGTGCCTGCGATGGAACCGTCCGCACCGGTCCCCACAGGTCATGTGCCATCGACCCCGCCCCCCGCCCGGCCCGCAATGCCGCCAGCGCCCTGGCCAGGTCTGGATGTTCGTCGCCGGTATAGTGATGGGCGGCCGCGATCGCGACACGATGCAGCTTCACACTTAGCATGCGAGCATCGAGCGGACTGTCCTGCCCGGCGTTGGTCTCGCTGTCAGGTAGGCAGAAACACAGGTTCAGCGTCCCACTGGCGCACGCGACATGGTGTGGCAATGGGCAGTAAAATGTCGTTCGCTTCTGTAGCGATCTTTGCAGGATCACCTCACCGTTCGCGATGATCGCGACGCGCCTGGGTGGGCGCGCGGCCGGCGAAAGCTCCACGATCAGAATGAAATCGCCAAGGCCGTATGGCTTCGCGATCTCGATGCGGCTTTCGAAGCCCAAAGCGTTCACGCCATCCACTTCTGGCGGAAACCAACCACTCCGCAGGACCTCATGGTCGGACGTGTCCGTCGCGAACCGCAGATCGATTACCGGGGCCAGCGCGGCGGCGCGAACGGCAGCCGCGAATACCGGAGCGGCCCGAACGACTTCCTGTTCGCCGGTCAGGTCTTCCGCCAGTCCGCGGCCCGCCGCACCAATCTTGCGCGCCGCGTCGTCGTGCGTGCGCAGCCACTTGAGCTTTTTGACCAGGTCCCCCATCGTGTTATCGACGGGGACGTAGTTGATCCAGGGTCGGAGGCGATCATAGTACCATTGCTGATAGCCTTCCGCCGAGGCTATTTTCAGGACTGGCGAGCCGGTCAACAACTTAATGAAGAGTCCCGGCCAGGAATTCGAATTGCCGTCTATATCGATCTGGTACCGATGAAACTGGAAGGTTTCCGGGGGCACATGGCCGCGCAGCATGTTTCGCGACGCAAGCCATTCATTTGCCGCCGGGTCATCAATTTGGGTGACGCCGGTAATGCCAGCGTCAAGGACGTTCGGATTTTCCGCGCTGAGTTCGCACAACCGGATGCGCGGCAGACTGCGCCAACCAACCGACTGATCTATTGGTCTTCCTGACGTGGTACCGCGCCAGTATCCGATCCGCCGCCGATCGGTCCACGGAACGTCATGGTTCCGAAAGTAATTTCGAATTGGCTCATACCGGCCCATGTCCATATAAGAAGCATCGGGAATCAAAAAATGTCCTGGCCTGTATTCGCTAAAGGCCAGGCCCGGCCGTAGCCCGGAGTCGCCCAGATTGATATCGACGTGGCCATCCACGCGATGGGAGGATAGCATGAACCTGTGAAATATTGGAAGAATGTCAACCCACCGACCGAGCGTGGATTCCGCGGCGGCCGAGTGGATCAACGAGGCCTGAAACACGAACGTCGCCGTTTTTCCCTGAATTGTCAGATGTGCCACGTCAAACGGGGTATCGGATTGTATAACCTCGATGTCAGTCGCATAATCCGACGGGAAACGCTTCGATAACCAGGCTTTGGCGAGGCCGATACCGCCAACCAGAATGGCTGCCGGCAGAAGGTGCCGAAACATCCCCGCCTGAATTGCCTCAGCCGGAAAGTGAGGTTCACCATGTCGGAGTATCTCCTGGGCTTCCGGCATTTGTCCGGTCGATCCCAGAAGCTTCGCCCGTGCCAGCAGGGCAAGAAATGGGTCGCCTACGGCGTCCGACGCTTCGGCCCGCAATTTCTCCGCCCTTTGCGTGGTGAACCGCGGATAAGACCACATTGCGAACGGCACATTCATCAGTCGCGATATCCCTGATCGCAGCGGGGGGTTGATCTGGTTGTACCCCACGGAAGCAGCATATGAGCGGCCGATAAGAGGCTCGCCGTGCGAACCGACCGGTGTCGGGAGCTTGCGAGCGTCCTGTCCACAGCGGTGATCATCGGCGATCTTCGGTCAAATTGGTCTCCAAAGCCTTAATCCACGCTTTAACCGAGAGCGTCAGGCAGGACTGATCGCAAGCATAAGCTTCCCCAACGTGGGTCTTGCCGCATATCCATCCAGCGAGAGCACGGCCGGTGGCGTCAGCGCGCCGGGGACGTCCGCGGCGCGCTGCCGACCGGCCACTATGTCAACGAGCAAGCGCCGGAACAGGTGATGCACTGGTTCCCGCGATTCTT
>CALFNB010000603.1 GCA_937902425.1 uncultured Acetobacteraceae bacterium | reverse complement strand
CTTCAGTGGCCACCTGAACCTGGGGTCGCGTCAGCGCCCCCAACAGCCGCTTTGAACGGCTCACAACTTCTGGGGCCGCGTCAGCGACCCCACCGGCCGCTTTGAGCGGCCAAAATACTAAAGTCCCCGGCTTTGCCGGGGGATATTTACTCAGGACTTTTGGAAAATACACAGGTTTGCGCAAGCATCAATGTTGGCGGCTTCCCTCCCATCGCGCTCAGACTTTGATCCAGATCAAAGACACACCGGCGAAAACAGATGCCCACCGACACCGGCTGCGTGATCCGGTTTATCATGTAGAGGATAACATTTGGATACAATTGAAAACTCTCCTCTCAGCCTGAAACGATCTCGGATAACGCTCCTTCCGGCTTGATGCAAGAAGCGCGAAAAGTCGCGTGAGTTACGGCATTCGCGCCTTTGGTTTAAATACCGTATATTCCCCTCAACACGAGAGGCCCCACTGGCATGGAACACGTTGTCCCCGCATCCGAATTCACCCGGAATTTCGGGCGCTACCAGATGCTGGCCCAAAGAGAGCCCGTCGCCGTGACCAGCCATGGCCGCACCACGGGATATTTCATCGCGGCCGAGGACTACGAGGAATTCAGGCGTTTCAAGGAAGCCCGCCGCAGCTTCGCCACGGTCGAATTGCCGGACGAAAAGGCCAAAGCAATCAGCGCTTCACCTATGGACCCCAGGCATTCACAGCTTCACGCCACGCTCGACGAATAGTGCGGCGCGTGGCGATCCCCACGCCTGAACCTGGTCTTGTCATCTCCTACGCTTAACCTGTGGCACCACGAGCATCTGGCCGGCCAGGAGGAAGGCCGCAAAGACCGCCCAGCTGCCCCGGTTGGCAAGCGAATTTTCACGGATTTTCAAAGAGTCGGGGTATAGCTTCCCTGTTGCATAAATTAGTTACGTGACTTTGTCGCCAGGCCGGATTATGCGAAGGAATCTGTTGTTGGCTCGCTGGGGCAGTATCGCGGCTAATATGAGCAGTGCTTCAGCTTCATGAGCAGCTGTTCATGGTTTTGGTTTGACGTTTCAGTTGGCGGGGTAGGACGCACCGGCGTACCGCTGCTGCAGTCGATCCAGCTCCGCATGCGCGGCCTGCTTGTCAGGCGATAGCGCCACTGCCTCACGCGCCTCGACGATCGCTTCAACAAGGCGCCCTTGGTGCAGAAGGCAGTCCCGCAGTCCCGCGTGGGTTCTCCAATTCTCACCTGCAACCCAAACCGCCTCCCGAAACGCCCACTCGGCACCCGCAACGTCACCTGCACGCATCAGCAGCCGGCCCAACCGAAGGGGAACGGACGGGACGCGTGGAGCGAGCGCGGCCGCGCGGCGGCTCGCACCGATGGCTCCGGCATCATCGCCCTCGCGTTCAAGGAGAATGCTCAGTAAGTGCCACCCGATGGCGGAGAAGGCGGATTGAGCGAGTCCTTTCCGAAGTTTCTCCGCCGCACCAGCGTCTCCGCGGTGGGTATCGGCGATACCTTCCTCCAGGTCCAGGTTCCATTCCGAGCGCATAAATCTCAAGACGTACTCGTTGAATGTGAAGGCGCCTTCGGAAAGGAATTGATAGCGCGTCGCTTCATCCACGTAGGTAATCCCGAAATGTCGCACGACAGAGGGATGAATTGGGACACACCGCGGGGCAAAAGGCGTATAACGCATATACCGGGCAACGCGCTCAGTGTACTATGGATCAATTTTCATGCTGCGGAACAACCCAGCAGTCAAATGATTCGCAATTCGGATATTGAAGTAGTATGCTGATTGAAAGAGTTCCTCGGTACGAAAATGCTCTTCGATGATGGCCGCGCAATCGAAGCCGGTCGCCTTGTCACGCCAACGTTGTGCCTCAAGTTCAAGCTCATAGCGCCGGCCGACGGCACAGATCGCGGCGACATCAATATTTCGGTAGGTACGTAACGCCTCCTCGGGCGATACTCCTTCCTCAATCAACTTTCCCAGGAACCGATCATTATATTCTGGCATATAGTGGTAGTTGCCATAGCGAAAGGGCGGTGGTCTCGGGTGTGGCTGCCCTTGATTTGGCCACAAGAACGCTCCGCTGACGATCGGCACCAGATGGACATCGGCCGATTGTGTTATTTCCTGATACCCAATCTCCGGTGGCTGCGATGATACCTGGGCAATGAGGATATCAGCCTTCCGCATGTTGTCGTAGGTCTCGTCGTCAAGCTTTTGATAGGCGTCGATGAATTTGGTCTCCGTACCGGAAAATGGTTGAACGAACCTCTCGTAGATGGCGCGGAGCGCCAGGACCTGGCAGTTCCCATAAAATAAGATATTCACATGTCCGTCGGCACCCATGTGAGATTTAGATCCTACTGCGGAATGCTATCGATATGGGCGAGGCGGCGGACAAAAGCGGACGGGCAGAGTCATTGGATGGGGCTGCTGCCGCGGACTCCGCCGGGCCCGCCCGATGTGCCTTTTCCGCGGCCGCGTTCTCGACAGGAACGTCGAGAACCCATGTAGGGTATTCGATCGACAAGTATACTGGCGCATCAGCAGTCATTTTGGCAGGCCAGTGCGCCACTCGGGCGTGCGAGACCGCACCGAGAATAGACTCGTCGCGCTCTGCGCCCAAGGGCAAACGCTCATTCGTCGGTGCGTCACTCGGCCTCTCTGGTTTAGTTGTCCGGATTGTTCGGATTCCACATTATTGCTTTCGCACGATCTGGTTGGGGGATTGTTGGGGCCACCTGTTCAGACATGTGCCGCGACAACCAGTCCGGCAAGCTATGCCGCCGTCGGCCAGCTGACCTCCCATTCCCCCCCGATCGAGACGCCCCAATCCTCGGCGATGCGGCCGTCCTCGAACCGGTAGATCGCCATCACGGCGAAATGTACCGGCTCGTCCTTGTCCGTCGACGACAACACCCAGCGCACCGCGACCCGATTACCCTCTTCGACCATATCGAGGGGTTCGAACCGGATAGGTGGCGTGAGCGTCCTGAATTGCTCCAGCAACTTGCTGATGCCCTCGTGGCCGGTGGGCCAGTTTGGTTTTGTCGGCTCGTAAAGCCTGAAATCTTCCGTGAACCACTCGGCGATACGGTAGGCGCCGCCTGACCGTATGGCTTCGGCGATCCTGAGCAGAACGTCCTTTTGTTTGGACATATGACTTCTTCCCTGTGCCGTTCGAGATCCTACAGGAAGCCCCGCGACGCAAGTCCGTATCCGTTCAGTCTGGGCGCTGTCGTTCCGCGGCCATTTGCTCCCGCCCTCGGCGTTTGACCTCCTCGGCCAGCAGTCGCATCGACTCCCGCGTGATAAGGATGCCTTCGCCCCGATCCAGCGAGGCGTCCGCCTCATCGAGACTGGCGAGGAACTCCGCACCTGGCAACCGGGAAGAGTTCGGTTTCGTCACTCTCCGCCCTCCTTCACCAGCACCAGCGCCCGCGCGTAAACCAACTTCCGCGGCAACCCCGTCGCCGCCGTAACCAGCGCCGCCGCCTCTCGCACACTGTGCTGCTTAAGCGCCTCGCGCAGCGAACCGTCCAGGTCCTCGGCGTCATTGTCCTCCGGCGGGCCAAGCAGCACCGTGATCTCGCCGCGTGCCGCGTTCGCCGCGTAATGGCCGGCGAGGTCGGCCAGCGTCCCACGCCGCACCTCCTCGAAATGCTTGGTCAGTTCGCGCGCCACGGCGGCCGAGCGGGCGCCAAACGCGTCCGCCATGTCGGCCAGGGTCTCGGCCAAACGATGCGGCGCCTCATGCCAGATCAAGGTGGCGGTCAGGCCGGCTCGCTCGGCGGCGCGCAGGGCACCAAACGCGGCGCGACGAGCAGCCTGCCGCGGCGGCGGAAAACCCAGAAACAGAAAGGGCAGGGGCGGCAGCCCGGACAGGATCAGCGCGGTCACGGCGGCGTTCGGGCCCGGGATGGCGGTGACCGGCAGACCCTCCGCGATCGCCGCGCGCACGAGGCGATACCCCGGGTCGGAGACCAGCGGCGTGCCCGCGTCGGATATCAGCGCGATCCGCTTGCCGGCACGCATCCGCGCCAGGATCGCGGGAATGCGCGCGTCTTCGTTGTGCTCGTGCAGAGGTTCGGTCCGGACAGAGACGCCAAGCGCCGTCAGCAGGCGGGCGGAGTGACGCGTGTCCTCGCACAGGATCAGGTCGCTGTGCTGTAAGACGTCACGGGCACGATTTGATACGTCTCCGAGGTTGCCGATCGGGGTGGAAACAAGCACAAGACCGGCCGGCGGGGCGCGCGGCTCCTCCGGCATCCCGTGGGGCGGGTCCTCATCGGGCAAAATATCAACGGGAGACGTGGGGCATGCTTTGTCGGGCATTCGTACTCCTCCTCGGCACGCTCGGCCTCGCGGCCTGCGGGGCCAAGGACACTGGCGCACCAACCGCGATCAACCAACCCCACGGCCAGGCCGCTGGCACGACGCCGACGCCGGGTCCCGCGGCCGCCGGTCCGGTCGCCATCCTGCTCCCACTCAGCGGCAAGATGGCGGAAATCGGCAAGCCGATGCTGTGGGGCGCGCAACTGGCGTTGTCGATCCCTGGCGCGCCGATCCTGGACGTCAAGGACACCGGCGGCACGCCCGAAGGCGCGGCGCGGGCGGCACAACAGGCGATCGAGGGTGGCGCCAGAATCATTCTCGGGCCGCTGACCTCGGCCGAAACGGCGCGGGTGGCGCCGATCGCGCAGCGTGCGGCGGTGCCGGTGCTCGCCTTCACCAACGACCAGGGGCAGGCGCAACCCGGGGTCTGGACTCTGGGTATTACGCCCGGCCAACAGGTCCGGCGCCTGTTGGGTGCGATCAACGCGGCCGAGAAGGGACCGGTCGCCGCGCTGCTGCCGGACGACGATTTCGGCAAAGCGATGGGGGACGAATTGGCCCGGGTCGCCGCCGCCGTCGGCCAGCAGGCGCCGTTTGTCCGGATGGTCGGTCCTGGCTCGGCGGACATTGTCGCGGCGGTGAATGAACTGGCGGGCCTCGCCGGCCCGGATCAGCCGTTGCCGTATGGCGCGATCCTGTTGGGCTCCACGGGAAACGACCTGCGCGCCTTCGCCAAGGCCTTCGCCGATGCCAAAATCGATCGCGCCAAGGTCCAGATACTGGGCCCGGCGCTATGGGGAGACCCGACGAGCGGCTCCGCGGCGATGCTCGGTGCCTGGTTCGCGATGCCCGATCCCGCCGCGCGGGGCGATCTGATCCGCGACTACACCGCGAAATACAAGGAGCCTCCGCCGCCGCGCGCCGATCTGGCGAGCGACGCGGCCTCGATCGCCCGGGTCCTGGCGGCGCAAGGCAGGTTGGGCATCTTCGGGTTGACCCAGCCGGCGGGTTTCTCCGGCGTCGATGGTTGGCTGGGGCTGCTGCCTGACGGCCAGGTGCGGCGCGGCCTCGCGGTGTTCCGGGTTGACCGGGGCCGGCCCGCGAAGATCAGCGACGCACCGGCGGGACCCGCCCCAACCGGGAGTTGACGGGGTGACGGCTCAGGCGGAACCTGACGCGTAGTTGGCGCGATGAACCCTGACCCGAGGTCTTCGTCGGAGAGGAAACGATCATGTCATTGCACGAGGCGGGCGCCGTTACCGGCGTCGGTGAAACGAAATACATGCGTGGCACCGATCGGACGCCCGTGTCGCTGGCGATGGAGGCCGCGCTGAACGCGATCGCCGACGCCGGATTGAAACCGACCGATATCGACGGCTTGATCCCGTACGGCGCCGGCGCGGTGGCCGAGGACTTCGTCACCAATTTCGGCATCGCCGATCTGCGGTTTTCCGCGACGACGCCGATGGGCGGCGCCTCCGCGGTGGCCTCGATCCAGTGCGCGCTGGCGGCGATCCAGGCGGGGATCTGCAAGCACGTGCTGCTGTCGCTTGGCCGGACCGGTTACTCGGGCGGGCGGATCGGAACGCGGGTGCAACAGATGCCGCAGTTCCGCACCATCGGCGAGTTCGAGATGCCGTCGGGCGCCATCGCGCCGCCGCAACTTTACGCGGTGATGGCGCGGCGGCATTTCGAACTGTACGGGACGACGTCGCGGCAATTGGCCGAGATCGCGGTCACCACGCGCCAGCATGCGATCATGAACCCGAACGCGACGATGCAACGGCCGATGACGATCGAGGATCATCAGGCGTCGCGGATGATTTCCGACCCGTTCCGGTTGCTGGATTGCTCGCTGGAGAGCGACGGCGCCGCGGCGGTGGTGATCAGCGCGCCCGACATCGCGAACGATTTGCGCAAGCGGCCGGTGCTGGTGATGGGCGTGGCCGAGGGGCACCCGGACTCGCCGTCGGTGATCTCGCAACGACCGGATATCACGACTTTGGGCCTGGCGAAGGCGGCGCCGAAAGCGTTCGCCATGGCGGGGGTCACGCACTCCGATATCGATGTGGCGGAGGTGTACGATTGTTTCACCTACATCGTGATGTGCCAGCTTGAGGACATGGGGTTTTGCAAGAAAGGCGAGGGCGGCGGGTTCGTGGAAAACGGCGCTCTGGGCATCAACGGACGGTTGCCGGTGAACACGCATGGCGGGCTGCTGTCGGAGGCGCACATGGCGGGGATGAACCACATTGTGGAACTGACGCGGCAGTTGCGCGGTGAGGCGGCGGTGCAGGTCCCCGACGCGGAAATCGGCCTCGTGACCGGTTACGGTGATCTCGGCGATGGCTCGATCGCCATCATGCGGAGGGCGTGACGGTGGCTTACGAAAAGCTGGTGCCGGAACCGACGGCGGATACGAAGCCGTTCTGGGACGCTCTGCACGAGGGAAAGTTCCGGCTGCAACGATGCGCGGATTGCAAGAAAATCCGGCATTACCCGCGGCCGGTTTGCGATGCGTGTTACTCGATGAACGCCGAATGGGTTGAGGCATCGGGCCGCGGCACCGTGCATAGTTGGACCATTACGCACCATGCGTTTCATCCGGGATTTAAGGGCGATCTGCCGTTCACGCTGCTGACGGTGGACCTGGAGGAGGGCGTGCGGATGCAGGCCCAGGCGCGGGGGATTGACGAAGCGGAGTTGAAGCTTGGACTGCCGGTGAAGGTCGGGTTCGAGCGGGTGAAGGACGATTTGACCCTGCCGGTGTTCAGGAAGGGGTGACGCGCATCGCCGTTGGGTCGCATCAACCCGCGCGAACGACGCTTTCCTGGCTGTTGTTGATCGTCCTCGCGGTGGCAGCCCAGACCGCGCCGGCCTTCGCGGAGGGCTGTCCGCCTCACGCGCCTTGTTCCGGCTGTGGCTGCGCCGGAGGCCCCGGTTATCGTGCTCCGGATGGCCAATGCGTCGGGTTTCGGCAACTGGCGAGTAAATGCGGCACGCCGCCGACCACGCGTTGCACGTTTGAGAACGCACCCGGCACTGGCGCGAATGCGGAGTGCGCGATGCGGCCGGGAAACGGCGGCTCTCAGAACCCGTGACGATTTGCCTGTGCGCGGCAGTCCAACTGGCCTGAGGCGCCGCTTCGAGGCGATCCCGGCCTCACTCCCCCTTGAACACCGGCTTGCGCTTCTCCAGGAACGCGTTCACCGCCTCACGGTGATCCGGCGTCGCATGGGTCAACGCCTGCATCGCGGCCGACATTTCCAGCAGCGTGTCGAGCCGGGTGTGGCGGCCTTCCATCAGCAGCCGCTTGGCCATGCGCACGGCATGCGGCGGATTGATCGCGATCCGCTCCGCCAGAGCTTTCGCCGCCGCCAACAACTCCGCATCCGGCACGACCCGGGACACCAGCCCGCACGCCAGGGCTTCGGCGGCGGTCAGCATGTCGCCGGTGAACGCCATTTCGCACGCTTTCGAATAGCCAACGACCCGAGGCAGCAGCCACGCTCCGCCATCGCCCGGCACGATGCCGACTTTGACGAAGCTCTCGGCGAAACGCGCGGTTTCGGCGGCGATGCGCATGTCGCACATGCAGGCCAGATCGAGGCCCGCGCCGATCGCCGGGCCGTTCACGGCGGCGATGATCGGTACATCCAGCTTTTCGAACGCCAGCGGAATGCGTTGGATGCCGTGCTTGTAATACAGCGGCGTCAGATGTGGTTTTTCCGCGCGCGTTTCGAACTCGTCGCGCATCTTGCGCAGGTCGCCACCCGAGGAAAACGCGCTGCCCGCTCCGGTCAGGATCGCGACGCGCGCCGCCTTGTCCTGGTTCAA
>CALFNB010000602.1 GCA_937902425.1 uncultured Acetobacteraceae bacterium | reverse complement strand
GTGCACCGGGACGATCCAGTCTGATCAACGGTCCGACCTTGTTTCATGAATGTTGAATTGTGCAACAGCGGTCATCCGCCAAACGTCCGGATTTCGCTTGAGTCACCCCGCGCCGAGCCTCCGCTTCCCACCCGTGCAGACGTTCAAACTGCCTCCTTACCGATGCCAGGTCATCCTTGACCGTTGCATCAAATTGATGCAAATGACACACCATGAACGAGACCACGAATCTCTCTCGCACCGGCATCACCGTGCGTCTGGACCCAGATGTCCGCGACCGCGTCCAGCGCATCGCAGCTCATGAGCACCGTTCCGTCGCCGCCTACCTCCAGATGCTGATCGAGCGCGACCTCCGCGCCCGCGAGGAGGCCGAACGGGTCATCTACGTCTTTACCGCACCGGAACTGGAAGGGGTGCCATTCGGCCCGGTGGATCGCGAAGCAGGCGAGACCGACGCGCGCTACGCGGCCCGCGCGGAGGCATTGCGGATTCTGTTCGGCGGAACCTGAGCGAGGTGCCGCCGGCAATCCGAGAAGGCGCCTTCGTCCTGACAAACTTTCCTTACGGTCCACCCAATCGGCCCGACGTCCCTGGGCCAGCGCCGCACATCGCTTACTGCCTTGGTTTCCAAAACACCGCTCAAGGTCCGGTGTTAATGCTGGCATATACCAGTTCAGGGTCATGGAGGCCGCCGGGATCCGGCCTCCCGTTGGGGGTCATTCAGTTCGACCGCGAAGCCGCGCGAGCGTTAAACCAGGTTCCGTTCCACCTCGACCCGCGTGTTCTCGCGAGGGTACCGGAATCATCGGCATGGCTGCCGCGGCTGGACGCGCCGGACCGCGGCATCATCGCATGGGCGGACAAGGCTTTGCGAGATCGCATTGCGTACCTCGCGATACAACTGGCCAACCGCCGTTCCGAAGTGATCGAAATCAGGGGCCGCACCAAGTGAACCGGCGATAACCGCCGGGCACCAACCTCGTCAGTGAAACGTCGGCTGTACCTCCTGACACAACAGCCGCAACGCCTCCATCTCGTGCGCATGCTCGACCTTACCGCCGCAATTGAGTTCCAGCAGCACGCCGTCCAGACCCATGTCGTCACGCAGCGCCTCGATTTTGCGGACGACCTCATCCGGGGAGCCGATCATCACCGAGCCCAGGGTTGCCCGGTCGTAAGTCATCGTCGCCAGACCTTCCGAGGTCTTCCAGCGCGGGTTGCTGGGTTCCAGGCCCAGTCGATGGGCTGAGTCGGCGAGCAGCCGGCCTTGCGCGTGGAAATAATGCAGCAGGCTCGCCTCATATCGGGCCTTCGCTTCAGCCGCGGTCGCCGCGACAAACCCAGGCGCGCGCAGGAACACCTGTCCGTGGCCCGGATGACCGGCTGCCTTCCAGGCCTTGCGATAGGATGCGAGCTGCGGTGCGAAGTGACGCGCGTCCTCATGCCGGATCGCGATAAAGATCGGCATGCCGAGTTCGCCGATCGCGACAAACGTATCCGGGCTGGTCGCGGCCACGCGGATTGGCGGCATCGGCGACTGGAATGGCCGCGGTGTGACCGTCACGTCCTCGAAGCGGAAATATTTGCCCGTGTGGGAGAAATTCGTTTCCGTCCAGGCACGACGTACGATGTCGAGCGTTTCGTTGAAGCGTTCCTTACTTTCCGAGTACGGAATGTTATAGGCTTCGTAGGTCTTCGCGACGCCGCTGCGGCCGGCGCCAAAAATCAACCGCCCGTGGCTGATGTGATCAACCGTCGCCGCCTCTTCGGCGATGCGCAGCGGATTGCCCAGAGGCAGCACCTGCACCGCGACGCCGATCTTGATGCGTTT
>CALFNB010000601.1 GCA_937902425.1 uncultured Acetobacteraceae bacterium | reverse complement strand
CTTGCATCAGGCGGCCGGCGTAGGCGGGCAGCAAATGCGCCACGCCCTCGGTGCTCGCATGAGCGCGGTGCGCGGCACTGAACGCATCGTTGACGAACACATCGGCGAGCGCGGCCAGAGCGGCGCTGAACGTTGGGTCGTTCTTTTCTTCCTCGGGATGAAACCGGGTGTTTTCCAGCACCAGCGCGTCGCCGTTGGCCATCGCGGCGACCGCCGCCGCGGCCACCGGGCCGACGCAGTCATCGGCGAACGCGACTGGACGGCCGAGCACGTGACTCAGCGCGTCAGCCATCGGACGCAGCGACATCGACGGCACGACCTTGCCTTTGGGGCGATCGAAATGGCTGCAAACGATGACCTTGGCGCCTTTGCCGGACAGTTCCCGAATGGTTGGCGACAGGCGCTCGATCCGGGTCAGGTCGGTGATCTTGCCGTCACGGACGGGAACGTTCAGGTCCGCCCGCATCAGCACGCGTTTCCCGGCGGCGTCGAGTGAGTCGAGTGTGCGAAAGGCCATGGTTTGTCACCTGAAAAGATCAATCAGCGACGCACTGTCCGGCCACCGTCCTGGCTCGAACGAGCGGCATCGACATTTGGTTACGCCACGCGAACTGCTTCGCCATCATCCTCGGGCTCGCCCCGGGGATTCGTGGAACCAGGCGCGACAACAATCCGGTATGTTTCGGGTACGGACTCATACTCGGGGTCAGGTTCCATGTGTGCTAACATAATGGATGAGCTGTCGCGGCACCCCGCGTCAACGTCATGGCCAGGCACCGGCCCGGCCATCCGTCGCCGCACGTGCCGCGACAGATCACCGGTTCGAGCCCGGTGATGACGTAGAGGAGCCTGGTGATGACGTTGAGAGGGCCCGTGCTGACGACGGGAAGGAGGGGAGCGCCAAGCCGGACCCTCGACCCCGATCAAAGACTCCCGAACAGCGCCGCCGTATCGGACATCCGATTGGAGAACCCCCACTCATTGTCGTACCAGCCCATCACCCGCGCCAGCGCGCCATCCACCACCGCCGTCTGTGTCGCGTCGAACGTGCACGACGCCGGGCAATGGTTGAAGTCGACCGACACCAGCGGCCGCGTGTTGTAGTCCAGAATGCCCTTCAACTCGCCCTTCGAGGCATCCTGCATCGCCGCGTTGATCTCATCCTTCGTCGCCGCCTTGGCCAGGTTCACGTCGAGCGACACCAGCGAAACGTTCGGCGTCGGAATACGGATCGCGGTGCCGTCGAGCTTACCCTTCAGTTCCGGCAGCACCAGCCCCACCGCGCGCGCCGCGCCAGTGGAAGTCGGGATCGCCGACACCGCCGCCGCGCGGGCGCGATGCAAATCGCTGTGCAACGTATCGACCGTGTTCTGATCGCCGGTATAGGCGTGGATCGTCACCATGTAGCCGCGCAAAATCCCGTAACGGTCATGCAACACTTTCGCCATCGGCGCGAGGCAGTTCGTAGTGCAAGAAGCGTTCGAAACCACCGTCATCGCCGCGGTCAGCACCTTGTGGTTGACGCCATAAACGACGGTCGCGTCGACGCCATCGGCCGGCGCCGAGATCAGCACCTTGCGCGCGCCCGCCTTCAACAGCGCCGACGCTTTGTCTTTCGACGCGAAGATGCCCGTGCATTCCAACGCCACATCGACGCCGGCGTACGGAACCTTGGTGGGGTCGCGCTCGGCCGAGACGGTCAGCGGGCCGTAGACCTTGCCGTTATGACGGATGGTGATGGTGTTGCCCGACACCTCGATCTGGCCGGGGAAACGGCCATGCACGCTGTCGAAAGCGAACAAATGCGCGTTGGCCTCCACGCTGCCGAGGTCGTTGATGGCAACCGGAACGACATCTTCGCGTCCGCTTTCCACGATGGCGCGCAGTACGAGACGCCCAATCCGACCAAACCCGTTGATCGCGACCTTCACTGGCATGTTGGTGGTCCTTTCCTATCGATTACCCAGACGTTTTCGCATTTACGGCTTACCAAGACGTTTACGTACCGCCGCCGCGACCGCATCCGCCGTGATGCCGAAGTATTTGTATAGTACCTCGGCCGGCGCCGAAGCACCAAACCCGGTCATGCCGATGAACTGACCATCCGGGCCCAACCAGCGCTCCCAGCCGAACCCGCCCGCCGCTTCGATGCCAACGCGGAACGCCGTGCCAAGCACCGTCGCGCGATATCCGGCGTCCTGGGTTTCAAAGAGCTCCCAGCACGGCAGCGACACGACGGCGGTCTGGATCCCCTCGGCGGCCAGTTGCGCGCGCGCCTCCATCGCCAGCGAAACTTCCGACCCGGTGGCGATCAGCGTGGCCTGACGAGCGCCCTCCGCCTCGGCCAGGACGTAGCCGCCGCGGGCGCTCAGGGTCTCTGACGCGTCGAAACGAAGCGCTGGCAAGCCTTGGCGGGTCAGCACCAGCAGGCTCGGCCCATCGGTGCGGCGCACCGCCAGTTCCCAGCACTCCGCCGTCTCCATGGCGTCGGCCGGGCGGTAGACATGGACGTTCGGCATGGCGCGCAAGCTGGCGAGGTGTTCAACCGGCTGATGCGTCGGCCCATCCTCGCCCAGACCGATCGAGTCATGCGTCAGCACGTGGATTACCCGCTGACGCATCAGTGCGCCCAGTCGAATCGCTGGGCGCATGTAGTCGGTGAAGACGAAGAACGTGCCGGTATACGGAATGATCCCGCCATGCAGCGCCATGCCGTTGGCGGCGGCGGCCATGCCGTGCTCGCGAACGCCGTAATGAATATAGCGGCCGCTGAAGTCGCCCGGCGCGATGATGCCTTGCCCCTTGACCAGCGTCAGGTTGGACCCGGTCAGATCGGCCGAGCCGCCGACCAGTTCCGGCGTCGCGGGCACCAGCGTTTCCAGCACCTTCTGGCTCGCCTGGCGTGTGGCCAGCTTCGGCTTGCTGTCGGCGATTCCTTGCTTCAGCGCGGCCACCGCGTCGTTCCAGTTGTCCGGCAGCTTGCCGGCGATCGCACGCTCGAACTCGGCGCGCTGGTTGGATGTGGCGAGGCGCTTCAGCCAGGCACGGCGCACACCCGCCGAACGCTCCCCAACCGCGTGCCATTGCGTGGCGAGTTCATCGGGCACGGTGAA
This sequence comes from uncultured Acetobacteraceae bacterium, assembly GCA_937902425.1. Classification (GTDB taxonomy): domain Bacteria; phylum Pseudomonadota; class Alphaproteobacteria; order Acetobacterales; family Acetobacteraceae; genus Rhodopila. The sequence continues at coordinate 1,157 of CALFNB010000601.1, read as the reverse complement.
CGCCGGTGCCGTCCAGCCAAGCGCCTGTTTCGCCGCCGCCGCCTCCTCCGGGCCGAGCGGTGAGCCATGGGCCGCGGCGGTGCCGGCCTTTTTCGGCGCGCCAAAGCCGATGATGGTGCGGCACACGATCATGGTCGGCTTGCGCGACCGCGTGGCCGCTGACAGCGCGGCGGCGACCTGCTCGGGGTCGTGCCCGTCGACGTGCCGGACGGCCCAGTTGTGGGCGGCGACGCGCTTCATGACGTCGTCGGAAACGGCGAGCGCGGTGTCGCCGTCGATCGATATGTGGTTCTGGTCGTACAGCACGATCAGCTTCGATAAGCCCAGATGACCGGCGAGACCGAGGGCTTCATGGCTGATGCCCTCCATCAGGTCGCCGTCCGAGGCGATGACCCAGGTGCGGTGATCGACCAGCGATTTGCCGAACCGCGCCGCCAGGATCCGTTCCGCGAGCGCCATCCCGACCGCGGTGGCCAGACCCTGGCCGAGCGGACCGGTCGTGGTCTCGATCGCCGGGTTCTCGCCCCATTCGGGATGGCCGGCGGCGGCCGAGTGCAACTGCCGGAACTGCCGGAGCTGATCCATCCCCATCCCGGCATGACCGGTAATATGCAGCAACGAATACAGCAGCATCGACCCGTGGCCGGCGGACAGCACGAAGCGGTCGCGGTCCGGCCAATGCGGCGCGCTGGCGTCGAACTTATGGAACTGCGTCCACAGCACGGTCGCGGCGTCCGCCATGCCCATCGGCAGGCCCGGATGGCCGGACTTCGCGGCCTCCACCGCGTCGATGGACAGGGCACGAATGGCATCGGCCATGCGCCGGTTCTCGGTCATCGGACGAGACAGGATCTCGGCCTGCAGCGCGAGGGCCTGGTTGTGGCCCGAGGCTTCGGTGGGTGCCGCCATGACGTCTCCTTCGAAGGGTGCCGCTATAGGCGGAGGTGGGGGTCTGGGCAAGTCCGGCACGCGGACCCGGCGAGCTTCTGGGGGGTCTGCGCGCGGCGGTTCCCGGGTGGCCCGGGGCTACGTTTCGAGCCCGAGATCGATTTCGATATGAACTTTCCGCGCCGTGACCGTTGGCCGTACCGCGCGTCCCTCCCCTGGGCTCAGCCGCACGATCCCGGCCGCGCTCAGGCGTTGGAGGGTCCGCTGCA
>CALFNB010000600.1 GCA_937902425.1 uncultured Acetobacteraceae bacterium | reverse complement strand
ATCTGAGCTTTGATTTGTTTGATCTGTTCCTTCAACGATTTCTGCTGCGCGGGGTCGAGGCTCCGGTAATACGCCTTCGCCTGTTCCGGCGTCATGGTCGCCGCGTTGGGCGGGATTTTGGCGAGCAGGTCTGGCGGGACATGGGTGAACAGGTCCGGCGGAATCTCCTTCAGAGTACTCAACGGGATTTTCGTCCAGATATCAGGCGGCAGGCTTTTCAGGACATCCGGTGGGATCGCCTTGAGCTGCTCCCGCGTCAGGCCGCCCGGCAGGGACTGCGCCCATACGGACCCGGTCAGCATCATGACCCCGGCGGCGAGCGTGAAACGCATGCGTGGATATCCTTTCAGCCTTTTTGACGACGTGGCGCGGCGGCTTCGGTTTGGAGAATACGCCGAATGTCCCAGGTTACGCCACGGCCGGAACCGTGTCTTCCTCGCCAGTCAGTTACGGTCTGGTGACGCGGGCAGAGAAAGCCAACCGGCGAAATGGATGACAATGCCAGTTGCTCGCCCCGGCAGGTCCTGGCACGACGACAGCAGGCGAAGCCCGCGTGCGATGTGTTCGCGCCGGACACGCGCCTGAATATGGGAAGCAGCGGCACTCGGGATGATAACCGCGGCGTTTGGAAACTCATCCTCCGCCGAACCCTTCGGTCAGCCGCGCATGATCGGTCAGCCAGCACCAGGCATGCCGGCGCACCGCCGCCAGCGAGTCGAGCAATGCCAGCGCGCCATACGGCCGGCCAAACACATGGGCGTGAATCGTGATATCCAGACACGCGAACGGCGAACCCAGCCGCGGCCATCCCGAAACGATTTTCTCCAGCGTGCGCGTGAACGCGTCGGGCTCGTTGCCATACCGCACGTAAAGCGGCATGTCGTTCACCTCCATCGTGAATGGCACACCCAGTAACGATCCGGCCTCCGTCGCGATCGGATACGGCAGGTCGCTGTCGAACATGTCCGCGTGCCAGCGAAACCCCGCTTGCGCCAGCAGCCGCGAGGTGTGCGCGCTCGGCGTGCAGCGTGGGCTGAGCCAGCCCGACGGATGCGTCCCCGCCGTTCGGCTCAGCACGTCGACGCAGCGAGCGATGTCGGCGGCCTCCGCTGCCTCGGTCAGATAGGCGGGCAGGGTGCCCTGCGACCAGCCATGCGCCGCGACGACATGGCCGCGCCGCGCGATCGCCGCGGCGAGGTCCGGATACCGTTCGGCCACCACGCCCGAGGTGTAGAACACCGCCCGCACCATTTCCTGGTCCAGCAAATCGAGCAGCCGCCACGCCCCAACCTTGGCGCCGTACTCAGCCCATGATCGGGCCTGGAGATCGACGGTGCCGGGTTTGAGGGGATTGCCCATCGGGCCGATCCCAGGCGCGTCGGGTGCGGCCCAACCTTCCAGCATCACGGCGACGGACACGGCCAGAGGACGGTCGGCGGGCCATCCGGGCGGAACATGACTCATACGGCGTCCTTCATTGTGAACGGGGCATTGTGAACGGGGCATGGTAAACACGCCGGCAGCCTGTGCGGCCTGGAATGTGGACGCAAGCCAGGCCAGATTACGTGCGACATATCCGACGAGGCTCCCATGCGATTCCCAATCTCGCCCATGCTTCCTCTGCTGCTGTTCCTGGCCGCCGCCGGAGATCCCCCGCCAATTCAGATCGATCATCCCTGGGCGCGCGCCTCGGCGGGTGCGGCGAAGACCGGAGCGGCATATCTGACCATCACGGATCAGGGGCAACCCGATCAGCTGACCGGTGCGAGCACGCCGATCGCGGCCTCCGCCGAACTGCACGAGTCCATGGATGACATGGGCATGATGAAGATGCGCCCGATCGCCGGCCTGACGCTAACGCCCGGCAAACCGGTGAAGCTGGCGCCTGGCGGGTATCATCTGATGCTGATGGGGCTGAAGGCGCCGCTGAAGGCGGGCGACACGTTTCCGCTGACGCTCCAGTTCACGCACGCCCCGCCGCAAACCGTCACCGTGACCGTGGAGCCGATCGGCGCGAAGAACTGAACACCCTTGCGGTAAGGGCGCGATCGCAACACACTCCGTTCCGAACGAGCATGGAGCGCCGACGGTGGCCGGTTTTAAGAGTACGGAACGATACATCGCCTCCCGCGATCTGGAGGTGGCGGTCAATGCGTCGGTGACGCTGCAACGGCCATTGCTGGTGAAGGGCGAGCCCGGCACCGGCAAGACCGTGCTGGCGCATGAGGTCGCGGCGGCGCTTGGCCATCCGTTGATCGAGTGGCACATCAAGTCGACGACAAAAGCCCAGCAGGGGCTTTACGAATACGACGCGGTGTCGCGGTTGCGCGATGGGCAACTGGGTGACGAGCGGGTGCACGACATCGCCAACTACATCGTGCGCGGCAAGCTGTGGGACGCGTTCGAGGCCGATGCGACGGTCGTTGTGCTGATCGACGAAGTCGACAAGGCGGACATCGAGTTTCCCAACGATCTGTTGCTGGAACTCGATCGGATGCAGTTCTTCGTGTATGAGACGCGCAAGACGATCACGGCGAAGCACCGTCCGGTGGTGATCATCACCTCGAACAACGAAAAGGAACTGCCGGACGCGTTCCTGCGCCGTTGCTTCTTCCATTACATTCGGTTTCCCGACCGCGAAACGATGGAGCGGATCGTCCACGCGCATTATCCCGACATTCGCAAGGACCTGACCCGCGAGGCGCTGAACGTGTTCTTCCAAGTCCGGGAAGTGCCCGGCCTGAAGAAGAAGCCCGCGACCTCGGAGTTGCTGGACTGGCTGAAGCTGCTGATGGTCGAGGACCTGCCGGTCGAGGCACTGCGCACCAATGAGAAGCAACTGATCATTCCGCCGCTGTATGGCGCGCTGCTGAAGAACGAGCAGGACGTGCATCTGTTCGAACGTCTCGCGTTCCTGGCGCGCCGCGGCTGATGTTCTCGCATCTGATCCTGGGGCTGCGCAACGCGGGATTGCCGGCCTCGATCACCGAGTATCTGACGCTGATGGCGGCGATGAAGGCCGGCGTCGCGGAATACAGCGTGGAGGATTTTTACTATCTGTCGCGCGCGACGCTGGTGAAGGACGAGCGCCATCTGGACAAGTTCGACCGGGTATTTGGCGCGTGTTTCAAGGGCCTGGAACCTCCGGAGGGCGTGAAGCCCCAGGAGTTGCCCGAGGAATGGCTGCTGAAGCTGGCCGAGAAACTGCTGACGCCCGAGGAAATGAAGAAGATCGAGGCGCTGGGTGGTTTCGAGGCCATCATGAACCGGTTGAAGGAATTGCTGGCGGAACAAAAGGAACGTCACCAGGGCGGATCGAAGTGGATCGGCACGGCGGGGACGTCGCCGTTTGGCGCGTATGGCTATAACCCGGAAGGGGTGCGGATCGGCCAGGACAAGTCGCGCAATCGCAGTGCCGTTAAGGTCTGGGACAAGCGGGATTTTCGCGATTTGGACGACACCGTGGAACTGGGTACCCGCGGGATGAAGCTGGCGTTGCGGCGGTTGCGGCGGTTCGCACGCCAGGGCGCGGCGACGGAGCTGGATCTGCCGGACACGATCAAATCGACCGCGAACAACGCCGGGATGCTGGATCTGAAGCTGGTGCCGGAGCGGCACAATACGGTGAAGGTGCTGCTGTTCCTGGATATCGGCGGCTCGATGGATGATTACGTGAAACTGACCGAGGAACTGTTTTCGGCCGCGCGCTCGGAATTCAAGCATCTGGAGTATTATTACTTCCACAATTTCCCGTACGAGCGGGTGTGGAAGAAGAATCGCCGCCGGCACGAGGAACAGATCCCGACATGGCAGGTGCTGCGGACCTACGGCCCCGACTACAAGGCGATCTTCGTCGGCGACGGGGCGATGAGCCCGTACGAGATCACCATGCCGGGCGGCTCGGTCGAGCACTGGAACGAGGAAGCCGGCACGGTGTGGATCGAGCGGCTGACCGGGCACTACCGGCGCGCGGCATGGCTAAATCCGACACCGAAACAAGGTTGGGGACACGTGCGGTCGATCACGATGATCAACGACCTGATGGAGGGGCGGATGTTCCCGCTGACGGTGAATGGGATCGACGAGATGACACGGGAACTGAGCCGGTGATCATTGAAATCCGAGAAGTTCACAATCAACTCCACTGTCAT
>CALFNB010000599.1 GCA_937902425.1 uncultured Acetobacteraceae bacterium | reverse complement strand
GGTTGTGCCGACGATTGCAGCCGCGCGGCCAGGATCGGGGCGTTGCCGACCACCTCCGGGGACACGGACTCGCCATCGCCGACCCGATTACCAATGATGACAACGCTGGTTGCGACCCCGATACGGCATCCCGTCGAATCGTTTGCTCCAGGTCTCGCGGTCCCCACCGCGGCACAGATTTCGAGCCCGGCGCGGACGGCCTGCTCGGCGTTGTGTTCACGCGCCTCGGGGTAACCGAACACAACGAGCAGGATATTACCCTGACGGTTGACAATGGATCCAACATGGCGCGCCGCGATTTCCGAGATGCTTCGCTGCTGGGTGGCAACCGCCTCACGCAAGGTTTCAAGATCGTCGTCGGCTGGTTCCGACAGGCAGATCAGCTCACAGGACATCGCGGTGATTTGACGGCGTTCGGCATCATACCCGGATGTCGGTGCCGCGGCTCGCACCGTGTCGACCCGCGGCGGCGGCGCGGCGTCGGCCCGCGGCACCGATGCTACGCCGTCATTGTCCGGCTCTGTTATAACGGATGCGGTGAAGCGATAGCCGCGTCGGGGCAACGTACGTAGCAATTGCTGATCACTGTCGCCCAAAGCGCGACGAATCTCCCTGATGCACTGGGCGATGCTGTCGTCGGTAACGAAAATGCCGGGCCACACCGCGCGCATGATCTCATCGCGGTCGATGAGGCGCCCAGGGTTTTCGGCGAAAAGCCGCAGGAGCGCGAAGGATTTGGGTCTAAGGGAATGCTCCACGCCGTCCACCAGGAAAGCGCCGCGCCCAGGGTGCAGCGCAAAACGGCCGAATTTGTATACCGCGAATGTCGCGGTCCCCATTTCTATGCCTCGCGGGAGAAATTTCAGCGAAATTTCAGCCGGGTTTTAGCTGTGCGTCAAGACATGCCGCTCCGGATACGATTTGCTCGCCGGTAATGATCCGACAATCAAGACGGATCGCGTAATCGGAGAACGGCTATGCCGGCACGTCCAGCGTTCCTTAACTCTGTTCATTTCCGGAGGAGGTTTACGGGCTCAGGTCATCGACACTGGCGTATTCACAAAAACATGAATCAGTAACAACAGGGGCCGACCTGTTCGCCGAGACTTCATGCGATAATTATATGGGAGGATGGACCGCGATGAACCTTTTACCCATCTTGACGACAATCGGCTTTAGTCCATCAAGCACGTTCGTCGAATTTGTCCACACCTACCAGGGACCGCGCGAGACAGCCGTTCCAGGCCTCGGACCCCGTCTTCCGCTCGAAAGCCCAGATGGACAGGCCGCTCTGGCCGACGTGGTTCAGCACGCCGCGCCGCAGCTCCTTGAACTCGCCGAAGCCATCCGCGGCATCGTCGCCACCAACGCCGGCGCCGTCCTCGTCAAGGGGCTTGGATTCGAACGCACCGCCGCCGTAAATGGAGACGCCGTGCGAGACGCGCTGGTCCTGGCACTGACTTCGGCTATCGGCGAACCGACCGATCACTGCGCGGACAAGCGCGTCATGTGGCCCGTACACAGCCGGCCGGTCGCTGCTGGAAACCAGGCAACCTTTTCTGAAAGTCTGGGCGAGGCGCCGCTTCACACCGACTCAGCCTTCTCGCGCCACCCGGAGCGTTACAATGCGCTTTACGTGGTCCGTCAGTCTCGCTGCGGCGGCGGTCAGACGGTCGTTGTCAACGGACCACGCTTCCTGAGGGACTTCGCAAAGACCTCGCAAGGCGCGGACTGCATTCGGTTCTTGCGGGAATCCGACTATGCCTTTCGGGTGCCTGACGCATTCTTCACCGGCCAACGCTTTATCACCGGCAAAATTCTCGCCGAAGAGCCTATGATACGATTCCGGCACGACTGCATCGAACGGGGCTTCGACCTCCGCCCCGATCTGGCAACCAAGGAGCACCGCTTCAACTACTCGCTCTTCCGCGACGCCGCCGAGGCCCACGCGTCGCGCACCGAGTTCCTGATGGCCGACGGAGAGATGATCGTTTACGACAACACTCGGCTCTTGCATGGCCGGACCGACTTTCAGGATCCGGTCCGTCACCTGGTCCGGGTCCGGATGCATGAACGCAAACACGCCGAAGCGCTGCGACTTGCCTCCTAGCGCCAAGACAACGGCCGAGCATTACGCCCTCATCGCCACCGCCTCCGACGCAATCGGAGCGCCGGCAGACTTCCCGGCCAGCGCTGCTCGTTCAGCACTACAAGGATTTCCAACCCACCTCGTGATGCTGATTGGCGCCCTCGGCGTGGCCCTCCTCGCGGAATCGCAACAGTCAGCCGCTCCTTACGGCGCGCTGGCAACGGCTTTGGCCCTTGGTCTTGTGCCAACGCGGAAGAACTGGGTCGGACGTCGCAGCGGCAAGGTGGCAATTCTTCTGGCGATCGGCGCGATCCTCGGCACGCTCGCCGTTGGCGGCGACCTGATCCGCATCTTGGTCGCGGCGTCACGGATGGCGGTCGTTATCGTCCTCATCCTTTGCGTCGCGCTTATCCGCCCGGCCCTCGCCGAACTCGGGCTCGACCACGCCGTCGCCGCAATCGCCGCGCGGGCACCAAGGTCGCTCCGGGGTTGCGCGATTCTCCTCGGTGTGACGATTGCGGGACTCGGCCTCTCCTTCGGCGCCGTCAGCATATTTGGCGGGTCACTTCGAGGACGAACGGACGACGACGCGACCGCGGCACGAGCTGCCATGCGCGGCCTCGCTCTCTCCATGACCCTCGGCCCGTCCACCGCCTCGGTCGCCGCGGTCATGGCAGCATACCCGCACGTCGGCTGGGGCGACGCATTGCTGATCGGGCTGCCGATCGCGCTCGTCGGCATCGTCATCGGCTCCATCGCGGCCCGGCGTCTGACGATCGCCGCCGAACCGGCATCAGCCAGGGAACTGACCCGCGCCATTCTCGCGATCCTGGCCGTCCCGGCAGTGGCGGTGTTTCTTCGTCTTGTCTTTGGTCTGTCCATGACTCTCGCCATCGCAACCGCCGCTGTCATCGTCGCGGTGTTGTTGCTGACCTGCGCCACGCGCGCCGCTACGAGGAAACAGCGCGGTGATATGCGTCAGGTGCTCCTGCGATCCGACGTCCAGCTCGGCGAGGCATGGGCACACGCAGGCGCCGAGACCGCACTCTTCCTGGCCTGCGGCCTCGTCTTAGGCTTCATGCGGGAACCCGTCATCGCCGAGTCAGCACGCGCCGTCTTCGCGTTCGTGCCACGCGGATATCCTGGCCTCCTTGTCATGATGGTTGGCGTCCCCCTTGTCACCACCCTCGGCATTCATCCAATGGCACTCTTCGCCATCCTCGCGCCGGTGCTGACGCCCTCCATTCTCGGCATGTCCGAACCTGGTGTGTTCCAGGCCTGGATCGTCGCCGTCGGCCTGTCGATGATCGTTTCGCCGGCCTCAATCCTCACCATAACGACGGTATTAAGCTTCGGCGTGCCGGCCGATCGGCTGTGTTTGCGCGGCAACGGCTTGTATGCCGCCGGCCTTGCCGTCATCGCGACGTGTCTCTTCTTGATTCTGTCTTGATCGTGCATCGCCAGACTGAACGGTCACACCGCGACTGCCCCGGTCATAATTCTCCGGCACTTTCCAGTCGGATAGCATCCGCTCAGGCGGCTTCCCGCTGATCCAGGCGGTGCCTGACCTCGGCCATGTTCCGCGGCAGCAGCTCGGGCACCCGTCTGACCGGATGATCGGTGATGCATTTCTGGGCCGTTGAGGAAGGTCCGGAATCCACCCAAAGCCGTCAATCCGACGCGGCCAGCAGGCTGGTGTTTGTCCACCTCATCGAACTACCCTGGGCGATCGCACGCAAGCCGATGGCGGCTCCACATTGGAGGGCAGCACGTGAAACGCAGGACATTGCTTGCCGGTACGACTGCCGCGGTTTTCGCCGAAGCGACCCTGGCCCGCCCCGGCATCGCACAGAGCAACGCGGCACGCATATTGCGTTTCGTTCCGCAAGCGAACCTCACCAGCCCCGATCCGGTCTGGACGACGGCGAACGTGACTCGCAACCACGCCTATCTGGTGTGGGACACACTCTACGGCCTGGACACGGATTTGCAGCCGCGGCCGCAAATGTGCGCCGGTCATGAGTTGTCGGACGACGCGCTCATCTGGCGTTTCACGCTGCGCGAGGGCCTCACGTTCCATGACGGTGAGCCGGTCCGCGCCGCCGACTGCGTCGCCTCGATCACGCGTTGGAGCAAGCGGGACACGTTCGGCCAGATCATCGCGGCCCGCCTCGCTGGGATCAGCGCGCTCGACGACCGGCGGTTTGAACTTCGCCTGACCAGGGCATTTCCGTTGCTGCCCCACGCGCTGGCCGCCAACAGTTGTTTCGTGATGCCGGAACGGATCGCGCGCGGCGATGCATTCAGGCAAATCGACGAGATCATCGGCAGCGGCCCATTTCGTTTCGTTCGCGACGAATGGATCTCCGGCTCGCGTGCCGTCTATGCACGCTTCCCCGGCTACCAGCCGCGCCAGGAACCGCCGAGCTTCACCGCCGGAGGGAAGATCGCGCGCATCGAACGCGTGGAGTGGCTCGTCATGCCCGATCCCGCCACCGCCGGCGCGGCGTTACAGGCGGGCGAAATCGACTGGATCGAGCAGCCGCTGATCGACCTTCTGCCGTTGCTGCGCCGCGACCCTGGCATCCGTGTCGAGACCCTGAGCTCTCTCGGGGTGATCGGGGTCATCGTGTTCAATCATCTGTGGCCGCCGTTCGACAACGTGAAGCTGCGCCGCGCGCTGCTGCCGGCGATCGACCAGTCGGAATTCGTATCGGCCGTCATGGGCGGCGAGAGCGGCACCGCCAGCACCGGCGTGGGCGTGTTCACCGCCGGCTCGCCGCTGGCCAACACCGAGGGGTTGGACGTGCTGACCGGGCCTCGCGACATCGAGTTGGCACGCCGGCTGGTCAAGGAGTCCGGCTACAAAGGTGAGCGTGTCGTATTGCTGTCACCGACCGACTATCCGTCACTACGAGCGGTGGCCCAGGTGACGCATGATGTGTATCGTCGGGTGGGATTGAATGTGGATTTTGTCGAGACAGACTGGGGCACGGTCATCACTCGGCGTGCCAGCAAGGAGAGCCTGGAGAAAGGCGGCTGGAGCACCTTCGTCACCACGGCCGACGGTCTCGGCCTCGCCAATCCGATCGGCAATAACATGATCCGCGGCGCCGGCGAAAAGGGCTGGTTCGGCTGGCCGACCAGCCCTCGGCTGCGCGATTCG
>CALFNB010000598.1 GCA_937902425.1 uncultured Acetobacteraceae bacterium | reverse complement strand
AGGAAACCGGGCTTCGTGAGTTCCTCGATCACCGCGCATCCGACTGCCGCCATCAGCGGATTGCCGCAAAACGTTCCGCCCTGATCGCCGTACTCGAAGCAGCAGACATCGCGATGCGCGACAAGTGCCGCCAATGGCACGCCGCCGCCGAGACCTTTGGCCAGGGTCATGATGTCGGGCGCTATTCCAAAATGCTCGAAACCGAACAGCCGGCCGGTGCGGCCAATCCCGGTCTGAATTTCATCGAGGATAAGCAGCAAGCCCCGCTTGCGCGTCAGCTCGCGCAAACCGCGCAGGAATGGCATGGTTGCCTCGAAGACACCGGCCTCGCCCTGGATCGGCTCCAGCATCACGGCCACGGTCCGCGGCGTTATCGCCGCCGCGACCGCACCCAGATCATTGAGCGGCACCTTCACAAATCCCGGCATCCTCGGTGCGTACAACTGCTCCCACTGGGCTTTTCCCGAAGCCGCCATGGTGGCGAGCGTCCGACCATGAAAACCGTGATCCATGGTGATGATTTCGTAAGCGCCATCGCGATGTTTCACGCCCCATTTGCGCGCCAGCTTGATCGCTCCCTCGTTGGCCTCGGCGCCACTGTTGGCGAGGAACACCTGATGCAGCCCACTATACCGCGTCAGCAATCCGGAGAGCCGGATCATCTGATCGTTGTAGAAGGCGGGACTACAGTTGATCAGCTCCGCCGCCTGGCGCGCCAATGCCCGAATGATCGGTTGGGGTGAATGACCGAGGCAGTTCACCGCCCAACCTTGAATGAAATCCAGATAGGACCGGCCTTCGCTGTCGGTCAGCCACGAACCATGGCCCGCGACGAAGACGATCGGCGGCCGGGGCGTAATATCCATGACCGTGTCGAATACGTTGGTTACGGTAGTCATCTCTTGCTCCTTGTTTGCTGGTAAGGTGGAGCGACGGAGACTCAAAACGCACAAAGGCCCCCGTCGCTGCCGACGGGGGCCTTTGTGATCAATCCGCGGTCTTGCTTAACGTATGCGCGAACGTCCCACCCCCGTCGAAAGACGGCGGCGTCGACGGTCGGCGGTGGTCAGGCAAGATGCGCGATACATGCCGCACAAATGTACGACAGCCGCGGCAGTGTCAATCACCAAAAAATCAAACGCTCTCATCCTGGGCGTGTCTCGGCCTTACGAGCAGATCGTTTCAACACGTCCGCGTTAGCCCGAAGCTGAGCGTTCCCCTCGATTTGTGCTTTGGCGGTGTCGCGGAGGCCGACCGTGCGGATGAAAACGGGCCGAGTGGGCGTGCAGTCACGGTCGCGGCAGAAATACCCCAGACGTTCGAATTGTACCGCTTCACCCTCCGGCGCTGATGCCAACGCGGGTTCCAGCAGGCAGTTGCGCAGAACTTCCATCGACGACGGATTGAGATCGGCCATCACATCGCCGTCCGCGCCGGGGTCGGGGCGATTGAACAACTGCTCGTACAGCCGCACTTCCGCGGCGACCGCGTCAGCCGCCGCGACCCAGTGCAACGTCGCCTGCACCTTACGGCCATCCGGTGCGTTGCCGCCCTTGGTCGCCGGATCATATGTGCAACGAAGTGCGACGATTTCGCCCGACGGTCCGCGCACGATTTCGTTACAGGTGACGAAGAAACCATAACGCAGGCGGACCTCGCGCCCGGGGGCGAGGCGGAAGAATTTCTTTGGCGGATCCTCCATGAAGTCGTCTTGTTCGATATAGATCTCCCGCCCGAACGTGATGGGCCGGGTGCCGGCCGAAGGGTCGTCGGGATGGTTGATCGCTTGCAACGTTTCGGTCTGACCCGCGGGATAATTCTCGATGATCAACTTCAACGGCCGCAATACGGCCATCCGCCGCGGCGCCGACGGGTTCAGTACTTCTCGGATCGCCGCGTCCAGTTGCGCGACATCCACGGTGCTGTAAGCGCGGGCCACGCCGATCCGCCGCACGAACTCGCGGATCGCCGCCGCCGGCACCCCGCGCCGCCGGATCCCCGCCAGGGTCGGCATGCGCGGATCGTCCCAGCCGCTGACATGTTTTTCCGATACCAGCCGGGTCAATATCCGCTTCGACAACACCGTGTAACTGATATTCAACCGCGCGAACTCATACTGCCGCGGCCGGGACGGCACCGGCAGGTTTTCAATCAGCCAGTCGTACAGCGGGCGATGATCCTCGAACTCCAGGGTGCAAATCGAGTGTGTGACATGCTCGATCGCGTCCGACTGGCCGTGCGCGAAATCGTACGTGGGATAGATGCACCATTTGTCGCCGGTCCGCGGATGGGTGGCGTGCAGAATCCGGTACAGCACCGGATCGCGCAGGTTCATGTTGCCAGACGTCATGTCGATCTTGGCGCGCAGCACGCGGGCACCGTTGGGGAACTCGCCGGCGCGCATGCGGCGGAACAAATCGAGGTTTTCCTCGATCGAGCGGTAGCGGTCCGGGCTGTTCTGCCCAGGCTCCGTCAACGTACCACGCTGGGCGCGCATCGCGTCGGGGGCGGTGTCGTCGATATAGGCTTTGCCGGTGCGGATCAGATGCTCGGCCCATTCATAGAGTTGCTCGAAATAGTCCGACGCGTAATTCAGGTGTTCACCCCAGTCGAAACCGAGCCAGTGGACGTCGTGCTGGATCGAGTCGATGAATTCCTGCTCCTCCTTCACCGGGTTGGTGTCGTCGAAGCGCAGGTGGCAGCGCCCTTTGAATTCGGTCGCGATACCGAAATTCAGGCAGATCGACTTGGCGTGACCGATATGCAGGTAACCGTTCGGCTCCGGCGGGAACCGGGTCACGACCTGCTCGGTGTGCCCGGCCTCCAGGTCGGAGGCGACGATGTCGCGGATGAAATCGCGCGTGGGCTCAGGGGTATCAGACATGCGGCTCAACCTGGGGCAGGTGTGCCGCGAGGTCTACCTGTCGCGCAGCTTCGGGTCCAGCGTATCCCGGAGGGCGTCGCCGAACAGGTTGATCCCCAGCACGGACAACATGATCGCCACGCCCGGGAAAATCGCGATCCAGGGGGCGGTGGAGGCGTATTCTTCCGCGCCACCTTGCAGCATCAGGCCCCAGGCCGGCACCGGCTCCTGCACGCCCAGACCGAGGTAGGACAACGACGCCTCGGCGAGGATGGCCTGGCCGACAAAGGCGGTGACCATGATCAGGAACGGCGCCATGACGTTGGGCACCATGTGTCGCAGGATGATCCGCCACGCGCTGAAGCCGCAGGCGCGGGCGGCATCGACGTAGGGCACCTCCCGAATGACCAGCGCGGCCGAGCGGACCACCCGGGCGCAGCGCGGGATCAGCGGGATGGTGATGGCGATGATGACGTTTTGCACGCCGGTGCCGAAGATCGACACGATGGCGAGCGCCAGGATGATCAGCGGGAACGCCATCACGATGTCGAACACGCGCTGCATGAGCATGTCGATCGTGCCGCCGATATAGGCGCTGGCGACCCCAAGGACCAGGCCCGAACTGCCGCCGACGAACGCCGAGGACAGCCCGACGATCAACGCGGTGCGGGCGCCGAAGATGATCCGTGACAGCAGGTCGCGGCCGAACTGGTCCGTCCCCAGCCAATGGTCGAGCGACGGCGCCTCGGTCATCGCGGCGAAATCGTTCGCGGTCGGATTATACGGCGCGAGGGCCTCGGCGAAGATCCCGGTCACGGCGATGATCAGCACCAGCGCCAGGCCGAACGTGCCCAACGGCTGACGGCGGCAGAAGCGTAGCGAGCGCGACCAGACGGACGGTCGAAGGTCAAGAGCATCGGGATCAAAGACGGTAACGGACATGATTACCCCCTAACATGGTGACCCCCTTGGGGCGCCCCCGATCAGTTGAAGCGAATGCGCGGGTCGAGCCAGGCGTATAGCAGATCGACCGCCAGGTTGGTGAACACGAACACAGCCACCGTCAGCATCACCAGTGCCTGGGTCAGGGTGTAATCCTGGTTCTGTACCGCCTGGACGAACAGGCGGCCAACACCATTGAGGTTGAACACCTGCTCGGTCACCACGAGGCCGCCGATCAGGAACGCGAACTCAATCCCGATCAGGGTGACGATCGGCAGCAGCGCGTTCTTCAGCGCGTGGCGGTTGATGATGAGTTTGTTGATCAGACCCTTGGCCCGCGCGGTGCGGATATAGTCTTCCTTCATCACCTCCAGCATCGCCGAGCGGGTCATCCGCATACTGACCGCGGCGTAACGATAACCGACGGTGATCGCGGGCAATGCCACCATCGACAGGTTGGCGATCGGATTCTTCCAGAACGGCACATAATCGATCGGTGGCATCCACGGCGTACCGGTGATCCAGCCGCTGATATCGAGGACGAGCAAAATCGACACGATGCCGATCCAGAACGACGGCGTGGCGATGCCGCCGATGGCGAAAACCCGCACGACGACATCCAGCCAGCTGTTCTGCTTCAGCGCCGAGATCGTGCCAAGCGGGATCGCGATTGACACCGCCACGACCGTGGCGAGGACCGCGATCTCCAACGAAACCGGCAGTCGCGCGGCGATTTCCACAATCACCGGCTTGCCCGACCACATCGAGGTGCCGAAGTCCAACCGTATGGCGCCCCAAATGAACTCCAGGAATTGCACGATGAACGGCCGGTCGATGCCGATCTCCGCATGGCAGTTGGCGAGCGCCCTGGGATCGAAGCTCGATCCGCCGCCGCCCAGACGCACGAGGCAGATGTCGCCCGGGATCAGCCGCATCAACAAGAACACCAGCGCCGCCGCGCCGAGGAGCGTCGGGATCGTCAGCAACACGCGTTTAAGGATGTACTGATACATCTATTTGTCGAGCCAGATGTTCGCCAGGTTTTGATTGAGATAGTGGCTGCTGCTGATCTTCCAGCCTTTGACGTAGGAGCGCATGGGCAGGATGCGGTACCACCAGGTCACCGGCAACTGGTGCGCGCCAACCTCGAGCACCTGCTTTTCATATTCGCGCATCAGCACGCGGACCTTAATGGGATCGGTCTCCTGGACCATCTTGTTGTAGATCTCGACCTGCTTCGGATCGTCGTGATACGCGAAGTTCTCACTGTAGAGCTCGTGCGGCAAATAGCGCCCGGTGTCGGCGATCGGGTTGACAATGTCCTGACAGTTGGCTTCCAGGGCGACGGAAAAGTCGCCGGCCCGCATGTTTTCCAGCCACGGTCCGGTAGGCACGATCTTCTGCGTGACGGTGACGCCAATCTTGCGGAATTCATCGACCAGCCAGGTGCCGACGATGACGTAGGGCTGATCGACGTTGCGGTTCAGCATCTCGAACGACAGGCCTTCGGCGCCGGCTTCCTTCAGCAGGCGGCGCGCCTCGGCACGGGACTTTTCGATGTCGGTGCCAAAACCAGGCATCGTGATCAGTTCGTCATGCGTTGCCGCCAAAGGCGAGCCGGGGAACACGATCCCGCCGACGGTCTTCACGATGGCGATTTTACTGAGCGCCTTGGCCCCGTTCCATTGATCGATCGCCATGAACAACGCCTTGCGGACGCGAACGTCGTCGAACGGCTTGCGCTTATGGTTCGGTGTCAGAACATTGCCGCAATTCCAGTCGCTCTCCTGGACCGTGATTTTGTCCCCCAGATCCTTGAGCAACTGATCGCGCGCGGCGGGTGACTCGGCGCGGAACTCATTCGAGGCCCGGTCGGCGCGGATGGCGTCGACCCTGGTCTGTTGTTTCGGAGCGAAGATGGCGTGGAAGCCATCCAGGTACGGTTGGCCCGGGAAATAGTAGTCCGGGTTGCGCACGCCGGTCATCGACTGACCGACCTCCATGCTGTCAAATTTGAACGGGCCGGACCCCATGATGTTGCGTTCGTAATAGTGCTGATCCTTGTCCAGGATCTTGGCCGAATAGATATAGCTCCACGGGTTGGCGAGCGCGGGCACGAACGACAGCGTCGGAAACTTCAGGCGAAAGATGACCGTGGTGTCGTCCGGATCCTCGATCTTGTCGACCATGAGAAAGTTGGTCCGCCGGGCACTGGTGACGCCAGGAGGTGGAAAAACGACCCGGCGCCAACTCACCGCGACATCATGCGCGTCGAGTGGCGTGCCGTCGTGGAATTTGACGCCGGTGCGGATCTTGAAGGTGAACGTCAGGCCGTTATCGGTGGGCACCGGCATTTCGGTGCACAGATCGCAGATGAAGTCTGTCGCCGACGCGGGGTTATCCGGATTGACCCGGATCAATGTCGAATAGAACGGCGCCGTCGCGTGCAGCACCGCGTAGGTCGCTTCCCTGTGACCATCCAGACTTGGTCCACCGTCGGCCGGGATCAGATAGGTCAGGATGCCGCCGCGTTTCGGCACCTCGGCGGCGGGCGCGGCCGCTGTCAGGTTCAGCAACAGGAAAACCGTGACGAAAAGCCCGCGCATGCAACCTGTTACCTCCCTGATTGGTCCATTGTTCGCCTGGACCGTGTTACCGTCGTAGCATATCGCGTTTCGGCGGGCGGTGCCAGCCAACTCAGCGGTCCAGCCAGATATCCGCCAGGTCCTGATTGATGTAGTGGCTCGGCCCGATCTTCCAACCTTTGACGTAGGACTGATAGACCATGATCCGCTCCCACCAGAGCATGGGGAACTCGTGCGCCTCGACGTCGATGATCTGCTTTTCATAGGCGCGCATCAGAGTGCGCAATTTGGTAGGATCTGGCTCGCGCAGCATCTTTTCATACAGATCCGCCTCGACGGGGTCTTTGTAGTAGCCATAGTTCTCGACGAACACATCGTGCGGCAAATACTTCTGCGTATCGAGCACCGGATTGACGATGCTGTTGCAGTTGGCCTCGACCACCACATCGAAGTCGCCCGCACGCATCAAGGCGAACCAGGGACCGGTCGGCACGACTTTCTGGGTCGCGTGCACGCCGATCTTGCTCCATTCATCGACCAGCCAGATGCCAACGAACTTATAGGGCTGGTCGACATTGCGGTTGAGCAATTCAAAGCTCAACCCTTCGGCGCGAGATTTCTCGATATCAGGCCAGAATCCGGCGAGCTGTTGCAACTCCGCCTTGGTCGCGGCGAGCGGGGAGCCGGGGAAGACGATCCCGCCCACGGTATGCACATTCGCGATCTTCGACAGCGCCGGTCCGCCGCGCCATTGATCGATCGCCAGCAGCAACGCGCGGCGCACCCGGACGTCGTCGAACGGCTTGCGCGATGCATTGGGCGTGATGAGATTGCCGCAATTCCAGTCGCTGGTCTGCACCGTGATCTTATCGCCGAGATCCTTGGTCAGCTCGTCGCGCGCGGAGGGCGGCAGGCCGCGGAACTCGATCGCGGCGCGGTCGGAGCGGATGGCGTCCACCCGGACCGACTGCTTGGGCGCGAAGATACCCTTGAAGCCGTCAAGGTAAGGCTCGCCTTTGTGATAGTAGTCAGGGTTGCGGACGCCCTCGATCGACTGTCCGATCGTGTAGTTGACGAAACGGAACGGGCCCGAACCCATGACGTGAGTCTCATACAAATGCGGATCGGCATCGAGGATCTTTTGTTCGTAAATGAATGCGTACGGGTCGGCGAGCGCCGGCAGGAACACCGGCGTGGCGAATTTCAATTTGAACACGACGGTGGTCGCATCCGCCGCCCCCACTTCATCCACCATGGAGTACCAGTTCGCGCGCGCGCTGAGCACGCCTTTGCGCGGAAAGATGATCTCGTGCCAGCTTGCCGCGACGTCGGCGGCGGTCAACGGCGAGCCATCCTGAAACTTCACGCCGGTGCGGATCTTGAAAGTATAGGTCTTGCCATCATCCGTCGGCTTCGGGACCTCGAGGCAAAGATCGCAGACGAAACGTGTGGTATCCGCCGGGTTCTCGGGATCGACGCGCATCAGTACGCTGTAAAATGGCGCGACCGTGTGGACCGTCGCATAGGTCCCCTCTCGGTGGCCATCCAGGCTTGGCGGCGCATCCGCCGGGATCATATAGGTCAGCGTGCCGCCCCGCTTCGGGGTCTCCGCAGCGGGGGCCGCGTGGCCGATGCTGACGGCGAAACATGCCGCCGCCAGTGTTGTCACAAGCGATTTTTTTGCCTGCATTGGTTGTCTCCCTGTGCATTTGTCGGCTTATTTCGTTCGCGTAGGCTCCTTGTCGACGTCAGGTCTCACGTGCGGATCAGGCGCTTACTTATCCAACCACACCGTCCCAAGATCCTGGTTGATGTAATGACTCGGGCTGATTTTCCAGCCCTTCACGTAGGACCGAATGGGCACGATCCGCTCCCACCATGGCATCATAATCGTATGTGCCTGGGTGTCGAGCACGTAAGTCTCATATTCCCGCATCAGCGAGCGCTGCTTTACCGAATCGTTTTCGTGCAGCACCGCCTGATACAGGTCGATAACCTTCTGGTCCTCATAATTGCCGTAGTTTTCTTCGTAAACCGTGTGGGGCAAGTACTTGCCGATATCCAGCAGCGGATTGACCAGACCCTGGCAGTTGAAGTCGACCGTCACATCGAAATTGCCCGAGCGCAGGCCTTCGAAAAACGGCCCGGTCGGCAGCACCTTTTGCGTCACCTTGAGGCCGATTTTGCTCCATTCGTCGATGATCCAGGCGGCGATGTACTTATATGGCTGATCGACATTGCGGTTTTGCAGGCCGAATGCGAGGCCTTCGGCGCCGGCCTCTTTCAGCAACCGCCGTGCCTCGGCACGCGACTTTTCGATGTCGGGCCAGTAGCCGACGATCTGCTGCAACTCCTCCTTGGTCGCCGCCAGGGGCGAACCCGGGAAAACCACGCCGCCCACGGTGCGGACGTTGGCGATCTTCGCCAGCGCGGGCGCGCCCTTCCATTGATCGATCGCCAGCGCCAGCGCGCGCCGCACACGCACATCGTCGAACGGCTTCTTCTTATGATTCGCCGTGATCATGTTGACGCAGTTCCAGTCGCCGGTCTGCACCGTGATCTTGTCGCCAAGCTCCTTCGCCAACTGGTCGCGCGCCGAAGGCGGCAGGCCGCGAAACTCGTTCGAGGCACGGTCGGCACGAATCGCGTCGATGATGACCGACTGTTTCGGCGCGAAAATCGCCGTGAAGCCGTCCAGGTAGGGCAGGCCCTCATGGTAGTAATCCGGGTTGCGCTCGCCCTTCATCGACTGGCCAATTTGATATTCGACAAAACGAAACGGACCGCTGCCCATCACATTTCGCTCGTACCAATGCGGATCTCGATCGAGAATTTCTTTTTTATAGATATAGGCGAACGGATCGGCGAGCGCCGGCAGGAACGCGCTGGTGGCGAAATTCAGCTTGAACACCACGGTTTTCGCGTCCGGCGCGGACACCTCGTCAACCATGATGAAATAGGGCTGCCGAGCACTCGCCACCCCCGGCCTTGGGTGCACGATCTCCCGCCAACTCGCTGCGACGTCGGCCGCGGTCAGCGCCGAGCCGTCGTGCCACTTCACGCCGTCACGGATGGTGAACGTCCAGGTCTTGCCGTCATCGGTTGGCTTCGGCATTTCCGTGCACAGATCGCAGACGAAATCATCCGTCGAAGCGGGGTTCAGCGGATTGATCCTGATCAGCACGCTGTAGAACGGGGCCGTCGCGTGCACGGTGGCGTAGGTCGTCTCCTTATGCCCGTCGAGCGAAGGCGGCGCGTCCGCCGGGATCATGAACGTCAGGATCCCACCGTGTTTCGGCGTGCCGTCGGCGCGCGCCGGCAGCGTGGCGGCCAGCAACGCAAGCAAGCCAAACAAAAATTTCATATTAATCAACCTCTATCGTACTTCATCGCAGGCCACGATGTGACCTGGTCGAATTTCCCGCGGCTCCGGCCGCTGTTGGGAGCAGCGCGGCACGGCCATCGGGCACCTGGGATGGAACACGCAACCGGACGGCGGGTTCATCGGGCTCGGCACCTCGCCCTTGACCGGCTGGAAATCGCGGCCTTGCTCGACAGTCGGATCCGGCACCGGAACGGCGGCCAGCAACGCGCGGGTATAAGGATGCAGCGGCGCATCGAACAGCGCGTCGCTTTCGGCCATCTCCACAATGCGGCCCAGATACATCACCGCGACGCGCTGACACAGATGCCGCACCACCGACAAATCATGCGCGATGAACAAATACGTCAGCCCGAACTTCTCCCGCAAATCCTCCAACAAATTCACCACCTGGGCCTGGATCGAAACATCCAGCGCCGACACCGGCTCATCGCAGACGATGAACTCGGGATTCATCGCCAGCGCCCGCGCGATGCCCACGCGTTGGCGCTGACCGCCGGACATCTCGTGCGGATAGCGGTCGGCGAAGTTGGGATTAAGGCCGCAGACCGACAACAACTCCCGCACGCGCGCATCGCGCTTTTTCGTGTCCGGCTCGATCCCGTGCACGTGCAACGGCTCAGCGATGATCGCGCCGATCTTCATGCGGGGATTGAGCGAACTGTACGGGTCCTGAAAAATCACCTGGATGCGCTGGCGGTACTGGCTCAGCGCCTTGCCGTCCAATGTCGCGATATTCGCGCCATCGTAAATGATCTCGCCCTCGGTCGGACGTTCCAGGCGCAGAATGCATCGTCCGGTGGTGGTCTTGCCGCAGCCACTCTCGCCGACCAGGCCAAGGGTTTCACCGCGAGCAATCGAAAAGTCGATGCCATCGACGGCTTTGACCTCGCCGGTGACACGGCGGCGGACGATGCCCTCGGTCACCGGGAAATGCATCCGCAGGCCCCGTACACTAAGCAAGGGGGGAACGGTCAGCAACGGTTCGCTCATGCGGCAGCCTTGAAACAAGCGGCGGAGTGACCCGCGTTGCCAACCGGAACCAAAGGCGGACGAGCGACGGCGCAGCCCTCGTCAGCCAGCCGGCAACGCGGGCGAAATGCGCAGCCGGCATCGAGACGGGTCAGATCGGGAGGCTGTCCCTCGACCGGATCGAGCCGCGCCTGCCGCGGGCGATCCAACCGCGGCACGGAGCGCAACAGCGCCACGGTGTACGGATGTCGCGGGTCGTGATAAATTTCCGCCGCCGGTCCGGACTCAACGATGCGGCCCGCGTACATTACATTCACCCGATTCGCGTAGCGCGCGACAACGCCCAGATTGTGCGTGATAATGATCAAAGCAATGCCCAGATCCCGGGTCAGCGCCTTCATCAATTCCAGAATCTGCGCCTGGATCGTGACGTCCAAAGCCGTCGTGGGCTCGTCGGCGATGATCAATTTGGGATCGCAGGCCAGCGCGATCGCGATCATCACGCGCTGCCGCATGCCGCCGGACAGTTGATGCGGATACTGCTTCAGGCGCCGCGCCGGCTCGGCGATGCCGACCTGCATCAGCAACGCCTCAGCGCGTTTGGCGGCTTCGGCGCGAGACAGGCCACGATGTTGCTCCACCGTTTCGGTGATCTGACGGCCAACGGTCAGCACCGGGTTCAGCGAGGTCATCGGTTCCTGAAACACCATGCCGATTTCACCGCCGCGGATTTTCCGCATCTCGGGTTCGGGCAACGTAAGCAGATCGCGACCCGCGAACGTGACCGTCCCCGCCGTGATGCGCCCCGGCGGATCGGGGATCAGGCGCAACACCGACAGCGCGGTCACGGACTTGCCGGAACCGCTTTCGCCGACGACGGCCACGGTTTCTCCGGCGTCAACGGTGTAGCTGACACCATCCACCGCGCGCACGATCCCCGCACCGGTGCGAAATTCCGTGTGCAGGTCGCTGATATCCAGAAGGGGCGGCAAGGTTTGGTCGTTCTCTCTGTGAAGCCGTTATTTTTGCGAGCGTGGTAGGTGACTGTGTGCAACGCTGTCAACGGGGCGCGCGCGCTGCTTTTGCTCGGATCCTTTCGCGATGCGCGGTGTACAGTCCGCTGGCGATGATGACGGACGCGCCAACCAGGGTCCATTGATCCGGCAGATTGTCGAACACGAGGAACCCGCCGATCGTGACCCAGGGCAATTGCGTATAGCTGATTGGCGCCAGCAACGACGCGGGCGCGATGCGATGCGCCAGCACGACCAGCCATTGCCCAGCTGAGGACAGCACGCCGAGCATCAGGCAAAGTGCGAGCTGCCACCACGTGGGCCACGCGGCGTCGAACGGCAGCAGGATGGTCAACACGACGGCACCGACCAGAGCGGACCACAGAATCGTGGTCCGCGGTTCGTCGGACGACGCGATCTTGCGCGTGATGATCAGCGCCAGCGCCCAACAACTGGAGGACGCGACGCCAAACAGCGCGGCGGGCTGGAAACCGCTCGTGCCCGGCCGGACGACGATCAGCATCCCGGCCACTCCCGCCAGCACGGCGGCCCAACGGCGGATGTCGACGATCTCGCCCAGGAGGGGGATGGAGAGAACGGTGATGAGCAATGGCGAAAGGAAGCTGATGGTGGTCGCCTGCGCCATGGTCATTTCGCGGATGCCATAAACAAACA
>CALFNB010000597.1 GCA_937902425.1 uncultured Acetobacteraceae bacterium | reverse complement strand
TTGTAGTCTCGGAAGGAAATTCCCGCGTGCGTGCCGATAGTTTTGCAAGTGGCTCAAAGGTTAGATTTTTACCGCGAGTCTCCTCTGTCTCATAATTCTTGGATCATGCACCAGCACCTGGTCTGCCAATAGCCGCCATTCCGCTGACGTCACCTGGCCGCCGAGTACCCTGCCCGCGCCCTCGGACACAGCAGGTCCACAACCGTGCCACCCGCTTACCGCCCCGGATCGTCCAGTCCGATCGCCCTCAACCTGGCGCCTTCCTCATCCCAGCCGGCGCGCTCCTTGACGTTGAGAAACAAATGCACCGGCCGCTCCAGCAGGCCGGTCAGATCGCGCCGCGCGCGGGCACCGATGTCACGGATCTTGGAACCTTTCTCGCCGATCATGATGGCCTTGTGTCCGGGCCGGGTGACATAGATCGTCGCCTCGATGCGGATCGAGCCATCCGGCCGTTCCTTGAAGCTCTCGGTTTCCACGGTCGCCGCGTAAGGTATTTCGTCATGGGTCTGCAGGAAGATCTGTTCGCGCACGGTCTCGGCGGCGAGCAGCCGATCCGGCAGGTCGGTCAGGTCGTCCTCGGGATACAGGAATGGCCCTTCCGGCACCGCGGCGGCCAGGGCGCGGGACAGTTCGGACACGCCATCGCCATTGCCGGCGCTGACCATGAAGGTTTCCTCGAACGGCGCCAGAGCGGTCAGCGTGGCGATCAGCGGCAGCAGCGATTGCGCGGGCACCAGGTCGGTCTTGTTCAGCACCAGCCAGCACCGCCGTCCCGACGAGCCCAGACTGGCGGCGATCCCGCGCACCTGCTCGGTCGCCCCGGCCTTGGCGTCCACCAGCACCAGCGCGAGGTCCGCGTCCGCCGCTCCGGTCCACGCCGCCGCCACCATCGCGCGATCGAGCTTCCGCCGCGGCCGGAAAATCCCCGGCGTGTCCACCAACAGCACCTGACTGCCGTCGCGAATGAAGATGCCCAGTACCCGGAAGCGAGTGGTCTGCGCCTTGGGTGAAACGATCGACAGTTTCGCCCCGGTCAGGCGGTTCAGCAGCGTCGACTTCCCGGCGTTCGGCGCGCCGACGATGGCGACGAACCCACAGCGTGAGGTCATGCCGGTGAATTCATGATGGCAAGCTCCCATAAAGATGTTCCGCCGCCAGTTGCTCAGCGGCCCGCTTGCTGCCCGCCGTGCCGGTTCCGCGCCATTCGCCGACGGTGACCGTCACCTCAAACACCGGTGCGTGCGGCGGGCCGGACCGAGCCGACACCGCGTATTCCGGCAGTTCCAGACCGCGTTTCTGCGCCCATTCCTGCAACGTCGTCTTGGCATCCTTCGGCGGCGCGGCCTGCGCGGTCATCGCCCCATCCCAGGCGCGGCGGACGAATTCCCGCGCCGGTTCCAGACCGCCGTCCAGATAGATCGCACCCAGGGCGGCCTCCAGCGCGTCGGCCAGAACGGTGGCGCGACGCTTGACGCCGGCTCGCGCTTCCCCCGGCGCCACCGACAATGCCTCCCCCAACCCAATCGTCTCCGCCACCTGGGCCAGCACCGGCTGCGACACCAGCGAGGCCAGGCGGCGGCCCAGTTCGCCTTCCTGCTCGTCGGGGAAGCGCTCGGCGAGCCATTCGGCGATCAGCAGGCCGAGCACCCGATCGCCGATGAACTCCAGCCGTTCGTTCGAGGTCTTGGAAGATCCAGGCGCGGAGCGCTTGCCCTGCAACGCGGAACGGTGGGTCAGCGCCTCCCGCGGCAGATCGGAACGGGTGAACCGGTAGCCAAGGATCGCGTCGAGCGCCTGGCTCACGGGGTCAGTGGATCCGCTCGAACAGGCGGCTCCAACGGATCTCGAAGGGCCACCACCAGACTTCATACCAGGGATGTTCGGCGTCGATCGAGAAGAACAGGATTTCGGCGCGGCCGACCAGATTCTCGATCGGGACGAAGCCGACGGCGTTCATGAACCGGCTGTCGGCCGAGTTGTCGCGATGGTCGCCCATCGCGAAGACGTGATCCGGCGGCACCACGTACTCGATAGTGTTGTTGGGATCGAACTCTTTCGCCGGGTCGAAACCAAGCCGCTTGCTCGCCTCGGTGCCGTCCGTCTGCTTCAGAATTTCGTGCCGCACGCCATTCGGCAACGTCTCGATATACCGTTGCTCGCGCTGCACGTAGCCGCTGTCGTTGGTGTCGAAACCGCCCATCGGCTCCCGCGGGCACGGCTGGCCGTTCACATAGAGCTGACCTTGCTTCATCTGAATGTGATCGCCCGGCAACCCGACGACGCGCTTGATGTAGTCGATCGAGGTGTCGCGCGGATATTTGAATACCGCGACATCGCCGCGCTTCGGCACCGAGCCGAAGATGCGGCCCTCGAACAACGGCGGCGAGAACGGCAGCGAGAACTTCGAATAACCGTAGCTGTATTTCGAAACGAACAAGTAATCGCCGACCAGCAGGGTGGGCTCCATGCTGCCGGAGGGAATGTTGAACGGCTCGAACAGCACCGTGCGCACACCGATGGCGATCAGCCCGGCGTAGATGATGGTCTTGATATTGTCGAGCCAGACGTTCGGTTGACGCCTGACCTTGGCCGCCTTCGCAGTCGCCATACAGAAGCACTTCCCAGAGGTGAACGGAGGTGGTGAACAAAGTTGGAAATCGGGTGGAAAAACGCGCCGGATCAAGCCCACGGGGTCTCACCCTGTCAAGGGAAGCCCCCCGCCGGACCCACCGGCGGCAGCTCCCAGGAGCCACCCTTTACCATATGGGAGGCGGCGTGAGACGATCCGAGATGCCAAAAAACAACAGCGACCGGGAGACAGCCATGAAACGCCGGACCTTGCTGGGAAGCGCCGCCGCCACGGCGGCGCTGCCCTCGACCTTCGCGATCGCCCAGACCGACCGTTCGCGCACGCTGAACTTCGTGCCGCAGGCCAATCTGACGCTGCTCGACCCCATCTTCACCACGGCTCTGGTCACTATCAACCACGGTTGGGCGATCTACGACACGCTGTTCGGTGCCAACACGGCGCAGGAACTGAAGCCGCAGATGGCGGACGGGTATACGCTGTCGGACGACGGCCGCACCTATGACATTAAATTGCGGGAAGGTTTGAAGTTCCACAACGCCGAGCCGGTGCGCGCCCAGGATTGCGTGCCGAGCCTGGTGCGGTGGGCGGCGCGGGAGACGATCGGGCAGACGGTCTGGAAGTTCGTCGAGAGTTGCTCGGCCGCCGACGACCGCACGATCCGGATCAAACTGACCCAGAAGCTGCCGATTTTCATCGAGGCCATCGGCAAGGGTGGCGCCTCGGTCCCCTTTATCATGCCGGAGCACATCGCGAAGACTGACCCGTTCAAGCAGGTGACCGAGACCATCGGCTCCGGCCCGTTCAAATTCGTCAAGGATGAGTGGGTGCCGGGGTCAACGGTGGTCTACGTGAAGAACCAGGACTACGTGCCGCGCCAGGAACCGGCGGAGTGGAGCGCGGGCGGCAAGGTCGCCTTCATGGACCGGGTGGTGTGGAAGGTGATCCCGGATTCGGCCACCGCGGCGGCGGCATTGCAGTCCGGTGAGGTCGATTGGTACGAGCAGGTGCAGGCTGACCTGGTACCGCTGTTGCGCAAGAACCCGGACATTCGGATCGGCAGCGCCAACCCGACGGGGTTCAACGGAATTCTGCGCTTCAATCACCTCTACCCACCGTTCAATAACGCGGCGATCCGTCGAGCGGTGCTGTTGGCGGTGAACCAGACCGATTACATGACCTCGATCGTCGGCGGCGACACGGGCGCGTTCCACGTCTGCCGGGCGGTGCTGCCTTGTGGCACGCCATATGGCCGCGAGCTTGGCGTGGATGCGATGCCAGGCGACATGGACCGCGCCCGGGCGGCGTTGAAAGCCGCGGGCTATGCCGGGGAGAAGGTCGTCATCATCAACCCGACCGATTTCGTGACCATCGGACCGTTGGGCGACGTGACGTACGATCTGCTGAAGAAGCTCGAGATGAACGTGGAGATCGTGGAGACCGACTGGGGCACGGTGACGCAACGCCGCGCCAGCAAGGAACCCATCGACAAAGGCGGTTGGAGCATCCTCCACACCTGGGCGCCGTCCGTGGTGATCGGCGATCCGGTGCAACAGTGGTTCGCTCGGGGGTTGGGCTCGACCGGGTGGTTCGGGTGGTACCAGGACGAGGAGATCGAGAAGCACGCCCGCGATTGGTTGCTGGGACAGTCGCAGGCGGAGCGTGACGCGGCGGCGGATGCGTTCCAGCGGCGGGCTTTCGAGAATGTGCCGTATATACCGGTGGGGCAGTTTCAGATCCGGACGGCGTTACGGAAGAACCTCGTCGGGCAGATCGAGGCGACGGGCGCGTATATGTGGAATATCAGGCGGGGGTAAGGCGTTCGGCGATAATATGGCATGATCCGATAATGAATCTGACCGTCATCTTCCGGACGACCTCGCCACACGCCTGACCGCGGATGGCAGTGACCTGTCGCGCCGCGCGCTGGAAGGGCTCGCTGCGGAGGAATATCGTGCGGGCCGTCTGACCAAACCGGACCCGCGGCGGCTGCCTGGTATCGAGACCCGCGTCGCGCTTGATGGGTTCCTGAAAGCCCACGGTATCGATGGGTCAATGTCGCCGGAGGAACTTGAACGCGACTTGCGCGATCTGGACCGGGTCGGGCTGTAAGGCAGCGTCCGATTAATCGTCGCGGAGACGCGGATACCGGGTGCCACACCTCGGGAATTGCCACGGAGCGAATCCATATCCCATCATCGATCCTCGATCGGACCCATTCCTACCGCAACTGCGGCGCGTACTGCAGCCCGCCCTTGGTCCACAGCGCATTCTTTCCGCGATCCAATCCCAGTGGCGTGATGTCCCGCTCGAACAACTCACCATAATTGCCGACCTGGCGGACGATGTTCGCGGCCCATGCGGCGTCCAACCCCATGGACTTGCCGAGATCGCTTTCCATTCCCAGCAACCGCCGAATGTCCGGTATTTTGGTATCCGCGAAACTGTCGACATTCTTGCTCGTAACGCCCAGTGACTCGGCGACCAACGTGGCGAAGTGCGTCCAGCGCACGATGTCGTACCACTTGTCGTCGCCCTTCCGCACCATCGCGCCGCTCGGCCCCAGCCCGATCGGCTCGGGCAAAATCGTCAGTTCACTCGCCTTGGCGCCTTGCATGTAGCGGAAGCCCGCGACCTGCGAGCTGTCCGTGGTATATCCGTCGCAGCGGCCCGACAGGAACGCCTGGCGGATTTCACTCAGGCTGCCGATCAGCACCGGCGTGTAAGCGATCCCTTCCGAGCGCGCCCAATCGGCGAGGTCGAGCTCGGTCGTGGTCCCCGGCAGCACGCAAATCGTCGCGCCGGCCAGTTGTTTAACGGATTTCAGGCCCGAGGCGGTCTTCACGATGATACTGGTGCCGTCCCAGAAATTCACTCCGGCGAACAACAGGCCGAGGCTCGCTTCCCGGGTCAGCGACCAGCCAGTGTTGCGCACCAGGACATCGATTTCCCCGGACTGCAACGCGGTGAACCGGGTTTGCGCGGTCACCGGCACCCACTTCACTTTGTTCGCGTCTCCAAACACCGCGGCGGCGATGGCGCGACAGTAATCGGCGTCGATGCCCTTCATCACACCGTTGCTGTCCAGCATCGAAAAGCCCGGGATCTCGCCGCCGGTGCCACAGAGCAACTGGCCGCGGGCGCGCACCGCGTCGAGCGTCGCCGAACCGCTGCCTTGCGCGAACGCCGGCAATCCGGTCGCAAGCAGCGCGGCGATGAACCACAGGACGCCGCGGACGGGTGCGAATGGCATGATTTTCTGACGCATCGGCGGGATCCTTTGTTCTGATGGCGGCACTATCGGATCGGCGGTTACGTGAAAACTCCCGCTCGCCATGGCAAGGCGGCTCATCGGCATTGACATCACGCGGGCGGATGGCTCGGTCGAGCCAGGCCATGACGAGGGAGAAGGGACGGCCTATCATGACATCGTTGTTAACCGTGCGCCAATGGTACGATTGACCAACGGCACGATTGACCAACAGCACGATTGACCAACGGCACGATTGAATGGAGACGGCATGGGACCGGAACTGATCGCGGTCGAAACCGACCCGGCACCGCCGGCGCGCGCGGACGTCGTGATCATCGGCGGCGGCATCGCCGGGGTCAGCACGCTGCTTTCGTTATCCGAAATGGGCGTCTCGGCGGTTCTGGTGGAGAAAGGCCGGCTGGCCGGCGAGCAATCCTCCCGCAATTGGGGGTTTTGCCGCACCCAGGGGCGCGACCTGGCCGAGGTGCCGCTGGCGATCGAAAGTCTGCGCCAGTGGGACCGCATGGCCGAGCGCGTCGGCGCCGAGGTTGGATTTACCCGTGCCGGTGCCTGCTATTTATGCGAAACGCCGCGCGAGGTCGCCGCCTATGAAGCGTGGCTCGATGCCGCGCGACAATGGCAGGTGCGCAGCCGGGTGATCGGGCCAGACGAGGTCGACACGCTGCTGCCGGGATCCAGCCGCCTCTCGGCTGGCGCACTGTATACTGACAACGACGGCAGAGCGGAGCCGCAACTCGCCGTGCCGCTGATGGCCCAGGCTGCTCGGCGACTGGGCGCGGTCGTGGTGACGGGATGCGCGGCGCGCGGCTTCGAGACAACGGCCGGACGCCTGAGCGGCGTGGTGACCGAACGCGGAACGATCGAGTGCAACGCCGCCGTGCTGGCGGGTGGCGCGTGGTCGCGGCTGTTTTGCGGCAACATGGGCATCGACTTCCCGCAACTGAAAGTCCTCGGCTCGGTGATGCGGACCGAGAAGCTGGACGGCCCGCCCGAGTTGGCCGTCGCCGGCCCGGATTTCGCATTTCGCAAACGCCGGGACGGTGGCTACACGGTCGCGCGCCGCAATCTGTACGAGGCGCATCTCGTGCCGGACAGTTTCCGCCTGCTGCCGCGATTCTTTGGCGCGGCGATTCGTCAGCGTAAGGAATATCGCCTCCGGCTGCTCGGCCGCTTCAGAGAGGAGGCGCGGATCCCTCGCCACTGGGCTTTGGACGAAGCCAGCCCGTTCGAGGCGACCCGCATTCTGGACCCCATACCCAATCCGGCGATCGTGGAGGAAAGCCGGAAGAACCTGGTGCGCGCGTTCCCGGCCTTCGCGCCGGCGCGGATCGCGCAGTCCTGGGGCGGACTGATCGATGCGACGCCAGACTCGGTCCCGGTGATCGGTCCGGTCTCGGCCGTGCCTGGATTTTTCCTCATGAGCGGGTTCTCCGGCCATGGCTTCGGCATCGGTCCCGGAGCGGGACGGCTGATGGCGGAACTGGTAACCGGCGCGGCGCCGGTGGTCGATCCGGTCCCGTTCCGGTTCGAGCGGTTTGCGCGAGGTGCGGTCGCGCGGCCGGCGTAACCAGGCTTCGATACATATCCAATACGATCGCGGCACCGATTGCTCCGACACAGGTTGTCCTCTTTGACGGTGCGAACCGCGCTCCATTGATGTCAGTTTCCAACGTCGACCGCGATGATGCCTCAAACTGGACCGCGGTGAACGGTCGCCGCGGTTCGTGACAGGGTTTTGGCGGCCTGTGCCGGCTTACTGAGTGCGCGGTAGAAGGTCGCGGGGTGGACCATGAACATCTTCGCCACGTCGCAGGGTGATTGCGCTTCCCAAATGAGGCGCTGACCGAGCGCGACTTGCTCAGTGGTCAATTTGACGGGTTGCCCGAAGCGCACACCACGTTGCATTACCGCGTCACGGCCAATACTGGTCCGTCGATTGATAAGAGCGCGTTCAAACTCAGCCATACCGGCGAACACCAATAGCACCATGCGCCCGGCGGCGGAGGTCGTGTCCGCCTATGGTTCGCCGAGCGACCGCGGGCCGGCGCCAGCGTCACGAAGCAGTTCGGCAATCTACCACAGGTCACGCGTTGAGCGGGCCAGGCGATCAAGGCGGGCGCAAATCAAAGGTGTTGAAGTCGAACTGACAGGTACAGGTTTCATCGGTGGGCGGCGCGTAAGCGGTCCAGGTGACGACCAAATCGGCGGTGTTACCGGACCGCCTGAAGGCGATGACGCCACCGTCCTTGGTCTTCATGCGCAAGCTGTCTACGACTTTGTTGTCACACATCACCTTGCGAACGCCACCAAGATCAATGGTCACCTTGTAGCACTTGTCGTCATCTACCCAGACATTCTCGAACCGCGGGCGCACCTGGTCTCCCCCTGTCGTCATCTCGATGAGCGAGGAGTCGTGAAGTTCAGTCCGTTAAATGAGTTTGGTCGTTTGGCTTAATCCTGCCTCTCCGCCTGGAGATCAAAGGTGGTGAAGTCGAACGTATAGGAGCAGGTCTCGTCTTTGCGCGGGCTGTAGTAGCGCCAGACCAGAATCATGGTGGCGGTGTGACCAGATCGGTTGAATGCGAGTACGCTGGAGCCCTCCCCTTCCATGCGCAAGGCATTCACAACTTCATCATCGCGCGTCACTTTGCTAACGCCGCCAAGGGTGACGATCGCCTGGTAGCAATTGTCGTCGTCCACCCAAACGTGCTCAAACCGCAGGCGGACTCAGTTGCCCTCCATCGACATCTCGGTGAGGCAGGAGTCGTGGAAGTCCGTATTCTCGATGAGTTCTTTCGTGTTCATTAGCTTCACCGGTCAGGGGGTATGTGAGATGGCTTGCTGCCATTGGGTACTGGGCGTCCTTGCTGG
The DNA here is from genome assembly GCA_937902425.1 of uncultured Acetobacteraceae bacterium. Classification (GTDB taxonomy): domain Bacteria; phylum Pseudomonadota; class Alphaproteobacteria; order Acetobacterales; family Acetobacteraceae; genus Rhodopila. The sequence goes on along the minus strand of CALFNB010000597.1, from coordinate 3,811 downwards.
TCTAAGTATAGGTCGCCGTCGCCCGTCGCGTTGGGATTGATTATGTGGTAATGGTCCTTGCCGCGCCAACCAGCCTGGCCCGGTCGACCGCTATCAAACTCAACGGTCTGACCCGTTTTTGGATTGACAAACGTGCGGTGTCCAGTTGCCCCCGCTTTGGGATGGGTGGTTTCCTTCCAGGCTTGCGCCAGCAGATCATCTGGGCTGGCCGGTAAAGACGGCCTCTTCAACTCGGTTGGCGTGGAGCCTTCCTTGCCCGCATTCAAGGGTTTTTCAGCGTTCACAGCTTCGTCCGCGGACTCCTCGGCGGCACTCCCCCCGGTCCGCGAACTGGCTTTCGGCAATACCTGCCTCAGAATAGCGCCCCCAGCCACTCGAGCCGCCGCCGCGACGCCTCCCACGATACCCGCGGCGCCAATACCGAGCAGGGTCCCAACCGGATATACGGGCCGGATCGCATCCCTTCCAGGATCACGAAGCTGCCTGCTCTTCTCCACCGCCGCGATTGTTTCCGGATCGCGGGCGCGGTCTTGTGCATCGGCGAGGAAGCGCGGCCAGCGATCGAGGCCAATGGCCTGCATGGCGTTCGCGACTTTCTCGGCGGCGTCTCGCAATTCGGCGTGGCTTGTCGCCAACCTGACATCGAGCGCGGCATCAAGCAGATTCTCAGCAACCGGATCGTCCGCTGTCCGCCCGAAGAACCGGTCGGCGAAGTCGGCCTTGGAAAGTTGCGTGCCGCCGCTCCAGGCGGTCATTGCCTCGGTCTGCCGCGCCAGAGTGCCCGCGCCATACTGAGCCGACGCGCGTGCCCGGAGCACCTGGGGCAGTGCTCCGATTGTGCCATAGGCAACCGCCTGGATGCGCTGGGCAAGCCCGCCCGTGCCGAACATGCCGCTGCCGCCCGATGTGTCCTCGGATTTATCCGGGCCTTTGCCGTCACCAAACCGACCGACCTCCTCCCGTCCCTGGTCCTCCCAGCTCACCGGCTTTCCCATCCGAATATGTCTTTATATCTAACATTTCTCCTAACAATGGGTCCAGGTAAGATTGGACTGGCCGAAATATTCGAAGGCAGCGTCGCGTAGCCGCGACCGGAACCAGATGGCGCGGCCGGCGCACGAGTTCAGCCAGCGGTCGGATTACCTCAGCCCTCCTCTGAGCCTCGCGCCACGCCGCGTCGGAAATGAGCGACAGGTCGGCCATGTTCGCCATCCAATTTGCAACGCACCGCGGTCGACCTCGACAAAATGCGGACTTCCGCGGCCCACTTTGATCAGAAGTGCAGAGGACTGTGGCAAGCGGAACTGTTATATTCTAATGCTGACCACTGCGGTCGACTTTGAGAAATGACAGTTGAGCGTCAACGACCTGGGAGGGAAGCATGCGCCTTCGACCGCTGCTCGGCGTTCTGTGCTGTATCGTATTGCTGGCGCGGGTGGCGTGCGCCGAGGACGCTTCCTGTGCCAGTCCCCACCAAATGGACGGCTTCCAGACCTGTGCCGACGTGGCGAAGGCCGAGCAGGAGGGCGCTTTCGTGCTCTACTCGACCGACCCCGAGATCGCGCAACAGAGGTTGCTCACGGCATTTAACGCGGTGTTTCCGAAGATCAAAACCGACTATGTGCGGCTGCAGGCTGGCGCGCTGTATGCCAAGCTGCTCGCGGAACGGCAGGGCAAGGTCTTCCTACCTGACGCGGTGCAACTGTCGGACATCAGTTTCGCGGCGGACTTTCAGAAACGTGGCGGCTACATGCATTATGTGTCGCCGGAGATGACTGCCTACAAACCGGAATATAAAAGCAAGCCGGAGGGCTACTGGAACTGGGGCGCCGTGGTGATCGCCGGGATCGCCTACAATCCGACCCTGGTTCCGCCCGCCGAAGCGCCAAAGACGTACCTTGACCTGCTCGACCCCAAATGGACCGATAACATTTCGGTGAAGGTCACCATTTCGGGTCTGCAACACGTCACCTGGTACGTCATCCGGAAGCTGTACGGTCCGGAGTACTGGGAGAAGTTCGCTCTGTTGAAGCCGCACGCTTTCGATTCCTACGTGCAACAGTTCGACAGGCTGGTGAGCGGGCAGGACAAGGTCGTGATGACCGCGCAATACTCGGGCTATTTGATCATGAAGGCCAAGGGCGCGCCGGTCGAGTTCGTCTATCCGCCGGAGGGGCTGATCGCCACGCCGCAGCCATACGGTTTGGTCAAGGAAGCGCCTCACCCGGAAGCCGCGCGCCTGTTCCTGGACTGGTTCCTCGGCGTTCCTGGGCAGACGGCCGCGGTGTCGGCGCTGTACTACCACTCACCGCGGCCCGACGTACCGCCACCGCCCGACGGCGAGCCGGTCACGAAGTTCAAATTGCTGTTCCCCGAGGACTGGGAGGCCTTTGAGGCGACCCATGCGGCCTATGCGAAGGAGTGGAACAAGCTGACGGGATTGAAGTGAGGGGTTGAAAGCGATGTATCTACAACCTATACTCACAAAATGTAATCTCAGGAGGTGTCCGTGGCCGCCGCCAGCCAGGATACCAAAGAAACCACCTTCAATTTCCGGCTCGATCCCGCCCTGAAGGCCGCTTTCACCGAAGCGGCCGAGGCGGATCGCAAGCCTGCCGCCGAGGTGCTGCGCCGCTTCATGCGCTCTTACGTTGAGCAAAAACGACGAAGCGCCTTCGAGGCGGAGGCCCATGGTCAGTCGCTTGCCATAGCATCGCGCACCCGCGACCCGAAGTCAGACGAGCATGCGGCGATCCGTGAACTGGACGCCGAACTGGATCGTGATGCGTTCTCGGCCGAGTGGCAGGCGTGAAGCGCGGCGATCTGGTGACCATCGCGATCGGCGGTGATCACGGAAAACCTCGACCGGCTCTGGTCGTCCAGACCGACGCCTTCTCGGCGCTTCCGTCGGTCACCCTGCTCCGCCTGACCAGCGAAGTTCACGCGGAGCACCTGGTCCGCGTCACCGTCCATCCGACGCCAGAGAACGGATTGCGCGCGCCCTCGCAGGTCATGATCGACAAGGCGGTCACGGTGCCGCGCGAGGGGGTTGGCACCGTAATCGGACGCCTGGATGACGCGCTGATGCGGACCGTCGGGCAGGCGTTGGCCGCGTTTCTCGGGTTGGAGACGACCGGCGTGGAGTGATGAGGGTGGCGGCTCGCGCCAAGCGTGCCTCAGCCAGTCGACGCCTGGTTTGGCTGCAATGCGGTCAGTCCCGGCAGGATGAGCGCGAGCAATGGCTCGTTCCGGTTCACGGTTCAATGCCTGGCAACGTGCCAGGTATTGCCGCACCATTGGCTCCATCCACCGCACCAAGGCCGCTCCGTGCGCGCGGAATGGCTCCGACAGTTCCCTTATCGCCGCAGCACTCGCCTCGATCGCCTGTTCCCGCTGATCCACCGCGTCGAAACAGTTCGCCAGCACCGCCAAGGAGACCGCGAGATCAGGCCGGAACGCGTCGGGGCGCTGCGCCGCCAACGCGCGGCGGATATCGACCGCCTCGCGCGCCGCCGACAGCGCCGCCTCGCGCTCGCCCAGATCGCTCAGCCTGTTCGCCAGATTGTTCAGCGACATCGCGAGATCGGGCCGGAACGCGTCGGGGCGCTGCACCGCCAGCGCGCGACGGATATCGACCGCCTCGCGCGCCGCCGACAGCGCCGCCTCGAGCTCGCCCAGATCGCTCAGCATGGTCGCCAGATTGTTCAGCGACGTCGCGAGAGCGGGCCGGAACGCGTCGGGGCGCTGCGCCGCCAACGCGCGATACAGATCAGCCGCCTCGCGCGCCGCCGACAGCGCCGCCTCGCGCTCG
>CALFNB010000596.1 GCA_937902425.1 uncultured Acetobacteraceae bacterium | reverse complement strand
CCCTCTCCGTCATCCCTGGGCGCGTTCCCGGGGACGCGACCGGGCACTGAGTTGGTACAGGTCCCCGGGACGTGCCCAGGGATGACGGATTGGGGATGACGGATTGGGGATGACGGATTGGGGGCCTGATCCGGGCACGACGGGTCGAGGGTACGCGACCACGCACAACATCACGTCACAGCCATGTCGGTCAGACACTGGCGCAACGACTCGATGATCTGATCGCGTTGGATCTTCGCGACATAGTCGGTGAAGCCCGCGTCGCGGCCGGCTTCCACCTGACTTGGTTCGGAGTGACTGGACAAAGCGATCATCGGCAGATTGGCCCATGGGCCGTCGGCGCGGACCGCGCGGGCGAACGCCAGCCCGTCCATGTCCGGCATCTCGATGTCCGACACGATCGCGTCGAACATTCGGCCCGCTTCACGCAGCCGCAACGCCTCCGCCGCGCTGGCGGCCGCCGAGACCTTGAAGCCGGCGGCGGTCAACGATGGGACCAGAAGATTGCGGAAGAACGCGCTGTCCTCGACCACCAGGACATGACGGCTCGGTGCTTTGGTTCCTTTGTCGTTCGCGCTCAACCAGTCCCGCCACGCCAGGGTCAGCCAATAACCGGTATCCAGGACATCCGTTGCGAATCCGCCAATCACCGCCGTGCCGAGTGAGCCGGGCCGCGCCGACGCCAGCTCGATTTCAAGCTTGTCCTCGACCACGTCGATGATCTCATCGACCATCAGGCCCATTGCGTGATCGCCGTCGGCGAACACCAGCAAAGACTGCGATGGGGTGCTGGTATCGTCCTGGTTCGTCAACGAAACCAGCGGCATCAGCCTGCCGCGATACTGCGTGACCGGAGAACCCGACGACAGCTCGATCTTATCGCGCGCGATGTTCTCCAGCCGCGCGACGAGATTAAGCGGCACCGCCATTCGCTCGGCACCATTGACGCGGAACAGCAGCAAGGCGATGCGGTCGCTTGAGGCGGCATTTTCGACGGCCTCCTGTTTGATGGCTTTGTCACCTCCGCCGGCACCGACGCCGGTGGTGCGCGCGATGCCCGCCGGATCGAGGATCATGATCACCGACCCGTCACCCAGAATGGTGTTACCGCTGAACATCGTGATGTGACGCAGGATCGGCGCGACCGGTTTGACGACGATTTCCTCGGTGTCGAATACCCGGTCGACGATGATGCCCAAGAGACTGCTGCCAACCTGGGTCACGACGATATGGGCGCCGCTGGTCCCGGTCTCGGACGCGCCGAGCCCCAGCAGGTCGCCCAGAGAAACCAGGGGCAGCAAGCGGTCGCGCAAACGCAGGACCGGCGTGTCGTTGATCAACTCGATCACGCTTTCGCCCGTGGTGCCAGGGGAATTATCGCCGGCGCGGCGCGCACGCACCAACTCGACGACGCTGAGTTGCGGAATGGCGAACCGTTCTGACACCGATTCGACAATCAGCGCTGAAACGATTGCCAGCGTCAGCGGAATCTTGATGATGAACGTCGTGCCCTGCCCGGCGGTGCTTTTCAGATCGACAGTCCCGCCGATCTTCTCAATGTTGGTTTTCACCACGTCCATGCCAACACCGCGGCCCGACACCGCGGTGACGTTGGCCGCGGTCGAAAAGCCGGCACGGAAAATAAACCGCTGAATTTGGGTTTCCGACATGCCGGCGAGTTCCGCCTCGCTGGCGAGGCCGTTGGCCAACACTTTGGCGCGGATTTTCTCCGCCGGAAGACCGCGGCCGTCATCGGCGACCTCGATGATGATATGGCCACCTTCGTGGTAAGCGTTCAGCGTGATGCGTCCGGTCTCGGGCTTACCGGCGGCGCGACGTTCAGCGGCGCTTTCCAGCCCGTGATCGCCACTGTTGCGCACCATGTGAGTCAACGGGTCCTTGATCAGCTCCAGCACCTGCCGATCGAGTTCAGTATCGGCGCCAAGCATGGTGAGCTCGATCTTCTTATTAAGGTCATGCGACAGGTCCCTCACCAGTCTGGGCAATTTGTTCCACGCATTGCCGACCGGCTGCATGCGTGTCTTCATCACCCCTTCCTGCAATTCCGAGGTAATGTGCGACAGCCGCTGCAGCGGCGCGGTAAAGCCGCTGTTATCCTGCATGCGGGCGAGTTGCAGAAGCTGATTGCGTGTCAGCACCAGTTCTGAGACCAGCGTCATCAGGTCTTCCAGCACGTCGACGGTCACCCGAATGGTTTGCGCGGCCGTGATCCCCTGACCCGCCGCGGGTTCCCCGGCTGGTGCCCCAGAAGCGGACGCCGCGCTGACTGGCGGCGCGGGCGCCGGGATCGGCTCAGGCGGGGCGGGTATCTCCGATGCGACCGCGATGACCGGTGGGGACGGGGCTGGCACGGCCACGACTGGCGCGGCCACGACTGGCACGACCGCGACTGGCACGACCGCGACTGGCGCGGGCGCCGGCGGTGGAGTTGCCGCCACCTGCGCGGGCGCTTTGCCGGACGCGGTCGCATTCAGTTCCGCGATCAGAACGGCGTCATCGCCCGCCGGTTCGGCCCCGGACTGGGAAAGCCCCGCCAGGATTGCTTTGATGCGGTCCAGCGCCGTCAGTATCTGGCTGACCATATCCGGCGACGCGGACAACTTCCCGTCGCGCAACTGGCCAAGGACGTTCTCGGCGGCGTGAGCGACTCGCTCCAGCCTTGGCAGGCCCAGAAAACCGCAGGTGCCCTTGATCGTGTGCACCATGCGAAAGATCAGTCCCAGCGTCGCGGCATCACCCGGCGTACGCTCCAACGCCAGCAAAGCAACGTCGAGTTCCGCCAGATTCTCATTGGTTTCGGTCAGAAAATCGGCAAGCAAATCGTCCATGGCGGCCCCCGTGGCGGCAAAACTGTCTGGTGGGGGCCGAGTAGTGAACCGAGATCACGAATAAATAGTAAACCGACGGCACGCTCGCGAAATTATTTTTGGCGTGAGGGCCGGTGTTTCATGCGATGGCATGTCCCAGCCAGCATCGTGTTGCGTTCCGCCACGATCACATCATCCCCGGCTCGATCGCGGGATCTGGCGAGCCACATTGTTTTGAGACAGATAATCCGGTCGAGCCGGACCATGACTGAAAAGATCATGGACGGAGAAGATCAGGCGATGGTGCACGACCGGGAGCCAGGCGTTTCGTCAATCGCACTCACACCGCCATCGTCAGCCGTTTAACGAAGGCCGACCATCGATGCCGCCGCAGTTCGCTCCGCGCCTTATCGTCCGTCGTCATGTAGTTCAACTGAATGCTGTAGCGTTGGCCAACGAACCGGCGATGCCCGTGCCAGGCCGTTGCAACGTTCGGAAACACCAGCAGCGTGCCATTCACCGGCGGCACCTCGATCGCATAGTCCTCGAGGTCGTTGGGTCCGCGCAACAGGCGGAGGCAGCCTTCCTGGCGGCCGAACGCCTCGGTCTCCGGGTTCAGATACAGCAGCACCGTCACCCGCTTCGCCGTCGAGTCGCGGTGGATCCGGCCATCCCGCTCGCTGGTCCAACCGCGCAGCGTCAGCATCGTCGGCGCGCCCGCCAGGTTCAGATCGAAGCACGCGGCGATCAGGCCGCGCAGCAGGTCACCCTCCATCTCGCTGACCAGGTTGCGCACCGCGGCCCCGAGCCGCAGCGAATCCGGAGGGAACGAGCCGCGCCGGTTCAACCGTGGCAGATCGGCCAGCACCGCGCGCAGACTGTCGGGCGGCACGAAGCCGGGCACCACGATGTGCGGAAACGGCTCCACGGCAGCCGGCGTCTCGGCGAGTTTCTGGTAGTCCAGGTCGATCATCCGGGCTCTCGGGGTCAGAGGGTACGTTGACCCTGGCACAGCAATGCCTCGGCCAGGTCGACCAGGTCGTCGGTCCAGCAGATTTCGGGGCGCGGGTGGGCCACGCCAAGACCCACCTCCGGCCGCCACGTCAAAACGCGCATGACCTGAGGCGTTGGGAACACACTTCGCCCGAACTCGGCGCCAGCATGCGCGGCGGACGCAGCGGACTTCCAGGGCTGCGCGGCGAGACCATTATTCGCGGCAATACGCTGGATGTCATCGCGTGCGCCATGCTGGATACAACCGGCGATCAGCGCGGCGACGTCCTGGCTGTCCATCCTGTCCGGGGTATCCAGACGAGCGGTGGCCGCCGCTGTTTCCGGATCACTTGCCCAAACTCCGATGGCAATCGCCCGAACCAGCGGCGACGCCAGATCAATCCTTCCGCCGGCCTCCACCCATGCCTGAACCGCCGCATCGACCGCCGCGCGATCATACGATGCCCGCCCCACGAGGGCGCGCGCCATAATCACGCCAAGTTCGGTGTCTGGTCCGAGATCGCCGCCGATCGCCAGGCCGAACAGACACCCGGCGGCGCGGTCCAGCATCGCCTCCGGCACCTTCCGCGGCCAGTTCAGCGTCACTCGCGCTTCTCTCCTGGGTTCCTGGCTACCCCGCCACGTCCTCGCCCGCAGCGTATCCACCACGCGAGGCGCACCGCCGAAACAGGCGGAAGGCCGACTCTCGCCCAGATCGTTGTAGGTGACCGGAATGCCGTCCTCGGCCAGCAGCACGCCGCCCGCCGCCATCAGCAGGGCATGCCCGGCGGCGATGTCCAGCGCGTTGACCGGCCGCAGCGTCAGCGTGGCGATCCCGTCCCCCACCGCGATCCGCGCCAGCCGGTAAGCGATCGAGGGCAACGGCATGAACCCCGCCGGCGCGCAGGCCGCGCCATGCCAGACCGGCCGCTGCCACGCCCCGTGATTGAGGAACACCACGTCCCCCGCCGCCAGTTCGCGCTGCCTCAGGTCGATCGTCACCACCTGGCCGTTGCGGGAGATCGGGCCGCCTTCGGCCCAGTTGATGAGGTCCGGACCGCGGTCGGGGCTGGTGGGGGCGTAGACGACGGCGAGGATGGGAGTGCCGTGCCGCAGCAAGGCGACCGACACGGCGCTGCCTCGCTTGCCTTCCAGGAATGCACGCGTGCCGTCATGCGGATCGACCACCCAGCAATAGCCGTTCGCGGGTGCTTCCAATACGCCCGCCTCCTCGCCGACGAAGCGCGCCGGGACCAGAGCGAGTAGCCGGTCGCGCAAGATCATCTCGATCTCGTGATCGAGCGGCGCGGTGACGTGATCGCTGAAACGCGGCCCGTCCGGGCGGGCGAACTCGGCGGCGACCAGGCGGCCGGCGGCGAGGACCGCCTCGACGACATGGGGGAGGAGCGCCAGGGGGTCGTGCTGAGGGTCTGGAGGCACGGGGTTTCCTTGTAACCGGTGGATCAATCTAGCGGCGGAGGCCGGGACGCGCTATCCGACCGCGCTGCCATGGATACGAACGTCACCAATTCCGCTCCCTCGGGTCCCGGTCCACTCTCCGCTTATCGCGCCATGGTCGCCGGTGGGGAGCTGGCGCCCGATCCGTCGCAGGCGGACGCGGCGAAGCGGTTGCAGAAATTGTGGGAGGCACTGCGCGGCCACGATCCAGCGCCATTACGGCCGACCGGAAACGGCCTGCTCGGCAGGCTGCTGCGCCGCAAGCCGGTTGAACCCCTGGCGCCAGAAGGCACGCCTAAGGGACTCTATCTGGTCGGCGAGGTCGGGCGTGGCAAGTCCATGCTGATGGACCTGTTTTTCGCCAGCGCCGAGGTGGCGTGCAAACAACGCATCCATTTTCATCGCTTCATGCAAACCTCGCACGCTCGGGTGTTTACCTGGAAGCGGGCCAACCCGGATGGCACCGACCCAATTCCCCCGTTGGCCGACACAATCGCACGCGAGGCCGCTTTGCTCTGCTTCGACGAGTTTCAGGTCAACGACATCGCCGACGCCATGATCCTCGGCCGCCTGTTCCAGGCGCTGTTCGCCCGCGGCGTCGTGGTCGTCGCCACCTCCAACGTCGCGCCGGACGATTTGTTCAAGGGTCAGCCGGGCCGCGACGCGTTCCTGCCGTTCATCGCACTGATCAAGCAACGGCTCGATGTCGTGATGATGGATGTGGGCCGCGATTTCCGGCGTGAGCGGATGCGCGGGATGCGCACCTGGTACGTGCCGGCCGATGCGTTTTCCCGCCGCGCGCTGGATGAGGCGTTCATTACGCTGACCGGAGGCGTGACGTCCCATCCGGTCACGCTGACGGTCACCGGCCGCCGGCTGGTCGTGCCGGAAGCCGCCGAGGGGGTCGCTCGGTTCGACTTCGCCACGTTGTGCGGAACAGCGTTGGGCCCGGGTGATTATCTCGCGATCGCGACAAGTTTTCATACGCTGGTGCTGGATGGGATACCTCGGATGTCGCCCGACAACTACGACGTGGCGCGGCGGTTCATCAATTTGGTCGATACGCTGTATGATCAGCGAGTGAAATTGATCGCGTCGGCGGATGCCTCGCCTGATCAGCTTTACCGGCGTGGCGAGAACGCGAAGATGTTCGAACGAACCGCGTCGCGGCTTGACGAAATGCAAAGCGAGGATTGGTTGGAGCAGTAACACATCGTCTGATATGCCGTGTGGGGTTTGGTGCCTGACAGAAACCATCGGCGAGCATCCGCGGTTAATTCCTTTACGAGTCAAGCCGAGGTTACGCCGGTAATGTACGTCCTCAAGGAACGATAACGCAGATGCACGCGGATACAAGAAGATGAACGCGGATGGCACCGTGCGGTGGCGGCTGCTGGGACCATGACGGCGAGAACAAGTCATGGTAACGTTTGGGCCGCCGAACCACCATAACGGGATGCGGGCGGCGCTGTGCTTAATCAACTGACCCGGATGCACCGGGCCGTGACAATGGGAAGACACCTTCATGATCAATCGCCGCACATTCGCAGCCGGGCTCGGCGCCGCTTTGGCGGCCCCCGCCATCGCTCGCGGGGCGGCCGCCGCGCCATTGAAATTCATTCCGCAATCGGACCTGACCATCCTCGATCCGATCATCAACACGGTCTACACCGTGCGCAACCACGGCTACATGGTGTTCGACACCCTGTTCGGGATGGACAGCAACACCCAGATGCAGCCGCAGATGCTGGAAGGTTTTTCCGTCGAGGACGACGGGAAGCGTTGGAAACTGAAACTGCGTGACGGGCTGCTATGGCACGACGGCGAGAAAGTGCTGGCGCGGGATTGCGTCGCCTCGATCGCCCGCTGGTCGGTGCGCGATGGCGTCGGGTCGATGATGAAAGCGCGCACCGATGAGATGTCCGCGCCCGACGACCGGACAATCGAAATCCGCCTGAAAAAGCCGTTCGCGCTGCTGCCCTACGCACTGGGCAAAATCTCCACGCCGATGTGCGCGATGATGCCGGAGCGGCTGGCCAAAACCGACCCGTTCAAAGCGGTCTCCGAGATGGTCGGCAGCGGCCCGTTCCGCTTCAAGGCCGATGAGTGGGTGTCCGGCGCCCGCGCGGTCTACACGAAGTTCGAGCGGTACCAGCCGCGCGAGGAGATCAGCACCGGCTGGACCGCCGGCGGAAAAGTCGTGCATTTTGAACGGGTGGAGTGGGTGACCAGCCCGGACGACGGCACCTCGGCCAGCGCGATGCAGGCGGGCGAGATGGACTGGTGGGAACTGCCGGTGGCGGACCTGCTGCCGTTGCTGAAGAAGACCGGCAAAATCCGGGTAGAGATCAAGGATCACAATGGCACGCTGGGAATGTTGAAGATGAACAACCTGCAGCCGCCATTCAACAACGCCGCGATCCGGCGCGCGCTTCTGGGTGCCGTGGTGCAGAGGGACTATATGACCGCGATCGTTGGCGATGACGCCACCATGTGGAAGGACGGCGTCGGAATCTTCACGCCCGGCACCGACATGGCAAGCGACGCGGGCATGGAGGTGCTGAACGGCCCACGTGACCTCGCCAAGGTTCGCGCCGCGATCAAGGACGCCGGCTACAACAATGAGAAGGTCGTGCTGCTCGCGCCGAGCGATCCGCATTACCGCAAGGCGATGGCCGACGTCAGTGAGGCGATGATGCGCGGTGTCGGCTTGAACGTCGAAGTCCAGTCGCTGGACTGGGGCACGGCGATCGTGCGGCGAGAAAGCAAGCAACCGGTCGACAAGGGCGGCTGGAGCGTGTTGAGCACCACGGCGAACGGTCTCGACATGCAAACGCCGACCCTGCATTTCCTGCGCACGAATGGCGACAAAGCCTGGTTCGGCTGGACCAACAGCCCAAAGATCGAGGAACTGCGCGCCGCCTGGGTCGATGCCCCGGACCTCGCGTCGCAAAAGCAAATCGCCGCCGACATTCAGCGTCAATGCTGGATCGATGTGCCGCATCTGCCTCTGGGCGTCTGGTATCAGCCGATGGCGTGGCAGAACACGGTCGATGGGGTTCCGGACGGATTTCCGTTGTTCTGGGGTGCGCGGCGAGTTTAAAGTCAAGTTGCAAAGACGAAACAACAGCAATCCATGGAGCGCATTCCCGACCGCCGCATGGCCGCCGAGCGGGAATGCGCGACGCGCGGATCATGGTCGTCCTGATCTGGCATCTGGTTGGCTGATCGGAGTTTGTTTGCCGACGGCCACAGGATCGCGCCCCATCTGACGATCAACCCGAAAGTGTTGCATTTCAGGTTGATCGATGCAATCCATCCGATGCCGCCGAGGCA
>CALFNB010000595.1 GCA_937902425.1 uncultured Acetobacteraceae bacterium | reverse complement strand
CAAGAGCGAGGAAGTTCACTCCGTGATGAAGAACGATCTCGCCGGCGGACAATTGCCGTCCGGGCTGTTTGGCGCCAACGCGGCATGGTGGGCGTTGATGATCCTGGCATTGAACCTGAACGCCGCGATGAAGCGGCTGGTACTGGGTAAAAGCTGGGCGACGACGCGGATGAGGGCGCTCCGCTTCCGTCTGATCGGTCTGGCCGGACGCGTCGTCAGCCATGGCCGCCAACTGATCATCCGCGTCAGCGCGGGGGCCGACGCGCTGAGAACCTTCCTCACCGCCCGTCAAACCATCCGGGCGCTGGCTTGTGGCCCGGCCGGATGAAGCGCCACCTCCGCCCGGTCGAACCAAACCACGTCGCGCCCGCTGCCCGTCAGGATCGGCACGCCTCTCCATGCGCGCGTGACCGCCGCCCGACTCGCGACGGTTGCAAAACGTCTCGGCGGGACTCGTCATCCGTGCAAACAGACAAACAACGGAGATGATCAATCCGATTCCCTGGACCGAGTTGAACCCGAGGACCGCCGGATCGGCCATACTCCAACACGGTCGGCGATCTGTTCGGGAATTGTGGGGCAAGCGTCACCTTGACAGAACGACCCGATCGTTTCACGAAGTTCTGTTCGACGATGAATAAACCGAACCTGGAAGGGGAGCAAGGCGATGATACGGCGTTCGACACGATTATTGATCATCCTGGTCGCGTTTGTCGCCCCCGTATGCATCGGGTCCGCCATGGCGCAGTCTGCGGTTTCTTTGCCGGCGCCAGGCGACATTTACGTCGGTATTGGCCTCGGCGGGTTCTTTCCCGAGAATACCAGCTTCCGGGCGACGGGAACCTTGCAAGGAATCCCGCTGGCGGCATCAGGAACACTCAGGTTCCGGCCTGGCCCCGGTGTCTCCCTCTTTGCAAGTTACAGTGTTAATGACCATCTCGGTATTTCCACGCAGGCGGGATATTCACATAATTTCATTGATCGCTTTGAAGGAAACTTCACGGTTCCCCCGTTGGGTACGTTCGCGACCTCAAGCTCGGTCAAGGGAGACGTGAGTACAGGTATATTTTTATTGAATGGTATCGTTACACCCTTTGGTACCCGCCATTCCTTCGTGCCGATCGTCGGTGGCGGCATCGGGTTCGCGGTATCAAAGGCATCGTTGCAATCGACCACAGTGCTGGGAACTCCACTTCCGATCGGAACCGTGAGCAGTGCCGTGGGCCTGGCGCTGGATATTGTCGCCGGTCTGGAGTATCGATTTACCCAAAGTGATAATATCGGCATCATTTATCAACTGATACGAATCGCTCCGAGTGATCTTGGAAGCGGCGGCGGTCTGAACGCGAGGACCGGCGCGCAATACAGCCACACAATCGGCCTGCTTCTCGAACATCGTTTTTGAGTCCGACTGAGTTCCGGCGCCGGAAACCAGCACATGTGGTAAATCGGCATTCGGACCATATGCCTGAGAGCCACGGGCACCAAACAGGCGCTTGCGCCCATTATGGGGCGGGTCAGGCTTCCCCGCGCGCCTTGCGTAAACCCTCGAGCATGTGCAGTTGATCTTGTTCGCGCGCCCAGGGCAGGCGGCGGGTGGCGTATTCGTCGAAGGAAACCGGTGCGAATGCCTTTGTGACGGCGTCAATCACCTGCCGAGCCTCGACCAATTCCCCAAGCTGCCCCAATGCCGCCACCAGCCAACGGTACGCACCATTTTCCTTGTTGCTCATTCGTAACGCGCGTCGACACAAATCAGCCGCCTCTTTGTAGTCCTCCCGAAGGTAAGCCGCGACCGCGAGATGATTAAGGGTCCAGCTGTTCCGCGGGTCGTTCGGATTGAGTCGCAGCGCCGCCTCGAGAACTCGCCGTCCCTCGTCGAGTTGGCCGGAGAACACCATCGCAATGCCTTTAAGTCGGTACGCGCCCACGCAATTTGGATTTCGCTCAAGCGCGCGCTCGGCCAATATCTGGGCCGCCGCGAGATCTCCGTTGCCGAACCGCGTGAAGCCAATCGCGACCTGCACGTCCTCATTTTGCGGATCCAGAGCGAACGCCCGCGCCACCAGCGGTTCGCACAACTGGGCTGTTTCCGCCAACGACCGGGTCAGGAATATCGTCGCGTCATCCGCGTAGGTCCAGGCCAAAGCCACGTACGCCGCCGCGAAACCCGCATCAAGCTTAATGGCCTGCTTGAAGAACTCACGCGCGGACTCGTTGCCCTCTCGCGTGTTCATCACATAATGCCACTGGCCTCTGTAAAGCGCTTCCCAGGCATCGAGGAATTCAGTTTTTTTTCGCAGTGCCCGGGTTTGCTCGGAGTGCTGGATCACCGGCGCGATCGCATTGACCACCGCCAGAGTGATGCCGTCCTGAATGGCGAAGATGTTGGCGATCGTTTCATCGAAGCGCTCAGCCCAGACATTTGCGCCAGATGATGCGTCGATCAGCTGCGCCGTGACTCGCAGTTGGTCGCCGGCGCGGCGTACGCTGCCTTCCAGCACGTAGCGTACGCCAAGTTCACGGCTGACCTGTTTGATGTCGGCAGCGTGGCCTTTGAAGGTGAAGCTCGAATTCCGTGCTATTACGAACAGCCAATGAACGTGTGACAGCGCCGTGGTGATGTCCTCGGCGATGCCGTCCGAGAAATATTCCTGTTCCGGATCGCCGCTCATGTTGGTGAACGCCAACACGGCGATCGAAGGCTTTCCCGGCAATGTCGGTGCCGCGGCGACTGGCCCCGCCTCCGAAACCACCGGCGGCCGCGTTCGCCTCCAGGCAACGTCGCCGACAACCAGAGTCAACCCGGCGCCAAGCAGAACCCAGCGAAGATCGATTTTCGTGGACCACAGATGCAAAATATCAGGAGGAATTCTCAGCTGATGCACCATGGACGCCATCAGGTGATCTGGTGTGACACCGGTCGCTGCGACGATGATTCCGGCCACCACGGAAGTCGTGAGGACCTCACGGCTGCCGAGCCAAATGTGCCTCACGATCTTTCGCATCATCTTTCTGACCCCCCGGCCAACCGGATCACCTGCCTCATCGAGACGGCAGTCCCACTCTTGAGCCAGCCTCGCAATTTCGTCAGGACTCCGCAAGGGTGTGGTCGAGGAGTTCTGGCCGATGAGGGGCCTTCCAGTCCCACGCGACCTCGCGCATGATGCCTGGCCCAAGTAATACGAGGAGAAACGCCATGGCCGACGGCGGCACCGATACCAGAACCGCGCATGTCTCGGCTGAGGAAGCCCTGGCCATGCATGCCAGCGGCCGGCCCGGTAAGCTGGAAATCCGCGTCACCAAGCCGATCGTTACGGCGCGGGATTTGTCGTTGGCGTATTCGCCCGGCGTCGCCGAACCGTGTCTGCGCATCGCGCGCGATGAGTCGCTGGCGTACGACTACACCGCCAAAGGCAACATGGTGGCGGTCATTTCAAACGGAACCGCCGTTCTCGGTCTGGGCAATCTGGGCGCGATCGCATCGAAACCGGTGATGGAGGGCAAGATCGCGCTGTTCAAGCGCTTCGCCGATATCGACGGCATCGATCTTGAAATCGGCACCGAGGATGTCGATGAATTCGTCAACGCCGTGAAATTCCTGCGCGGCTTCGGCGGCATCAATCTGGAAGACATCAAGGCGCCCGAATGCTTCGTGATTGAGCAGCGGCTGCGCGAGCTCATGGACATCCCGGTGTTCCACGACGACCAGCATGGCACCGCCATCGTCGTCGCCGCCGGATTGATCAACGCCTGCCATCTGACCAACCGCGAGCTGCGCGAAACGAAACTCGTGGTGAACGGCGCCGGCGCCGCCGCCATCGCCTGCGTGGAACTGCTGAAAGCCATGGGCATGCGGCCCGGGAACGTGACGCTCTGCGACACCAAAGGCGTCGTGTATGAGGGCCGCACCGAGGGCATGAACCAGTGGAAATCCGCCCATGCGGTGCAAACCAAGGCGCGGACCCTGACCGAGGCGCTGGAAGGCGCCGACGTGGCGTTCGGCCTGTCGATCAAAGGCGCGCTGACCCAGGACATGGTGCGGCGGATGGCGGCGAAGCCGATCATTTTCGCCATGGCCAATCCAGACCCGGAAATCACCCCGGAGGAAGCGCGCGCCGCCAAGCCCGACGCGATCATCGCCACCGGCCGCAGCGATTATCCCAATCAGGTGAACAACATTCTCGGTTTTCCCTATATTTTCCGAGGTGCCCTGGACGTGCGCGCCAGCACGATCAACGAGCCAATGAAGATCGCCGCCGCCGAGGCACTGGCGCAACTCGCGCGCGAGGACGTGCCGGATGAGGTGTATTCCGCGTCCTCCGGCAGGCGGCTGACGTTTGGGCCGGAATACATCATTCCGAACGCGTTCGATCCTCGATTGATCACTCGGATCCCACCCGCGGTGGCGCGGGCGGCGATCGAGTCCGGTGTCGCGCGGAAACCGATCGTCGATCTGAACCGTTATGCGCGCGATCTGTCGGGCCGGCTGGATCCGACCGCGGGCGCGTTGGATGCGATCATGGAACGGGTGCGCAAGGATCCGTGCCGGGTCGTGTTCGCCGAAGGCGAAGAGGAAAAGGTCGTCCGCGCCGCCGTCGCCTATCGCAACGCGGGCTATGGCAGGCCGGTTCTGATCGGCCGCGAGGATCGCGTTCTCGCCACCCTCGCCAGCCTGGGTCTTGGCAAAATGGACGGGATTGAAATCCACAATGCCCGCCTGTCCGGCGCCAACCCCCAATATACCGACTTTCTGTATGAACGGCTGCAACGCAAGGGATTCCTGCGGCGCGATTGTCAGCGGATGGTCAATCAGGATCGCAACGTATTCGCCGCCTGCATGGTCGCGACCGGAGACGCGGACGCGATGGTCACCGGCCTGACGCGCTCCACATCGGTGTGTCTTGACGACGTGCGGCATGCGATCGGGCCGGCGCCGGGCCACATCGCGTTTGGTCTGACCCTGATGCTCGGACCGCACGGGCGAACGATTTTTATCGCCGACTCGCAGGTCCATTTCCGCCCCGACGCCCAGCAACTCGCGGATATCGTCGTCGGCGCGGCGCGGGCGGCGAAGCTGCTGGGGCACGAGCCCAGAGTGGCGCTGCTATCGCATTCGACATTTGGCGATCCGGCGCATGACCGGGTGGCGCCGATGCTGGAGGCGGTGAAGATCCTGGACGGGCGAAATGTCGATTTCGAATACGATGGTGAAATGAGTCCGGATGTGGCGATGGAAGCATCGATCCGCGCGCTGTATCCGTTCTGCCGGTTGACCGGGGATGCGAACGTGCTGGTGATGCCGGGTCTGCACTCGGCGCACATCCTCGCGCGGCTGATGCACCACCTTGGTGGCGGAACGACGATCGGACCGTTGCTGATCGGCATGGAGCGGCCGGTGCAGATCGTGCCGATGGATGCTTCGGTCAGCCAGATCGTCGATGTCGCCTGCATCGCCGCGTATCAGGCGGTGGCGCGATAAATCGTTTAAGGAGAATTTTCAATGCTTGTTCGTTTCGGGATTGTCGCGGCGCTGGCCAGTCTCGGGTTTGCCTCGGGCGCGTCGGCGCAGGGCGTAATGCCCAGTAGGCTGCTGACGGCGGATGCGGCGAATGCGATGGTGATCGGCGCGTTGGCGCAATGCCAGAAGGATGGCTACAAAGTCTCGGCCGCCGTGGTCGATCGTGGTGGCAATCTGCTGGCGTTCGTCCGCGATCCGACGGCCGGTCCGCACACGGCTGAATCATCGCGGCGCAAGGCCTTCACTTCGGCGACGTTCGGCATGACCAGCGCGGCGTTCGCCACGCTGACCGCCAATCCGGGCGCGGCGGGATTGAAGGATCTCACGGGCGTGTTCGCGCTCGCGGGAGGTGTGCCGATCAAGATTGGCAACGACGTGTTGGGCGGCGTTGGCGTCGGTGGCGCGCCGGGCGGCGACAAGGATGAGGCTTGCGCCAGTGCGGGCCTCGCGAAGGTCGCTGACCAACTGAAGTGAAACGTCGATGATTTCCGTCACGATCCGTGCCGGGATGGTGAGGCTGCCGAGGCAATCCAGACGATGAAGCTCCGCGTAATGACGCTATGGCTGCTGATCGCCAGTGTGCCGATACTGCCCGCATGGGCCGACGACGTGACCGATCAGATCAATGAGGCGTTGACCGCCTATGGCCGCAAGGACCTGCCGACGGCGATGGCTGGCCTGGAGGCGGCGCTCAATCTGATGCGGCAGAGTCGGGCGGACGTTTACGGTGCTCTGCTGCCCGCCGCGCCCGCCGGGTGGGCCGCGGACGACGTGGAAACCATCGCGGCCGGCCTCGCGATGGCGGGAGGCGGCACCGGCGCGTCGCGGGAGTACCGCAAAGGCGACGCCACGGTGAAGGTATCGATCCTCGCGGACTCGCCATTGTTGCAGGCGGTATCAGCGTTCGCATCGAGCGGTATCGCGGCGATGAGCGGCATGCGGACGTTGATCGTGAACGGCCGGCGAACTCTCTACATGAAAGACGACGGCGCGTACACGACCATTGTCGGGGACCGGATCCTGGTTCGGGTCGAAGGCAGGGGTCAGCCGGAAGACGTGTTGAAGCAGTTCCTGACCGCGATTGATTTCGTGGCGGTGGAGAAAGCAGGTAAGTAGCGGACCCCTCGCCGATCACGCGGCGCGACGCAGCATGTCCCCCAGATTGTCCAGATGCCAGCCGACACCGTGTTCACGGGCGGCGGCGCCTTCGGCCCCGTTCGTGCCATCGAGGCAGGCGATCTGCTCCGTGTAAACGAGGCGCGTTCCGCCATCAGCCGGAGCGATCTCGACCGTCGAGAGCGACAGCGAATGATGCTTGCCGCGAATGTGCATGTCGTAGACATAGACAATGCGTTCGTTTTCGACGATTTCGTGAAATCGCGCGACGTAATTCGTTGCCGGGCCGCCGGCGAACTGCCCATGGAGAATTTCGCTGCCGCCGGGTTCGAATGTTTGCTCGCGCCGGATTTGTGTCCATTTTTCCGGGCCGATGAACCACTTTGCTTTGGTCTCGATATTCGACCAAGCGGCGAACACGCGCGCGGGCGGCGCGGCATACCGACGCTCGATCGAGAAGCCGCCATGGGCGCGATGGGTGGCGGGGTCATGGTGTGTCCTTTGCTGCTTCGGTGGCTGGCGCTGGTTCGGCGAGAAGCTCGCCCAGTCGGTCGAGCCGCCGCTCCCAGAGGCCGCGGCGTTGCGCGATCCAGGTTTCGACGGCCTGAAGCGTCCGTGGCTCGATCCGGCAGGTGCGGACCCGACCGGCTTTGTGGGTGACGACGAGCCCGCTCTGCTCAAGGATCTGAATGTGTTGCACGACCGCGGCCAGCGACATCGTCAGAGGTTTGGCGAGTTCGCTGACAGGCGCCTGGCCCAGAGCGAGACGTTCGACGATGGCGCGCCGGGTCGGGTCGGCGAGGGCGTGGAAGACACGGTCGAGCGAAGGTTGATGGTTAAGCATTCGCTTGACCATAGGGGTGTGTGCCGGAGAACAGTCAAGAATTTACTTGAGTGTCGGCCGAGGCCGGCCCGCCGAATGAGACGACCGGGCCGGTGGCTTGATGAAAAGTCAGAACCTGTCGGGAAACGGCCTACTCGGCGTAGATTCCTTCAACGGTGATCGTGATGCCTGGTGGATCCAGCCGGATTTCGCCGGAAGTCAACACCCGCGTTTCGATTCGTTCGCCATCGTCCTGACGCCGATGATGCAGCACCTGCGGCCGGTCTGCCCAAAATACCAGATAGTGCCGCACCGACGGTACGCGAAAATACGCGACCAGCTTGCGGGTCAGGTCGTCGCCTCGCGTGGTTGGAGACAGGACTTCGACGACGATCAGCGGATCGGGCACCACGATCGCGTCACCCGGCAATCGCTCGCCACAGTGCAATACGACATCCGGCTCGAAGTCGTTGTCGCCAACCTCAACGGTCATTCCGTCGGGGTAGACATGGCAGGGCAATCCGGTGGCGGTGACAGCCTGCCGCAGGGCGAGCCACACCAGCGCCTTCCGGTCAGCGTGACTGGCCCGTTCAGGCGCCATCGCGACCACGACACCATCGATGCGCTCGAAGTGGCCGGTCGGTTGCTGCTCCGCCCAGCGCCGGTATTCCTCGCGCGACATACGGAGGTCCACACCAGGATCGGCGGCGATGTTGGCCATGTCAGCACTCCAGGACCGCGAAGACGCTATATCGCATTACCAGGACCCTGTCAGTTCGCATCAATGGTGACGCCCGTTACACCAACGCCGCCCGCACCGCCGCCAGCGCGTCCGCTGTCTTCCCGCCGTCCGGCCCGCCCGCCTGGGCCATCTCCGGCCGGCCGCCGCCGCCCTTGCCACCGACGGCCAACGCGGCCTTGCGCACCAGGTCCACCGCGTTTACCCGGCCGACCAGATCCGCCGACACCCCGACCACGATGCTCGCCTTGCCCTCGGCCGAGGACACCAGCGCCACCACGCCGGAGCCCATCTGTTTGCCGATCGCCTCCGCGAGGCCCTTCAGGTCGCGCGCCGGCGTTTCGCCCATATCGCGGGCGGACAATGCGATCCCGTTCACCTGCTCCACCGCGGCCGAGGACCCGCCGGTCGCCAATTGCCGCCGCAGATCGGCGATGGTTGCCTCCAGCTTGCGGCGTTCGTCCAGCAGCGAAACGACCCGCTCAGGCACGTCGGCGGGTGCGGCGCGCAGCACGCCGGCGGCTTCGTTCAATCGGCTTTGGGTCTCCAACACCTGGGCTTCCGCGGCGGCGCCGGTCACCGCTTCGATCCGGCGCACGCCGGCCGCGACCGCCGCTTCCGAAACGATCCGGAAGTAGCCGATATCCCCGGTCCGCCGCACATGCGTGCCGCCGCAGAGTTCGATCGACCAGGCCTGCTTGTTGCCCTTTCCGGCACCCATCGAAACGACCCGGACTTCTTCGGGGTATTTCTCGCCGAACAGCGCCATCGCACCGGTTTCCACCGCCGCCTCGGGCGTCATCAGCCGTGTCGTGACCTCGGAGTTTTCCCGGATGCGCGCGTTCACCACGGCCTCGACCCGGGTCAGTTCATCGGCCGTGATCGGGCGCGGCTGGCTGACGTCGAAGCGCAGCCGGTCGGGCGCGTTCAGGCTGCCCTTTTGCGCCACATGCGTGCCGAGTTCGCGCCGCAACGCCTCATGCAGCAGATGCGTGGCGGAGTGGTGCGCGCGGATCGCCGTGCGTCGCGCATGATCGACGTTGGCGACGACCGCGGCGTCCGCGCGGACCACCCCGCTCTCGACGATGCCGAGATGCACGAACAAATCGGAAAGTTTCTTTTGCGTATCGGTCACCCGGACGCGTAAGCCGTCGGCCCCCGAGATCACACCGGTATCACCGACCTGGCCACCGCTTTCGCCGTAAAACGGTGTCTGGTTCAGCACCAGGGCGACCTCGGTCCCCGCGGCGGCTTCCGGCACCGGGACACCCCCGGCGACGATGGCCAGCACCACGGCCTCCGACGCTTCCGTGCTATAGCCGAGGAACTCGGTGGCGCCGACGCGCTCCTTGATTTCGAACCAGACGCGCTCGGTCGCGGCCTCGCCGGAGCCAGCCCATGCGGCGCGGGCGCGGGCGCGTTGCTCGGCCATGGCGGACTCGAAGCCGGCGAGGTCCACCGTGCGGCCTTGCTCGCGCAAGGCATCCTGGGTCAGGTCCAATGGGAAGCCGAACGTGTCGTACAGCCGGAACGCCACCCCACCCGGTAACGGCTGACCGTCGCCAATCCGGGAAACTTCCTCGGCCAACAAGTGCAACCCGCGTTCGAGCAAATGCTTGAAGCGAGTTTCCTCCAGTAACAAGGTCTCGACGATCAGCGGCTCGGCGCGGACCAGTTCGGGATACGCGGCGCCCATCTGGCGGACCAAAGCGGGGACCAACCGGTACATCACCGGCTCCCGCGCGCCCATCATCGTGGCGTGGCGCATGGCGCGGCGCATGATGCGGCGCAGGACGTAGCCGCGGCCCTCGTTCGACGGCAGCACGCCATCGGCGATCAGGAACGCGGAGCTGCGCAGATGGTCGGCGATGACGCGGTGGCTGGTCTTGTGCGGGCCGTCCGGATCCTGGCCGGTGGCCTCGGCGCTGGCCAGGATCAGCGCGCGCAGCGTGTCGGTGTCGTAATTGTCGTGCTTGCCTTGCAGGATCGCGGCGAACCGTTCCAGCCCCATGCCGGTGTCGATCGAGGGCCGCGGCAACGGCACGCGCGTGCCGGGCGGGTCCTCCAGGAATTGCATGAACACGAGGTTCCAGATTTCGATGAAGCGGTCGCCGTCTTCCTCCGGCGAACCTGGCGGCCCGCCGGGAATTCCCGGGCCGTGGTCATAGAAAATTTCACTGCACGGGCCGCACGGGCCGGTGTCGCCCATGCGCCAAAAATTGTCCGAGGTGGCGATGCGGATGATACGCTCCTCGGGCAGGCCGGCGACCTTCTTCCAGATCGCGGCGGCGTCGGCGTCCTCGTTGAAGACGGTGACCAGCAGGCGGGATTTGTCGAGGCCGAAATCGCGGGTGAGCAATTCCCAGGCATAAGGGATCGCCGCGTCCTTGAAGTAGTCGCCAAAACTGAAATTGCCCAGCATCTCGAAGAAGGTGTGGTGGCGGGCGGTGTAGCCGACGTTGTCGAGGTCGTTGTGCTTGCCGCCGGCGCGCACGCATTTCTGCGATGAGGTGGCGCGGATGTAGGGCCGCCGCTCCTGGCCCGTGAATACGTTCTTGAACTGCACCATGCCCGAGTTGGCGAACATCAACGTCGGATCGTTGCGCGGGACCAAAGGCGAGCTCTCGACCACCTGGTGCCCGTTGCGGGCGAAGTAGTCGAGGAACGTGGCGCGGATGTCGTTGCTGCTGGCCATGGCTGCGGTCGGGTTCCAGGTTGTGCTCAAGAGGGCGACTCGTAGCGAAGCTGGCCGCGGGAGTCACGGGTGAGTTGAAGCCCGCCAGGGCTTCGCCCTGGAACCCGCCAGGAGGCGCTGCCTCCTGGCGGGTTCGAAGGGCGGAGCCCTCGCGCTTCCTCATACCCAGACACCAGTCCCCGCCGCATGGCGGGTTGGGCCCACGCCAGCGTTAGTGTAACGTGGACGAAATCTCGCGGAAGCGTGCCAGGAGGAGTGATTGGCCGACTACGAACCATGGAGTGAAGACCGTGCCGAGGCGATCATCGCGGCACGTATCGGTGAAGCCGGCGCGACCCTGCCCATTCTGCACGACCTGCAGGCCGCGTTCGGTCATGTTCCCGCCGAAGCGGTGCCGTTGCTGGCCCATGCCCTGAACGTCACCCGCGCCGAGGTGCACGGCGTCGTCAGTTTTTATCACGAGTATCGCCGCCACAAGCCCGGCCGCCATGTCCTGCGTCTCTGCCGCGCCGAAGCCTGTCAGGCCGTTGGCGGTGAATCCCTGGCCGATCATGTGCGCTGGCGGTTGAACATCGCCTGGCACGAGACGACATCGGATGGTGCCGTGACATTGGAACCCGTTTTCTGTCTGGGCTTGTGCGCGATCGGTCCGGCGGCGTTGCTGGACGGTCAGCCGTTGGCGCGTCTGGACCCCGCGCGGGTCGACATGGCGTTGGAGACGCTGTCTTGACCAGGGTTTTCGTTCCACGCGACGCGGCCGCGCTGGCTCTGGGTGCCGACGCCGTGGCGAAGGCGTTGACGCCGCACGCGACGGTCGTGCGTACGGGGTCCCGCGGCCTGTTCTGGCTCGAACCGATGATCGAGGTGGAGACCCAAGCCGGCCGCATCGCCTACGGCCCGGTCGCCGCCGGTGACGTTCCCGGCCTGTTGGCGTCCGGCCTGCTGACCGGCGGCGTGCACGCCTTGCGTCTCGGCGCGCCCGAGCAATTGCCGTTCCTGGCGCGCCAGACCCGCCTGACATTCTCCCGATGCGGCGTGATCGACCCGCTGTCGCTGGCGGATTACCGCGCGCACGGCGGCCTGGCGGGCCTGGAGCGCGCGCGATCGATCGGCCAGGCGGCCACGATCGATACCGTGCTGAAATCGGGTCTGCGCGGCCGCGGCGGCGCGGGCTTCCCGGCGGGTATCAAGTGGAAGACCACCGCCGACGCCCCAGGGGACGCCCCAGGGGACGCCAAAGGGGCTCGCAAATACATCGTCTGCAACGCCGACGAGGGTGACTCGGGTACCTACGCCGACCGCATGCTGATGGAAGGCGATCCGTTCTGCCTGATCGAGGGCATGACGATCGCCGGTTTCGCGGTGGGTGCGTCGAAAGGCTACGTTTACACACGCTCGGAATATCCGCACGCGATCGCCACGTTCGATGCGGCGCTCGCCATTGCCCGCTCGGCCGGCGTGTTGGGCGCGGCATTCGACATCGAGCAGCGGGTCGGCGCGGGCGCTTATGTGTGCGGCGAGGAAACCTCGCTGTTGGAGAGCCTGGAGGGCCGCCGCGGCCAGGTGCGCGCGAAGCCGCCGTTACCCGCGCACAAGGGCCTGTTCGGGCAACCCACGGTCATCAACAACGTTATTACCCTCGCCAGCGTGCCGGTGATCCTGTGCGACGGACCGGAGGCGTATCAGGCGATCGGCTTCGGCCGGTCACGCGGCACGATGCCAATCCAGCTCGCCGGCAATGTGAAGTACGGTGGCCTGTTCGAAGCCGGGTTCGGTCTGACACTGGGCGAGATCGTCAATGATATCGGCGGCGGCACACGGTCCGGCCGGCCGGTGCGTGCGGTGCAGGTGGGCGGGCCTCT